>JAADHK010000026.1 GCA_013151835.1 Deltaproteobacteria bacterium
GTGGGCGAAATCATCGAAACCGGGCCGGATGTCACGCAATTTTCACCCGGTGACCGGGTGACCGTAAACCCAGGTCTTGCCTGCGAGGCCCGGGGCATATCCCCACCCTGCCGGAGCTGCGCTGCGGGAAGGCCCTCCAATTGCGAAAATTTCGCCGAAGGAAATCTTCCGCCCGGCATGTTTTTGGGAATCAACAGCGGCGTAAACGGCGGATTCGCCCCGTATTTAACTGCTCATAAAAGCCAACTTTTCCCTGTTCCCAAAGGACTTGCGCTTGAATCCGCAGTCATGACCGAGCCGGTTTCGGTCGCCCTTCAGACTGTTTTTGACAACATGCCGCAAAGCAATGAAAAAATTCTTATCATAGGGGGCGGAGTCATCGGCAACCTTGTAATCCAGTCGGCCCGCGCCCTGGGTTCCGGCTGTCACATTTCAGTCATGGAACCGTCGCCCCATGCCGCAGACCTTGCCATTGCGTGCGGGGCGGACGAAATCATTGCCGCAAATAAAGTCTTCGAGCGCACGGCCGCCATAACCGGGGCAAAAATTTACAAACCGCTTCTCGGCATGGATATCCCCATGGGAGGGTTTGACCGGATATATGACACCGTTGCCTCGGCATCCACCTTAAACTTAGGCATGCGCCTTCTTTCGGCAATGGGAACCCTTTCCATGGTGGGCATCGGAGGGGATGTAAAGCTTGATCTCACCCCGCTCTGGCTCAAACTCCAGACCATAAAGGGAGTCTACGCCTATGGCGTGGTGAACTTTGAAAACAAAAAACAGAACGTATTTGAAATCGCCCTTACCCTGATGAAAAGGGGCGTGATCAAGGCCGACAGGCTTGTTACCCACAGGTTTGCACTCGAAGATTACGAAAAAATGATCGAAGTGAACCTGAACAAAAAAGAGCACGGGGCCATGAAGACCATCGTTTGCTTTAAATAATGTCTTTAATCCTTTCGTATTAACCGGACAGAGGGAGAAAGAAATGAAGTTTTCCATCCTGCTTTTCGTGCTGGGCCAGGTATTAAAGTTCTCATCCTTCACCAATGGCGCGTTCAAAAAATTCACCGGCAAAATATCAACGAAAATCCTCATCAAGACCGAGGACGGCGTGAATGCACGGCTTTTCGTCTTCGATAAAGGCAAATTTTCCACAATCGCCGGCGACACTATTAATTTTGACGCTGCCCTGGTCTGGAAGGATGCGGACACTGCCTTTTCGGTCATGACCAGCAAGAGCCCGGACGCATCCTTTAACGCTGCGGCCGATGGGAAGCTGAAAGTCCTGGGCATGAGCGTTTATGCGCAATGGTTTGAGGATGCCGTGAAATTAGTTATGTAGTAGCGTAGATCGGATTAGGCCGCAGGCCGTAATCCAACAACATACCAACGACTTCTTGCGACTTATGCGATGAATTGTCGGATTACGCTTCGCTAATCCGACCTACGATCAACCGAATTTACGGGAGGAAAAAATGGGAAAAATTTACGGCGGGCATCTGGCCGCGAAATACATGAAACAAGTCCAGGGGGTAAGCACGGTATTCACCATATCGGGCGGTCATATTGAAAATCTCCTTGACGGGTTTACCGAATACGGGGTGAAAACCATTGACGTGCGCCACGAGCAGGCCGCCGCCATGATGGCCCATGCATGGTCGATTTATAAAAACGAGCCGGGTGTTTGCCTGGTCACGGCCGGGCCGGGATTCACCAATGCGCTGACGGGAATCGTAAACGCATATCTTGATAACGCGCCGCTCGTTGTACTGTGCGGCCGTCACCCGTTAAAAGACGACCTTAAGGGGGCACTCCAGGAGATGAACCAGGTGGACATGGTAAAGCCGGTCACAAAATGGTGCGCAACCTGCTATGATGTAAAAAGGATTCCGGAATACCTCGCCATCGCGTTTCGGGAAGCCGTCACGGGCCGTCCCGGGCCTGTCTTTCTGGAGCTCCCCCCGGACATCCTCTTTGTGGAAACGGACGAGGAAAAAGTAGTTATGCCGCCTAAAAAAACCCATAAAACATCCCTGTGTCCGGATGAATCGGCATTTGAAGACGCCGCTAAAATCATCGATTCGGCGAAAAGGCCCATGTTTATCGGTGGCAGCGGCGTGGGCATGAGCGGCCGCGACAAGGACATAGCGGCCTTTATAGAAAAAACCGGCATGCCGTTCGCCCTTGTCAACAACGGCCGGGGGGTTCTTCCCGATGATCACCCGCTTTGCATCAACGACGGCGGCTTTACCGGCGTCATGACCGGCATCCCCCAGACGGACGTCGTGGTCCTTGCCGGGATCAGGCTCAACTGGGTCATGCAGGCCACAAAGCTTTTTCCCCAGGCAAAGGTGGTGCGCATTGATATCGCGGAACACGAGATCGACAGAAACCGGCCGTCGGACGTGGGGCTTGTCGGGGACTGCGGCCAGGTATTGGCCGGGCTCGTTACAAAGGTAAAAAAACGAGACCACGGACAATGGCTTAAAAAGCTTAAAAACGCGTACAACGCATTTATGATCTCGGAGCTGGAAAAGCGTGACACTCCGTCCGACCCCATCCATCCGATCCGGCTGGTATCGAGAATAATGGAGGTATTCGGCACCGACGCCTATTATGTCGCTGATGGAGGGGACACGAGTTATTACGGCCTTGCCGGTTTTCTTTCATCCCACCGGGCCGGGGTACAGATTACGGCCGGGGCGCTTCTCGGGTGCCTGGGCACTGGAATCCCTTTTGCAATTGCGGCAAAGCTTATCCACCCGGATAAGCCGGTCATTGTCTTAAACGGAGACGGGTCGTTCGGGTTTAACAGCATGGAATTCGATACGGCGGTCAGGCACAATATCCCCATCATCTGTATTGTCAACAACGACTGCGCCTGGGGGATGATAAAGCATTCCCAGGAGATGAGCATCGGGGCGGACAGGTGTACCTGCTCGGAGCTCGGATTGCGGCACTATGAAAAAATGGTGGAAGGCCTCGGCGGTTACGGCGAATTTGTGACAAAGGACGACGAAATCATCCCGGCCATAAAACGGGCCATTGATTCGGGAAAACCGGCCTGTATCAACGTGATCACGGACCCCGAGGCCACCAGCCCGGCTACTGTCATGTTTTACCAGGCATTCACCGAACTATGATGGCGACTTCGTAAAAAGGCCGTCTGTAGAGTTGCGCGAACCGGAAAATGTTCGACGTACAAAAAGTACGCCTACGCTTTTCCCGGCTCGCGCGCCTTGCATACGGCTCTTTTTACAAAGCCGCCGGCAGAGTTATTCCATACACAATGACCGGGAGAAGTGAGATATATGAAAGCATTGATTACCGGCGCGGGCGGATTTATCGGCTCGCACCTTGCGAAACAACTGCTCAAACAGGGTCACGAGGTCCGGGGTCTGTTCCTTCCTGCCGAAGATACCGCCGGCCTGAAAGATGACGGGATGGAGGTTGTCAGGGGAGACCTTACCGCACCGGAGACCCTGCGCGGTATCGCCGACGGCATGGACACGGTCTTTCATCTCGCCACCCGCACACTCGACTGGGGAACACGGCAACAATTCGAGACAATCATGGTGGGCGGGACAAAAAATCTGCTGGAAGAATGCAGGGGCAATATCAAGAGATTTATCTATTTTTCGTCCGTGGCGGCAATGGGGCTCGGAGTCGACCTTCTCGGCGCCACGGAAAACACGGCACGGAAATATTGCGGTGTGCCCTATTGCGACACCAAAATAGAGGCCGAAGACCTGGTCTCTGATGTTTGCAATAAAAACAACATGGAATTTACTATCATCCGGCCCGCCAATGTCACGGGTCCGAAAAGCGTTTGGGTAACCGAGATCATAGAAGCGTTTCTGCGGGGGCCTGTTCCCCTGATTTCCGGCGGCAAGGCGCCGGGAGCGTTTATTTATGTCGACAACCTGGCAGAAGGCGCAATTTTGGCGGCAACCTCGGATATCGCGGCCGGCCACACCTATTTTTTCAGGGATAATTACGACATTACCTGGAAGGAGTACCTTGAATTCATAGGGGGCCTGGTGGGGAAAAAGCCGTTTTCAAGCATTCCGTTTAAAATTGCGTGGCGCCTGGGGAGCCTTTGCGAGACAATGTGTGCGCCCCTGGGAATCCGCCCTCCCCTGACCCGCCTTGCCGCAGGGGTGATGGGTAAAAACAACGATGTTGACTGCACCCGGGCAAAAACCGAACTTGGATGGAAAACTATAATCGATCAGGATACCGCCCTGCAAAAAATCAAAACCTGGGTGCAAAAGGTTTATTTGCCGTCACGCGAAAACAAAAAGGAATAGCCATGATCTTTTTTGAGGACCTGCTCAGGGAAAACGATTTTACGGGCGCGGTAAACTCTATTGCCGCTGATTTCAGGAAAAAACATGATTTTCCTGAAATCCACCAGCTCGGACTCGTGGTGCCCGACGTGATCGAGGCCGCGAAAAAATACGAGGCAAAAGGAATCGGCCCATTTTTCATTGCAGAGGGCGCGCCGATGCTCTGGAAGGAGAGGGGAAAGAAAAAAACCGTTTCCGGCAAAATGGGGCTTGCCCATTTTAAAGGATTTGAAATCGAGCTGCTGGAGCCGCTTGAGGGCTCGGATTTTTACACGAAAAGCCTCGGACCGGACGGCAAAACCGTGCTCCAGCACCTGGGTTTTATAGTAAAAGACGTTGATGCCCGGGCCGAAGCGTTGGAAGCCTCGGATCTTCCGGTATATGTGCGGGGCATCCTGAAATCAGGCCCCATGAATACCGATTTCGCCTACATGGAACCAATTGCGCCGGAGGAAATTATCCTCGAGTTTATTTCCTGGCGTTTTTTAGGATTGCGCTTCACCCCGCCAGCCGCCATTATCCGAACCCTGGGCCGCATTGAAAAATGGACCGGCAAAAGGAGCATTTCCATGTAAGCGTAGCCCCCCGCATTGAGGTTTGCCCATGGCTGGCATCAAGGACTGCTCGGCCAGCTAACCCAAGTTTGCCAAATTTGAGGGCAGATTCCCATGCACAAACCAAAAAGCCCGCTCTTAAAAAAAGAGCGGGCTTTAAATTTGATGGCGTCGTAAAAAGTCCCATCTACTGCGTTGTAGCGGGTCGCGAAATGCTCGGAATACTATATGTATGCCTCCGCTTTCGCGACACCACTACGCCTTGTATATGGAACTTTCTACTTAGCCATCTTTAACGGGTTGCCTGACTTTTTACGAGATCATCAAATTTCGATCAGTTTTTAAAAAACTTAAGAGACTGATTGCTTACTTTAAAGACTGATAGTAATTGATCAGGATGTCTGCAACTTCCGGGCGTGAGAATTCTTTCGGCGGTTTGATTCCCTGACCGAGCATTTCACGAACTTTTGTTCCGGAAAGAAGAACAAAGTCTTCTTTGGTATGACCTTCAACGCGACTCATCATGACAACCTTATCCAGTTTCTTGGAATAAGCGGTATGATCTGCTCTGTAGATGTCAATCTGCAGGTCGTCTTTTGAGATGTTGTCAAAAATGGTCTGCGCATCAAACGGACCATAGTAGTCGCCAACGCCGGCATGATCACGACCAACGATCAGGTGTGTACAACCACAGTTCTGGCGGAAGCAGGCATGCAGAACGGCTTCACGGGGACCGGCATAAAGCATGTCAAAGCCGTAACCAGTGATCAGCACGGTGTTGGGCTTGAAATAAACTTCGACCATTTTATGAATACATTGATTACGAACGTCAGCAGGAATATCACCTTTTTTCAGTTTGCCCAGCAGCATATGGATCAGGATACCATCGGCTTTTTCATCTTCATAAGCCATGCGGCAGAGTTCTTCGTGGGCCAGATGCATCGGGTTACGGGTCTGGAAGGCAACCACTTTTTCCCAGCCGAGTTTGCCCATTTCTTCACGGATTTCAACGGCGGTTTTAAATGTGCCGGCAAATTCTTTATCAAAATATGAGTAGTTGAGTACCTGAACCGGACCGGCGATGCATGTTTTGCCAACGGAATTAAATGTTTTTACACCGATATGATCCATGTCATCGGTGCCGTAGACTTCTTTGGTTATTTCGGCCATCTGGTCAGCTGTGAATTCTTCAATGGATTCAACATCCTGAATAGCGATAACCGGATTGCCTGCAACGTTGGGATCAAGAAGGGCGATTCTTTTTGCGCCCTTGATGGCTGAAGCGTCTTCAACAACGTTTAGAACCGGGGTTGGCCAGAATTGACCGCCGGTTGTTTTCATGGTCTTGGCAACGCTCATGGAATCTGCAACATTCATGTAGCCTGTCAGCGGGGTAAAGTAACCGCCGGCCAGCATGACGGCATTGCCGGCAGCGGCAGAGCTGATAACGATTGAAGGCAGGCCTTCGGCTTCTTTGAGCAGTTCGGCGCGTTTTGCGTCGTCTGCAACGTAAAGCGGCATTAATTTGTCGGAACCAAGTGGCTTAATCATAGTTTTCTCCTCTTGTAGATTAATTTGATGGCCTAATTTATATTTCTAATTGAAATGGTATTTTTCTCACCAAATATATATTTTCAAAATAAAGAATTGAATCAACAAACTCACAATTCCGCAGTTTGAAATTACCTGTTTAACCGCACCAAGCTCTGAGGTGTGAATTTTACTTTAAGAGGAATTCTCCTATCAATTGCTTTTCCAGATGTCAAGATGATATTGAAAATTCCACAGGGTAATAGATAATCCCAATATCACAAATTATAACCTTGATGGCGTCGTAAAAAGTCCCATCTACTGCGTTGTAGCGGGTCGCGAAATGCTCGGAATACTATATGTATGCCTCCGCTTTCGCGCTACGCCTTGTATATGGAACTTTCTACTTAGCCATCTTTACCGGGTTGCCTGACTTTTTACGAGATCATCAACCTTGCTGAGTATATGCCGATGTGTGCCCGCTGATGGGTGTGGTAGCGTTTCCACGCTGGAGCGTGGGAACGAGGAGGACATTTGAGATCGTTTGGGGAAGCGACCGATGGGTTTCCATTCAGCCACTACTCAAACCGGTTCATTGGCAGTCGTCATGGCCTGTTTCAGAGATGAATTCCTGGACCATGTTATCGACATAGTCGAAATCAATATCCGACTGCTTTTCCAGGACCAGATCTTCATTGGTGTTTTTCAGCTTCTTCAACAGGCTCAGGATGATAAGCGTCAATATCTTGTTTCCCGCCTGGGGATTTGAACGAAAAAAGGAAAGAAGGTCCTTGCGCTTGATCCGGATAACGGTGGTATCGGTTGCCGCAGTGATGGAAGCGGTGCGCCGGGCCGTCATGAATATCGCGGCCTCTCCGAAAACCTCTCCGCTTTTTATACTGGAAATAACCACGTCATTGTCCGAGATGTCCTTGATGGAAACGTCCACCGCGCCACGGACAACGGCGAAAAGAGCGTCACCGATTTCGTCTTGGAAGACTATTTTTTCGCCTTTATTGTATTCGATCAGGGTGGAGATGCACAAAAGGGTGTTCAATTCATCGCTTGAAAGGCAGGAAAAAAGCCGGATTCTCTGGATCTGGGGCATGAATTTCAAAGTTTCTTCCATTGCACTCATAAAAATCCTCCTCGCCATTTTATCCTGAATGTTAACGCCTCCCGCATTCCCGGTAAAAAGAAAAAGCGGTCCGGCGCCCCCTTATAATAACCTGATAAAGATTGCATACTAAGCGGTCAGGCTTGCACCTGCCCGGCCGCCTCACCCTTTTGTTCCGATTCCCACTCGTCGAGAAGCCGTTCCGCCTCGTCTATGGTCTTTGCGGTAAAGGCGGCATATCCCACGGATTTACCTGTAAAGGTGAGTATCTCCTTGCCGTGCTCGGCCCCCACCCTTGCGGCCATGGCCATGCCGTGTTCCTCGAGCAGTCCCTGGACTTTCATGATTTCGGCGATATCCTTTTCATCCACGTCCCGGATATCGACCACCCGGGTGATGCAGGTAAAGCCGGGCGCAAGGTTGATCAAAGCCTTTTCAATGGTTAAGTGCGCACCGTTCACACGGTTCTTCGGGATCCGGCCGAGAGTGATATACAAGCGATTTTTTAAAATGTTGACCTTGACGTCGAGCATGTGGATACGCCCCCTTTTCTGTTCGGTTGGCCTTAAAGCCCGTAAATACCGATATTACGTGTCCAAGACGGATTAATATTGTTCTGATTTTTATGATAGCAATTCAAGGCATTGTCAAGAAACAATTTCAAGCCACACCACAAAAAAACATTCCGTTTTCCACCGGTTTTTTCCTTGTCACCACCGGGAGTTATCTGATATCCTCATTAAACTATTTGCCATCATACAACAAGGGAGGGACCATATGGCCTATTGCAAGAAATGCGGTCAGATGCATAATGCGGGTTTTATTTCCACACGGTTAATGGGTACCGACGGTGTTTCACTGGAAACGGAAAAATGGGTGGAGGTCTTTGAAAAGCAGGGCTTTACATGTTTCTATTTCGCAGGAGAACTCGACCGGCCCGAGGATCGATCCTACCTGGTACCGGAGGCACATTTCCAGCATCCTGAAATTGCCGAGATCAACGAAACCGTCTACGGTGTGTTTGGCAGGGGTCGATATGTAACCGACCGCATCCAGTCCATAAAAGAAACACTCAAGGACCACCTCTATGAATTTATCTCCCGCTTTGATATCGAACTTCTGGTAATTGAAAACGCACTGACCATCCCCCTTAACATCCCCTTGGGCCTGGCCATGACGGAATTGCTGAGCGAAATCAACATGCCCACTATCGCCCACCACCATGATTTTTATTGGGAACGCCAGCGTTTTTTGACCAATGCGGTCCGGGATTACCTTAAGATGGCCTTTCCTCCCAGCCTCCCCTGTATCGAGCATGTTGTGATCAATACCTCGGCCTGCAACCAGCTCAGCTACAGGACCGGGATCGCCTCGACAATCATCCCGAATGTCATGGATTTCTCGAAACCGCCGCCGCCGGTGGATGATTATGCATCGGATGTCCGCCATGCCCTGGGAATAGCCGATGATGAATGCCTGGTACTTCAACCCACGCGGGTGGTTAAAAGAAAAGGGATCGAGCATGCCATAGAACTGGTTCGCAGGCTGGACATGCCGGCAAAGCTTGTAATCTCTCATGCGTCCGGAGACGAGGGCCACCAGTATGAATACCGGATCCGTGATTATTCCAAACTCATGGGCGTTGATACGGTCTTTGTTTCCGATATAATCGGCGATCACAGGGGAACCACGGAGGACGGCAGGAAGATCTACACACTTGACGATATCTATCCCCATGCGGATCTCGTAACCTACCCGTCCACCTATGAGGGCTTTGGCAATGCCTTCCTGGAGGCCGTCTACTTCAAAAAACCAATTGTTGTAAACACCTATTCGATCTATGCTGAAGACATAAAGCCCATGGGATTTTCAGTCATTGAAATAGACGGATTTGTAACCGACCAGGCGGTAAACGAGGCCAGGCGGGTGCTGGGCGATGCCGACCTGTGCACAAGGATGGTGGAGCAGAATTACGCAATCGCCGCAAACTGCTTTTCCTATGCTGTACTATACCAGGAATTGAGTACACTGATCCGCAAGACTACGGGGTGTATCGCCTGAAAAAACATAGCCCCTGAAAGGAAAAATCCGTGTCAACTAACCAATTCCGGCTGATTTCATGGAACGTAAACGGCCTCAGGGCCGTTCTCAAAAAAAACTTCCACGATACATTTAACAACCTGGACGCCGACGTCTTCATGATTCAGGAGAGCAAGATACAAAACCACCAGTTGCCCGAAGAAGCGAAAAACATACCGGGCTACGATGCCATCTGGTCGGAATGCACCACAAAAAAGGGCTACAGCGGCGTGGCGGCGTGGACCCGGGTATCGCCCAGGGCGGTCGCTAACGGAATCGGGATTGAGCGCTATGATAAAGAGGGCAGAATCTTAAGGATCGACTTTGATGCATTCACTCTGTTTAACGTATACTTTCCCAACGGCCAGATGAACGAGGAACGCCTTGCCTACAAGCTTGATTTCTATCATGATTTTTTCGACGCCTGCCAAATTGAAAGAGAAAAAGGCCGCCCCCTGATCATCACCGGCGACTTTAACACGGCCCACAATGAGATCGACCTGAAAAATCCGAAAGCCAATGAAAAACGGTCCGGCTTTCTACCTGTGGAACGGGCATGGATAGATAAAATCGTAGCACAGGGATACGTGGACACGTTCAGACATCTCCACCCCGATACGGTGAAATATTCGTGGTGGTCTTACAGGTTCAAGGCACGGGATAGAAACGCGGGGTGGCGGATCGACTATTTTTTCGTCACATCCGACATCATTGAAAACGGATGGCTCAAAGAAGCGTTTATCGACAACACCGTATACGGCTCTGATCATTGCCCGGTCGGGCTTGTGCTGACGACACCGTAAAAAACTTCTCCCAAATAACTGATTTTTAATAATCTGGTATCATTAAAAGTTATTTTTGGATACAGTGGCGTTCAAAACGCCATAAAAAGCTTTTTACGAAGCCGCCAAATTTATTATCTGAAACTCTACGGGAACAATTTAATGGCTGATATCATAGCCCTTTACGGAAGCCCCAGGCGGAAGGGGAACACGGCGACGCTTCTGGATCAGGCAGTCGCCGGCGCCATTGCGGCCGGCGCCAATGTCGAAAAAATCGTGCTCAGGGACTACCGGATTTCACCCTGCCTTGAAATATACGGATGCAAAAAGAATGGCGAATGCTCCATTTCAGACGATTTCCAGGAAATTCGGGACCGGATTATAGCCGCAAAGGGCCTGATCATCGCGACACCGATCTTTTTTTATACGGTCAGCGCCCATGTCAAGATATTCATGGACCGGTGCCAGTCGCTCTGGGTCAAAAAATACTGGATCGATAAAACGCCCTATAACCAATGGGTCCCGAAGCGAAAGGGCCTGATCATAGCCGTTGGGGCGACAAAAGGGAAAAAACTGTTTGACGGCATGCTTCTTACCATGCGCTACTTTTTCGACGTACTGGACATGGTGGCCTGGGATTCCCTCCTGTTTAGAGGGCTTGATCATACCGGAGACGTTCTGTCAATGCCCGCATACCTGGATCTGGCACGGAAAAAAGGGGGGCACTTCGCAAAGGCTGTCATGTCACCTGATTCAGAGTGACCGGTTTGTCGATGCGTAAGCCATGGCCGCACCGGCGAAAAGCGTGAACAACCCTCCAGTGACGTTAACCATGGCAATAAAAGGAGGAAGAGAGATGCAAGCCACGAAGGGACGGACCATTGAAAAGATGGTCGAAGAGCAGATACATCAATGGCAGTTATCGACAAAAGGGAAAAAACGGGCGGAAAAGCAAGGTGTTTCGGTAATTACCGTATCACGTCAGCCCGGGAGCCAAGGCGATAAAATTGCGGCCATGCTGGCTGAATCCCTGGGATTTACCCTGTTTGGCCGGGATATTATGCAGAAAATGGCCGAAAGCGCCCATATCAATGCACGCATCCTGGAAACCGTGGACGAAAAGGGGCTCAATCTCCTGGAGGAATCAATCGCCACCCTTATCGAGGACCGGCATTTATGGCCGGACCAGTATCTCAAGCACCTCATGAAGGTAATCAGCACCATTGCCCGACACGGAAAAGCGGTCATCATCGGCCGGGGCGCGCATTTTATCCTCCGACACGAACAAACCCTTTGTCTCCGTATCATAGCCCCCCGGAAAACCCGGATAAAAAGGCTTGCCGGGCAGCAGGGAGTTTCGGAAGGCGAGGCTCGGCGCATGATTTTAAAGTCTGAATCAGACCGGCACGCATTTTCCCGCAAGTATTTCTACGCCGACATTGATGACCCTGAAAACTATGACCTGATCCTCAACACGGGAAAACTGACGCCTATGGCCATCATCTCCGCAGTCGGAAAACTGATAGAACCGTCCTGACCCGGATGCGAGAGCAGTGGCAGGTGTATTTATTAAGGACACGGCCAAGCGATATTGAACTCCAAACTGATTTTATATCGTATATCGGATGCACAAAAGATTCTTGACTGTTTCACCGATCTCGCTTAAATTATTTTAATTCTTTTAAAAAACAAATCAAACAAAAGGAATTGATCATAAATGTCATACACGGTCGCATTGGCCGGTAAGGGAGGAACGGGCAAAACAACCCTTGCCGGCCTGCTGATAAAATATTTCATTAAAACAGGCAGGACCCCGATCCTGGGAGTGGATGCCGATTCCAATGCCAACCTGAACGAAGTCCTGGGCCTTGAAGTAACCGACACATTAGGCACCGCCCGCGAAGAAATGAAAAAAGGAAAGGTTCCCTCCGGCATGACAAAGGATGTATTCATGTCCATGCGCATGGAACAGGCGGTCATTGAAAGCAGGGATTTTGATTTAATCGTCATGGGGCAGCCCGAGGGCCAGGGATGCTATTGCGCGGCAAACACCCTGCTGACAAATTTTCTGGACAGACTTTCCGGCAATTATCCCTATATCGTCATGGACAACGAGGCGGGCATGGAACATATAAGCAGGATGACCACGAAAAATGTGGATATCCTGCTTATCGTCGCGGATGCTTCCAGGCGCGGACTCCAGGCAGCCATAAGGATATATGAGCTTGCCCGAAATCTGAGTATAGGAGTGGGTAAGAGCTATGTGGTTTTGAACCAGTCAAAGGACACTCCTGCAGATGAAGTAATCAACGCCCTGGACCAGGCAGGGGTCGAGCTTGCGGGTGTGCTGCCGGCGGACGATACCGTGTATGAATTCGACCGTGCCGGACGGCCCACCATTGAATTGCCTGAAGACGCGCCCGTGGTAGAGGCCGCCTTCAAAATGTTTGACGCCGTCCTCAATCACAACGCCCCGGCTTGATCCGGGTAAGGGGAATGCATGTATATCAAATGCTGGGGATCACGTGGTTCCATTCCGGTATCAGGGCGTCAATACCTGAAATACGGCGGTGACACGACCTGCCTTGAGATCCGGACAAACAGCAATGACCTGATTATCGTGGATGCCGGCACGGGTATCCGGCGTCTGGGCAACCAGTTGATAAAAGAAGACCGGCATGTCTTCAACTTCATCTTCACCCATTCCCACTGGGACCACCTGATGGGATTCCCCTTTTTTAAGCCCCTGTACCGGAAAGAGTCGGAAATCCTGATGCACCGCTGCCCGTTTCCCGGAAAATACGTGGAATCGATCGTCACCAAGCTCATGCGGCCGCCGCATTTTCCCGTAAGGTACTCCGATCTGACCGCAACGGTTATCTACAGGAAAGGCTGTCCCGAAGCGTTTGATATCGGGTCCGTTCGCATAACCCCCATCCCGCTTTCCCATCCCAACGGCGGATGCGGGTACCGGTTCGAGGAGGACGGGAAGGTTTTCATCTTTCTGACCGACAATGAACTGGGCTATATCCATCCCGGGGGCCTCCGCTTTTACAACTATATTTCAATCTGCAAGGAGGCGGATCTGTTGATCCACGACGCCGAATACCTGCCGGAGGAATACAAATCAAGCATTGAGTGGGGACATTCTACATACACGGACGCCCTGAAACTGGCGCTTGAAGCAGACGTCAAGAGCCTGGGCCTGTTCCACCTGAACCAGGAGCGGACGGACGAGGAAGTCGACGAGATGGTCGGGCACTGCCGACGGCTGATCGAAGATGAAGGCCGGGATCTGGAGTGCTTTGCCGTGGGCGCGGATACCGTGATGGAAGTATAGACCCATGAATGATCTTATTGCTAAAGCAGCCGAAATGCTCGCCAAAACCCGACATGTCATTGCCCTGACAGGCGCGGGGATATCGGTGGAGAGCGGAATCCCGCCATTTCGGGGGCCGGGCGGGCTGTGGGAAAAATTTGATCCCATGGAGGTCGGCCATATCCGGACATTCATGAAAGATCCGGCACGGGTCTGGAATACCCTGATGGCCGAGATGCGGGGTGTGCTCAAAAAAGCCGTCCCCAACAGCGCCCATACATCCCTTGCACGCCTTGAAGAACTTTCGATATTAAAAACCGTCATCACCCAGAATATAGACGGCCTGCACCAGAAGGCCGGGAATACTGACGTCATAGAATTTCACGGAAACTTCGCATGGCTTACGTGTATGGATTGCGGGAACCGGAAGGAAACCATAAGCGTAAACATGGACGTACTCCCTCCCAGATGCGAATGCGGCGGGATATTCAGGCCCGACTGCGTCTTTTTCGGAGAAGCCATACCCGAAGAAGCGCTTATCCGCTCCCGTGAGGAAGCCCGGGCCTGCGAGGTCATGCTGGTGGTCGGAACATCGGCCATTGTCCAGCCTGCGGCCTTCATGCCGATGATCGCCCATCAGTCCGGCGCGAAAATCATAGAGATAAACCCGGAACCGACCCCCCTTACAGAGAGTGTGAGTACGTTTATCATTCAGAAAAGGGCCGGCGAAGCCCTGACGGCCATCATGGCTGAAATAGAAAAGCGGGCGGGCTAAAAGCGCATGGAGATGAAATAAAGATGGAAGAAAAACCGGCCGGATGGATACTGCCGGTGCGGCTTGAAACCCCGTCTCTATCGGACAACACGGCGGACGCCGACCGGCTCATAAAAGCACTTGAGACTGTAACAGGCGGTCCGGTTAAAATCGGATTGGATATTTTAAAAAAACTGCCGCAAGCCCTGCGCGACGGGAGTTTTTGTTTAAAATGCGTTTGTATCAAGGCTTCCGGCATCTGTGAACTGGTCGAAATTCTTACGCCGGATGACTTTAAACCTGCGGCCGGGCTTGCAATTGACCTCGGCACCACGCGCGTGGTTATGAGGCTGGTCTGCCTTGAATCCGGCCGCACACTGGCCGAATCGGGCTTCGATAATCCCCAGACGGCCGTTGGCCCGGACATCCTTGCAAGGATACATTACACCGACACTCCCAACGGTCTTTTAAAACTTAACAGGCTTATCATAGAGGGGATAAACAGCGAGATTCAGGCCATTTGCACACAGTCCGGCATTGATACGGACCGCGTGTTTCTCGCAACGGTATCCGGCAATATGACAATGGCCCACCTCTTTTGCGGCATCCCGTGCGCCAATATTATACGTGAACCCTATATTCCGGCGGTTAACACGCCGGGCGCCTTTAAGGCATCCGATCTTGGGCTCTGCCTTTGCGATACGGCCCGGGTCTTTATCGTGCCGGGCGTGGGCAGCTATTTTGGAGGGGATCTGATTTCAGGCGCGATTTTTGCAGGATTCGGGGATATCGAGGATGTGGCGATTTTAGTCGATGTGGGGACAAACGCCGAGGTTCTCATAGGCAACCGGGACTGGCTGGTAGCCTGCGCCGGAGCAGCCGGACCGGCCCTGGAGGGAGGCATGTCGGCCATCGGCATGACGGCCGCCCCGGGCGCCATCGACTCGGTGACCATCGAGAATGGCAGCGGCAATATCCGGATTCATACCATAGGGGACGGGCCTGCTGCGGGGATCTGCGGTTCGGGCATGATCGACCTTGCGGCACAACTTTTCCTCACCGGCATGGTGGATATCCGTGGCCGGATCGTCCCTAAAGCCTGCGGAAAGCATTTTACCGAGAGCAGCGGCATTGCCGGTGTTGTCGTCGTGCCGGCGGAGATATCCGCAACCGGCAGTGATCTTATTATCAGCCAGGTGGATCTCGACAGTCTCATAAGATCCAAGGCCGCGATGTACACCATACTGGAAACCATAACCGACTATGTGGGGATTGAATTTAAGGATATAAGCACCTTTTTTGTGGCCGGCACCTTCGGCTCCTTTATCCGGCCGGAATCGGCCATCGCCATCGGCATGCTGCCCGACCTGCCCAAAAACCGGTTTACGGTTCTCGGAAACAGTTCCCTGGGCGGAGCGTCCCGGATGCTCCGATCGCGGGAGGTCCTGGCACAAGCCGAAAAAATCAGGGGCCGGATCACCTATCTGGAATTAAACGTCAACCAGGATTTCATGAACCGGTTTTCGGCGGCAAAGTTTCTGCCCCACACTGATCCAGGCCGATTTCCGAGTATTTCACTTGTTGATACAATACCATAGGGGGCAATATCTCTTATGGGGGTTCAGGGTTCCATTGTCCATAGTCATTTAAAGAGGCAGACATGAAAGAAAGACAATTATTATTCATCACCGTGATAGGTGAGGACAAAAAAGGGATTGTCGCGAAAATTTCCGACTATCTTTTTAAAACCGACATAAACATCGAGGATATAAACCAGAGAATCATGGGGGACGGCTATTTTGTCATGACCATGCTGGTGGACATAGGCGATTCGAAAGAGTCCATGGGCGAGATCGCGACCGCCGTGGAAAAAATCGGAAAAGATCTTTCCGTCCGGATCCAGCTCCAGCATGAAAACATCTTTAAAATGATGCACAGGATTTAAAATGACGATTACGGTTGAGGAAATTTATGAAACCGCCAGCATGATTTTAGACCAGCACCTGGATATCCGCACAACCACGGTAGGCATAAACCTCAAAGACTGCATTGACAGCGACTTTGAGGCATTCAGAAAAAAAGTTCACAATCGGATATCCTCTTTCGGCAGGCGACTGGTGACCGAAGCCGAAAAACTCGAAATCAAATACGGGATACCGATTGTCAACAAGCGGATATCGATCACCCCGGTCAGCCTGATCATGGAGCCACACGCCATCCATGAACGCTTCGTTGAGATGGCTGAAACCATAGATATGGCGGCCAGAGATGCGGGCATAGATTTTATCGGCGGTTTCGGCGCCCTGGTTGAAAAGGGGATGACCATGTCCGACCGGGTATTAATCGACGCCCTGCCGGATGTTTTATCAGGCACCGAAAGGGTATGTTCCTTTTTAAATGTCGGCTCATTTCGGGCAGGTCTGAACCTCGACGCAATTAACCTTATTGGAAAAATGCTCCTTGAAACTGCGAAAAAAAGTAAAAATGCTATCGGATGTGCGAAGTTCGTGGTGTTTACCAACGCGCCCCAGGACAACCCGTTCATGGCCGGGGCTTTTCACGGTGTGGGCGAGGGGGATTTTACATTAAACATCGGCATCAGCGGCCCGGGAGTGGTCCGGGCCGTTGTGGAGAAAAACCGGGACTGCGATCTTACGGGGCTCTCGGAAATAATCAAGCGGACGGTATTCAAGATAACCCGCGCAGGCGAACTGGTGGGCCGGGAACTCGCCGCAGCCCTGGAAATACCCTTTGGAATAGTTGATATCTCGCTTGCCTCCACCACGGCCGCCGGTGACTCGGTTGCAAGAGTCATAGAGGCCTTCGGCATTGAAAAAACAGGCGCTCACGGATCAACCCTCGCGGTGGCCCTGCTCATGGACGCGGTGAAAAAGGGGGGCGCCATGGCGAGTGGAAACGTTGGGGGCTTAAGCGGCACATTTATACCGGTTAGCGAGGACGCGGGGATGATAGAGGCCGTAATGTCCGGCGCGCTGGGACTCGACAAGCTCGAAGCCCTGACCGCAGTCTGCTCCGTGGGACTCGACATGTTCGCCATACCGGGCGATGTTGCGCCTGAAACCATCTGCGCCATCATCGCCGACGAGCTTGCCATCGGCGTCATCAACAACAAGACAACCGGAGTCCGTGTGATTCCGGTACCGGGTAAACAGGCGGGCGACATCGTCGAATTCGGGGGTCTCCTCGGCAGCGCGCCGGTCATGGCCGTAAATCCCTTTTCATCGGCGGATTTCCTGAAAAGAGGCGGCCGGCTTCCCGCGCCGGTCACCAGCATGCGAAACTGACGGCTTCGTAAAAAGGCCGTCTACGGCGTTGCGCTTCGCCGGGAAAATGCTCAACGTACGGAAAGTACGCCTCCGCCTTTCCCGGCTTGCGCGCCTTGTATACGGCTCTTTTTACGAAGCCGTCGAGCGTGTTGGTGAAAAAAGCGGTTTATATAAAGCAGGCCGGGTTTCTTACCCGGCAATTGGCGGGAAAGAATCCCTACAATTGTAACGTCAATTATGAAGTTGCTTAAAAGCTTTTTATGGCGTTTTGAACGCCACTATATCCAAAAACAACTTTTAAATGATATCAATCTGTTAAAAATTAGTTATTTAAAAGTCAGGAGAGACCGGCCATGATAAAAATTATGATTGCGGACGATCATGCCGTTGTCCGGGAAGGGCTTAAACAGATTATCTCGGATACACCGAACATGATTGTGGTGGCCGAGGCGGAAAACGGCGATACGGTTATGGAGATGCTTGGCCGCGTAAAACCCGACGTGATTGTGCTGGACATCTCCATGCCGGATACGAACATCATCGAACTTTTAAAAGCAATAAATGCCAGCAAGCAAAAGGTCCGGGTCCTGGTTTTAAGCATGCACCCGGAGAGCCAGTACGCAGAACGGGTTTTTGCAGCCGGGGCCTGCGGCTACCTTACCAAGGACAGCGCGCCGGATCTGCTTATCACCGCCATAAGAAAAGTGGCCGCAAACAAACACTACGTCAGCGAATCATTGGGGGAGGCCCTGGCATCCAGGCTGGATAGAAATGCCGAAAGGCCCTTGCATCAAAGCCTTTCCAACCGGGAATACCAGGTTCTCTGCATGTTCGCATCAGGTAAAACAGTCAAGGAAATTGCCGAAGACCTGTGCTTGAGTGATAAGACCATAAGCACATACAGGAAAAGAATTTTAGAAAAAATGGGTATGGAAACAAATGCCGAATTAATCCGGTACGCAATCAGGCATAATCTGGTGTAAGCCCCTATGATACCGTGCATGGTATCCTCACCACCACCCTGGTCCCTTTTCCGGATGTGGATTTAATCTCCGCCGTACCTCCGGCCGTCAAGGCCCGTTCCCTTATCCCCATCAGGCCGAAAGCATCGTCTCTGGTCATTGTCTCATGAGACATGCCGATCCCGTTATCCCTTATCTCAAGCACGGTTGCGCCTTTTTTTTTCGATAACCTCACCCATGCCCCGGAAGCCCGTGAATGACGGGCGATATTGGTGAGGGATTCCTGGCAGATCCTGAAAAGGGTGACGGATGTTTTTTCACCAAGCCCGTGATCATCACAATTTTTCTTAAACTCAGCCCGTATCCCCATCCTTTTAGCAAAATCATTCACCTGCCATTCAAGGGCTGCGCCAAGGCCGATATCGTTTAAAAGGGGGGGCCTTAATTCGGAGGTAATCCGCTGAACCGACCGTATGGCATTATCCACCAGATCCATGATTCCAAGCGCCTTTTTTTCAGCACCCGCATCAAGGCCGAGCCGTTTTTTAATCCATGCGACATCGATTTTTACGGCGGTAAGAACCTGACCCAGGTCATCGTGAATTTCCCTTGCGATCCGGGTCCGTTCCCGCTCTCTTGCGGTTTCAATATAATCGGAAAGGTTTCTCAGCCGCTCCCTTGATTGCTCAAGCTTGTCCCCGATTCTTTTCAAATCGGTAATATCATGTGCGAACACGGCCACATGGCTTACCTTTTCGGAAGAATCGAATACAGGATGAAGATTCGTATAGTTCCACATTCCGTCTCTTTCATCCAGCATGGTTGTGGGCCGGCCGGTTTCAAATACCGAGTCCACATTTGCCTTTCGTTTTTCGGCAATTGGCCCGGGAAACAAATCCCAGATAACGCATCCGATCATATCTTCCCTGGTCCTGTTGAAGCGGCACGCATATTCAAGGTTTGATTCAACGATAATGCCATCCGGGTCGAGAAGAACCACCGCATCCGTCGTGGCTTCCAGCATGGCCCGTGTGAGCCGCTCTTTTTTTTGAAGACTCTCGGATGCAAGGGTCCTTTCCCTTTCCATTTTTTTTTGGCGTGTGATATCCCGCGATATCTCGATTACGGCCATGGGGCGGCCGTCTTCATCAAAAATTACAGGACTTGCCGTGCACAAAAAATTAAGTTTATTGCCATTCGCTACGACAACAACGGTTTCATGCTCGTGGACTCCGGCATCGGCAAACGCACTCTCAACAATACAGGGAGAGCATGGCTGGTATGCCCCGTGGTATGCGGCATGACATTTTTTCCCAACAAGATCCCGGCCAAAGTAACACTTAGCTACATCGTTTACCCATAGGATATCATGATTTTTGGCAATTACGCTCATATGATCCGTAACAGCCCGGCATATACCTGCAAACCCTTCCCCGCCCTTGGAAAGAAGCCGTGTTATTTCATTTGAAACAGCCATTGTTTCCACTGGCTTTGCAACCTGTGATCCCATTGCGCCATGTCCTGGTTTTTCTGCCAAGAGACACCTCTTTGTCGACTTTGCGGCACTTAAGTATGTATTTTAGTGGATTATATAGGAGTTAAGGCGGAAAAGCAAGGTTTATGGGAGGGAAAAGTAACGAACTCGTAAAAAAGGATTTGTATTAACGCCGCTTTCGCAGCGTTAATACGGGCCGGAGGAAGAAATGAAAAAGCGCCTAGCCATGAAACGCAGTATAGATTGATAAAAAAGAAAAAGATATCCTCTTTTGTCTGATTTTTTTGTAGGATCTTTTCTCAAAAAAATGTAGGGATTGCCCTACAAATCCGGAACGGGCAGAGAAAAATATAAAAGGATTACATGTCTTTTCACCTTCTTAGCGCAAATGACAACTTGCCTGTATTTTCACCCTTTTTCATGAGTACGACATCAGGTGTAATCTCCTTTATCACATACCCCTCCACCCCTTCACCTTCGTGGCAGATCCGGTTGTTGATGACCGCCATCCGCCTTGCCGGTGACGGAGACCATGAAATTGCCTGGAGTTTAAGACCGGCTGCATCTCCTATTTCCTTTGGCTCGGGCTCGTATTTTGGGAACTTTTTTACCATAATGGGAGCCGATTTAAGTCCGGTGGCCGTTTTGGGAGAATTCAAGGCCAGGTCATTCATGGCGGGTTTTACGGGGATTTGCGCTGCGGGGGCGGCATTCTCAGTTGCTTTCATCAAAAGAGCAGGTTTTTTTCCAGCCAAAACAACCGGTTTTTGAGAGACCCCGGCCGGCGAGGGCTGTTTTTCGATCCGCCTGGAAGCTTCGGTCACCGGCACATGGGCCGGACCCGATATAAAATACAAGGCCCCGGCTCCGGATACAATGAGTATAACCAGTACAAGAAAAAAGGCACGGGCTGTTTGCCCCTGGCGCCCGGATGCACTGCCGACGGGAAGTTCAGGAACCGCCGCCCTTCCCGATGCGGTATCTCGTTCCAGTTTTTTCAAAGCCCTTAAAATCGAACTCACTTTGCCGGCTCCTGTCGGGTGTCTCCGTCATACGCATCAGGAACAGGACGGCCGGAAACAGACTCGGGCTCCTGCAGTCGTGCTATGAGAAGCGCGGGATTGTCATTATATAAAACAATTCTTGTGAGCGGCCCCACGTAACCATCGGCAGGGATATGATGCGCGGACTGTAAGGCCTTAATCACGGATCGTGTGAGGGGATCGTAAACCGGACTTATCCGCACCTGTTTATATCCCATTTCCCGCAGGTGCATCTTTAAGGTGATAATCGATTCCCCGGGAGCGCTTGTGGGGATTACCCCCTTATAATTATAAAAATCCTTCCAAAAAACAAAGGCTTTTCCCGTCCAATGGCGAATCATCACGTCCGGAGGCGTTGTTATTGCTTCCGATCCATCCTTTTTTTCCAGTACAAGACCGTCCGGTGATGTCCCGGTAACAGCCAGGTAGACAAAAGCGCTGCTCTGCGGGGATGCAAAGCGGAGTACGGCGCACAGCCCCAGGTTAAAAACAAGATCTAAATCTCCGTCTATCACCTGGAATTTAAGGCCCTTTTTCAGGGCAAGGGCATTGAAAAACCGGTCATCATCCTTTATGGCCGAAATATCGGGAGAAATATCAGGGTCGGTATTCCATTTGCGCAAAACCAAGGCTGCGGATTCAGATCGGGAATCACCTGCGGCAAGGTTTTCAAGCAGTTTGTTAAACCCTTTGAGATCAAGGGCGCTTTTGCAGACGATTTCCCTCGGACCGGAGATGTCGGCCTTTATTTCAGGCGCTGGGCTTTCAATCGTTTTTACCTCTTTACGGCGATCGGCCGATTTTTTATGGGCCGATGGGGCCGGCTTCACAAAAGACGTGACTTCGGTAGTTGCCGGAGGCAAAAAAGAAAACCCGGCCATGTGCCCAATGCCTCCCGCCTGCCACGCCAGCAGAACGAAAATAAGCATAAGGCCCGCCAGGATAACACCGCCTGAAAAGTTTTTACCGGCTGATTTTCCGGGGTCGCCTCTCTGCGACAATTCGGATATTGCCGCAGCCGCGATCCTTCCCGAAATCCTGCGGCGGTTGAAACCGTATGCGGTCAAAAGCACCCTGTCACAGCAGATATTTATCAGCCTTGGAATACCACCGGAATATTTATAAATCCTGCGAACCGCACCCCGTGAAAAAAGATTTGCCGACTTTCGGGAAGCGACAAAAACCCTGTGCCGGATATATGAGTATGTCTCCTTTAAGGATAGAGGTCTTAAGATACAGCTCAGGGATATGCGCTGGGAAAGCTGCCTCAACTCGTAGGAGTCGAGCATTTCCCCGAGTTCCGGCTGCCCCACGAGGATGATCTGAAGAAGCTTTTCCTTTGTTGTTTCCAGGTTGGAAAGAAGCCTGATCTGTTCAAGGACATCTTTTTTCAGGTTCTGGGCTTCGTCGATTATGAGAATCGCCTTTTTCCCTTCTCCCCTTTTTGCCATGAGAAACAGGTTTAACGCGTCAATTGATGCCTTTGTCCCCCCCCTGGATGGGGGAACCCCGAACTCGTCATTTATGGCGCAAAGAAGGTCGTCTGCGTCCATCTTGGGATTAAAAATATAAGCCGACTCGGTTTCCGGCCCAAGGCCTTCGAGAAATGCACGGCATAGCATGGTCTTCCCGCACCCGACCTCGCCGATGATTTCCACGAATCCCTCGCCGTGATCCACCGCGTACTTCAAATGGCAGAGCGCTTCGTCATGGCTTTTACTCAAAAAAAGATAGTCCGGGTCCGGAACCAGCTTAAACGGGCGCTCGGAAAATCCGAAAAATTGCCTGTACATGGATGATATTTTCCTTCCGAATCATTTGCGGCACAATTCCTTACATTTCAAACGAAGTCTACCCTAGTTTAAAACCCGAATCGATGTCAACAGGGAATATGCGCTGTAAATCCGGATTTGCGATATGATAAAGGCTTGCATTTGCGGCGGGTTCTGCTAAAATAATCCGCAAATATAATCAGCCATGGGGGGCATGAGGGTCTGCGACATCGTCCTTAAAAACGCAGTGTTGCAAGGCATAACCCGTTTTTACCGGGGCGGTCGTATAAAAGAAAATACATGTCCTGATGGCGTCGTTTAAAGCACCATATGCTGCGTTACCGCATTGACTACTGGAAGGATGGCCGAAACCGATGAAGAATAAATTGGTCGTTATTGGCTGGTTTACGTTTGTAATACTTACATCCCTTGTCTTTTTTCCGATCGCCCTGATTATCCGTGTGCTGACCGCCCCCTTCGACCGGCGGCTGGCACTCCTCCAGCAGTTCACCTGCTTCTGGGGGTCTTTGTATACATGGATTATGCCCGCCTGGAAGGCCCGTGTGGAAGGGCGCGATAATATTGAAAAAAAAGAGACTTACATGGTGATCTCAAATCACCAGTCCCTGCTGGATATCCTCATGCTTTTCACCCTTTTTTTCCATTTCAAATTTGTTTCAAAAATAGAAATATTTAAAATCCCGCTTATCGGATGGAACATGTATCTGAACCGCTACATCCGGCTCAAGCGCGGGGACAAAAAAAGCATCGCCAAGATGATGAAAGACGCCGAACAAAGTCTTTCCGAAGGCAATTCCATCCTTATGTTTCCCGAAGGAACGCGCTCGTTTGACGGAAAGATCAAGGCCTTCAAGCCGGGTGCGTTCATTATGGCAAAAAAGATGAAGCTGCCGATCCTGCCGATTGTAATAAGCGGCACGAATGCGGCCCTTCCAAAGCACGACATCGATTTTCACGGCAGGCAGGCCATACGTATCAGGATACTGGAGCCTGTTGCCTATGAGCGATTCGAAGATCTTTCCGTGGATGAATTATCGGATTTAATGCGCAATAAGATGATCCGGGTCCTTGATGAGCTGGATTCAATGCAGGATATCAGCGGCGCATAAGATCAAAGGATTTTTTCGCCATCCAGTCGGTAAACCGGTCAAACTCGTCTTCAAAATTATCGCTCAAAACACCGGTGCCGAACGCTGCGCGTATCTCTTCTACTTCCCAGAAGCGGACCGATTCAATTTCCTTTTCATTGTGCCGAAAATTCCCGTCATACAGGCATACATGGGTAAAAACCAGCTCGGACTCAAAATCGTTTGAATGGATATAGGAATAACAGGGCACGGCATCTTTCGGCCTAATGCCGAGTTCCTCCTCGGTCTCCCGCACAAGTGACTCTTCCACGGTTTCACCGCAGTCCACATGCCCTCCCACGGAGGTGTCCCATCTGCCGGGCGCAACCCTTTTTTGGGGCGAACGCTTCTGCAGCAGTATTCGTCCGGCGGAGTCAATTACCATAAGATGTATCACGCGATGAAGCAGGTTATTGTTCCCGTGTACGTTTCGTCTCGGTGCCGCGCCTACCACCTGACCTGACTCATCCACAATTTCCAGGATATCCATCTGTTTTGCAATGGCCCGACACACGAACCCGGCCGCGACATCCGCTCCGTTTTCGCACGCATGTTCCTGTTTGGGGCGGACGAGCGGGGCGGCAAGGGTCTCCACCCAGATTCCGGAATCAAAGTCAGCGGCGTCAATCTGAAACGAAAACATCCTGTTATTGATAAATGACTCCAGAAAGGGTGATTCCGGTGAATCCGGCCTGGACACATAACCAAAGGGGGTCTTGCTGCAAAACGCCTCGGCAATGGTGGAGTATCCCGCCTTGCCCACCAGGATATCGGCCGCGTTGACCAGATCGGGATGATAAAAATTCGATGCATGGGGAAGCAGCGTGACGTTTCCCCATGCTTCACCGGTTTTATCGATCCCGGGAAACGCACCCGGCACCACGAAATAAAAAGCGTTTCCCGATGCCCGCAGGCAGTCGATAAACCCCGGGGTGTAGGGGACGCCGCCCATGGTGACAAGCACTATTTTCCGGTCGTCCTTTATGGAGAGCCGCCTTCGGATTTCCATTTTTGACGTTTCGGGTTTTCTGGCAATCGGCCCGACCGTGGGGCATCCGGGATCAGGTCTGCACAGGGGTTCCGTCCGGATATGCAGATCAGCCTGTCCATAGAGATCGGAGAGATATTTGATATGTTTTTCAAGCCCCGATTCCCGATCGATATACCCTTCATACAGCCAGTCCCAGGTAAAATTTTCGATCAGAACCGAAAAAAGACCGGCTTTACGGGCAACCGCTATTCCAAGAGGCGCGATATCGCAGATCACACCCAGGCAGCCGGCGCCGGCGACCCTTTGCGCAAGACCTTTGACGAGTTTGGTGTCATAGGGAAGAAGGGAATCAAGAGCCTGTTCAGTTTTACGAAGATCGGCGGCAAATGGCGTTGTCTGGACGAGGCCCACATCCGTCACTGTCTCATGGTACACATAGGGGGGCCGCAGCGATTTTTGAAAAAACCACTCGGGCACGGTTGAAAATATAATAAATTCAACAAACGGCCATCTGGCGTAAATGGCGTTCATCACCGCCGAACTCCGGGCCGCATGCCCGAATCCGTGAGAAGAGACAAAATATGCTATCTTAATTTTCGGATCTGTTTTCAATTATACCTGATTATTTTCGCCCGGCCCAACAATGATGGCGTCGTAAAAAGTCCCATCTACTGCGTTGTAGCGGGTCGCGAAATGCTCGGAATACTATATGTATACCTCCGCTTTCGCGACACCGCCTTGTATATGGAACTTGCAACGATGCCATCTTTACCGGGTTGTCTGACTTTTTACGAGTGCATCAACAATAAACATATTAATAAACCGTGGATCAAGATCATCCGCAACAACTGCCGAAAGTTCTTCCTCGAGCCTCACAAACATCTGCTCCAGGGATCGGCCCAGGATTTCCGAGACCCTGTATTCCTCCTGTCCGCTCTTTTGGGCCAGGAACCGCAGGAAATCCGTCTTTATCCCGTCTGAAACCTTTGGTGGGCTGGTATCGGTCCACAGAGTGACAAAAAAAGCCTTAAATGTATCAAGGTCGATAGTAACCAGCACAGGAGAGAGCCCGGCCCGTGTCCGGGCCCACATGGTAAGCAGGAGATTTTCATAGGTCACGAAACGGCCCCTTGGAATTGTTTTTACCTCAACACCTGTTTTTGAAAAAAGGGCGTCAAAGGCCATGGCCGCATCCAGCGCATCCCCTGCCTGAAAGATATCCTCCAGGGATTCAAATTCACGGTAAAGCCTGCCGGTTTCATAATTATCGAAAAAACGGGGCCGGCTAAGAAGCAGGCCGCCGATGTATCCCGTAAGCCTTTCCCCCCAGAAGGTCAGCGGCAGGCCGTTTTTCGCAAACCACCCTTCTTTTTTCCAGCTCATGGCCCGGGACTTTAATTCAATTGCTGCGGCAAAACCGGCCCTGAAAATCCCGGAAAGAGGGTATGAGGAAAGCAGGGCCGCAGCCCGGCCCGGTTCCGGCTTTTCACCCGCCACGCAGGACAGGCCGATGCTCAAATATCCGCACACTTTTTCCACGACATGGCGAAGATCGCTACGATCGTTTATGAGGGTCTGGTCCGCCGCTATGATCCGGTTGCACAGGGCCGCGAATTCGGCCAGGAGTTCATCCGTCGGGCCGCCTTCACCCATGCGCATAATCGCATCGGAAAAAATCGTGCCGGATTTGAGCATGAAAACATGACCCATTGGAACGGGTGGCGAAAAACCATTATTTTTATTTGGCCCGGCCAGAGACGATCGTCTCTTTTTTACGCCCGAAGGACCCAATGGCGCGTAAACACCCACTGCCTCATCAAAGGGCAAAAAACCCCTTTCGGCCAGGCGCACGTTTTTAAGCCTGAAGGCATCCTCCTCGCTTTCGGCCGGGATTACTGCCGTTGTTGCAAGGAGCGTGAACTGGTATCGTTTTATATCTTCATCAACAAGGCACGCAAGAAAGCGGGTTATAAATTCGGCCCGTGCATCAGGCCCGTCATCATCTTCTTCAGGCGAGCCGGCGCTTGTTTTTTCAGGTATGATCCGCACATAAAACACGCCGTCATTTGTGAAAAAGCCATCCTCCCACTCGGATGGATCTTCGTTTTCCTCTAATATCCGGACGTCAATGGTCCGGCTGAGATAATATTCCGCAAGTTCGGGTTTTTCATCCCACATCCATTTGGCAAACCGGGCCGGGTCCGCCAGAAAAAGACGATTCAGCCATTCTGTCATGGCGCTGGTTTTAAACCGATCCTTTTCCCAGACATCCATGTCGAGGAAAAACTCCCATTGTCGGGCCGAAGCCATACCCAGGATTTCCAGAGAGTCGTCCGGGCCGATTTCATGGATCAGAAAATAAAAATCCTCGACGGGCATGGAATGGACAAGGGGAGTCGCCATTTTATGATCTAAAATGGCTTTGATCGCCTTTTCGGGCGGAAGGGACAGGATGCGCATCCTCTCTTTTGCAAGCAGGGCCATCCGTTGCCGGTGGGCATCCAGCGCCCTGGTTTTTTCTTTATAACTTGCCAGCTTGTTATTATTCATGAATGTTCCTTGGCGGATGTCTTTATAATCGGCATGGCGTTAAGAGCCCACGCAAAAATAACTTCATATTTTAAGCGCCGATGCATCCCGCCTGGCTGCGTTGCGAAAGCTCGGAATATTCCCGATATTCCTGCACTTTCGCGCCTTGCCAACCGGGCGCCTCAACACCAAAAATCTATGGACTTATTCCTGCGCGAGCCCTTAGCCTCCAAAAAGTTTTCCTGCTTTTATAAAAAAGTGTAACGAATAGGGCAGTCGGTGTCAATTATATCTTGACTTTCATTCCACCGCACCTATAATAGGGCCCTAATATAGGGGACAATATTTGGCGCCAGAAAGGAGGCGGTATGCAACAGGCAAAATTCAGTATTGAAGAGGCGCAGGCAAAATTTATTGGCAATTTTAAATCTTATGGATTTAAAGATAAAAGCGCCCTGATACGGACGGCTATTGATCATTTTAAAAATAAGCTTGAACTTGAAAATTTAAGAAAATCAGCGGAATTATATTCTGAAATTTATTTTGAAAACGACAATCTGAAAGAATTGACTGAAACGGCTATAACCGGATGGCCTGAATGACAATATTAAAAAGAGGCATGATTATTGATGTAAATCTTGACCCGACCCAGGGTTCCGAAACGGGAAAAATCAGACCATGCGTAATTGTAACCAATGATGTTTATAACGAAAGAGTACCTGTTATTCAAGTTGTTCCAATTACAGAATGGAGTGCAAAAAAAGTTCAAATAAAAACCAATATTGAGCTTAATCCTTCGCGGGAAAATGGCCTGTCAAAAAGATCCGTGGCGGATTGTCTGCAAACACGCCCTGTCGATCATCGTCACAGGCTGGTAAAAATCCGTGGAAAATTGTCACATTCTAAAATAGATGAGATAAATCAGGCGTTATTAATTGTTTTCGAACTCGCATTGTAGCTCCCCCCATCCGAGCCCGTCAAATTTTACACGAAATTTTTTCAAAAACCGGCATCTGCTGGGAAATCCAGGCAAGCACCTTGTCAAATTCGTCTTTTACCTCGGCAAGTGCCCGACCCCTGTGACTTACCCGATTTTTTTCCTCTTGGCTCAGCTCGGCGAATGTCTTTTTAAATTCAGGATAATAGAATACAGGATCATAGCCGAACCCGTTATATCCCGACGGAGCATCCGCAATCACGCCCTCACACCTTCCCGTATAAGTCAGTGCCGCGCCGGTGGGCACCGCGATTGAAATCACGCATTCAAAGGCCGCCGCGCGATTTTCCTTTCCAAAAAGTGCTTTGAGCAGCTTTTCACAACGATCTTCATCTGTGATGCCAGTGCCGCCGTATCTTGCCGAATAAACTCCGGGAGCACCCCCAAGCGCATCCACGCAAAGTCCGGAATCATCCGCAAGGGCGGGCATGCCCAGTATTCTGGCCGTAAAAGCCGCCTTTTTATAGGCATTGTCATCAAAGGTAAGGCCGTCTTCCACCACATCCGGTATGGGAGGAAAATCGGCAAGGCTTTTGATGGCAACCGGAAAACCCTTCAGCAGGGAAACCCTTCAGCAGGGGCCGGATTTCCCTTATTTTGTTTGTATTTTTTGTGGCAAGCACAATGGTTGTTTGCTGGTCCATAAATTTTTCGTCCTTTTCCATAAATGTTTGCATAGTCTAATCATGCAATGACCGATTGTAAATATTTTTCGTAAAATCCGGGGGACCGATCCGCCCGGAAGGCAAAAAAACCTTTACACCGGGCCGGATGCCGTTATATTAAGCCGTTACATACGGACGGCAGGCATAGTTATTTGTCGGATTACGCTTCGCTAATCCGACCTACGACTACTACGAGTCCGACCTGAAACCACCAAAAAACTGTGACCAACGGCTTCGTAAAAAGTGCCGTATGCAAGGCGCGCGCGCCGGGAAAGGCGGAGGCGTACATTTTGTACGTTGAGCACTTTCACGGCGAAGCGCAACGCCGCAGACGGCACTTTTTACGGAGTCGTCAAAGGATGACACCATGCATAAACTCCTTATGGACTCACCGGGCGAAAAAATGCTCCTTCTGGGAAACGAGGCCATTGCCCGAGGCGCGATTGAAGCGGGCATGGCCTTTGCCACCACCTACCCGGGAACCCCTTCTTCGGCTTCTTCGGAAATATCAGCCAATTTCTTTACGATGGCGTCCGAAAGCCCGCTTTATTTCGAGTACTCCACAAACGAAAAGGTGGCCCTGGAGGTAGCTGCAGCCGCCGCCAACTCAGGCCTTCGGACCATGTGCGTGATGAAGCACGTGGGCGTAAACGTCGCTGCGGACGCCCTTATGACTTTAGCCTATGTGGGTGTCACCGGCGGGCTTGTCATCCTCACTGCGGATGATCCATACATGTTTTCCAGCCAGAACGAGCAGGACAACCGGTATTACGGCAAACTGTCCGGCCTGCCCATTGTGGAGCCGGTCTTCGTGGACGAGGCCCGGCAGATGATGGGCTATGCCTTTGACCTGTCCGAAAAGCTGGGCGAGCCGGTACTCTTCAGGACGACGACCCGACTGAATCATTCAACCGGCCCCGTGACATTCGGTGCGATCAGGAAACCCGTGACAAAAGGCGAGTTTAAAAAAGACCCTTTCAGCAAGGTCACGGTTCCGGCTGTTTCGAGAAAACTCCATGTACGCCTGGTTGAAAATATCGAACGTGCCGAAAGACTTTCATGTGAATCGCCCTACAACACCATAACCGGTGACGGACCATGGGGAATCGTTGCCAACGGCGTGAGCGTGAACTACGTGGCGGACGCCGTGTCCGACCTCTCGATAACCGACCGGGTGCGCGTTTTGCGCGTGGGATTTTCACATCCCATGCCCGAAAGTCTTATCCTGAAATTTTTAGACGGGTGTGAAAAGGTGTTGATTGTCGAGGAGGGGGAGCCGTTCATGGAGGAGGCCATCCGGGCAATCGCCCAGTCGGCCGGAATCACCGTGTCGATACAGGGCAAAGCAAAAAACCTCTTTTCCCGGCTCTTCGAATACGATCCCGGACTCGTGCGGGCAAAAATCGCGGCATATTTCTGCGTCCCCTATGATGCGCCCGTGAAAATCGACCTTTCGGATATCCCCCAAATTCCGCAGCGTCCGCCCAACCTCTGCGCGGGATGCTCCCACAGGGCTGTATTCTACGAGGTGAACCAGGCGACAGCCGGGATGGAAACCATCAAACCAACCGATATCGGCTGCTATACCCTCGGATTCCTTCCCCCGCTTTCATCGGGTGATTTTCTGATCTGCATGGGCTCTTCCGTGGGCACTTCATCCGGTTTTTCCCAGGCATGCGACCAGAAGGTCATTTCCTTTATCGGTGATTCAACCTTTTTCCATTCCGGCATCCCCGGGCTCATAAATGCGGTATTCAACAACCATGACTTCACGCTCGTTATCCTGGATAACCAGACAACCGCCATGACCGGCCATCAGCCACACCCGGGCGTTGATATGATGGCCATGAACCACGAAGGCTACGGCCGGGTCTCCATAGAATCCGTGGTCAGGGGCATCGGCGTTCCCCATGTGAGCGTCATCAAGCCGTATAACGTTAAAAAAAGCATAGCGGCCATCCGCGAGGCCGTTGCCCACAAGGGAGTTTCAGTGGTCATAGCCAGGCAGGAGTGCGTGCTTCTGGCAAAGAGCTTGAAAAAACTTAAAGGCAAACCTTTTTACGTAAGCGACAAATGCAAAAATCATAAAAACTGCATAAACGACCTGGCATGTCCCGCCTTCTATCTTGACGGCGGCCGGGTTAAAATCGATCCAAACCAGTGCACCGGCTGCTCGGTGTGTACGCAGATCTGCCCGGAACATGCCATTTTGCCGGTAAAAGGAAAATAAATATGGACGTAACACGTTTGATAATAGTCGCGGTGGGAGGACAGGGAAACCTGCTCGCATCAAAAGTCCTGGGCGAGGCATCCCTTTGCTCGGGCATCCCGGTGCGCATGAGCGAAATTCACGGAATGGCCCAGAGGGGCGGAGTGGTGGAATCGGCCCTTGTGTTCGGTGACGCGGAAAGCACCATAATTTCGGATGGAGAAGCCGATATCCTGCTTGGATTCGAGCCGGCGGAGACGCTCAGGGCGTTGAAACGCTGCAATCCGAAAACAGTTGTTATCACTAACACCGCGCCCCTGCCCCCGTTTACCGTGGCAATCGGCAAGGGAATCTATCCGGAAATCGAAACCATATGTAAACTCCTCCGGGAAAGGACCGCCTCGCTTATAGACATCGACGCTGCGGCCCTCGCAAAGGAGGCGGGAAATGTTCTTGCGGTAAACATGGTATTGCTCGGGGCATTGACGGCTACCGGCATCCTCCCTGTAACTCCTGAAAGCATTGAATCCGCCATAGAAAAGATAACAAGAAGCGCATTTATTGAGACAAACATCAAGGCGTTTGAAATGGGAAGAAAGGTTGCCGGTTGACGGTTATCGGTTCACGGTTAAAGACCGCAAACCGGCAACCGCTTTTTCGCAATCTCTTCCTGCTCGTCTAAAATGTCGCCAAGTATTGAAATCGTGGTCATGGGATTCATGATGACGCAGCGCAGCACGACAATATCGTCTTCGTGGCCGTGATCCGCGCGTAAAGTAGTCCTTGAGACAAAGCTTTTCCCCGCCTCCCGCTGAAGCCTCTGCAGGTTGAGGTTTGCCCCATTGATCCGTTTGTTTATTTTCTTCCGCTCGTCCGATGATGCAGCGGCAAGCTGTTTTTGTAAATGCTCCGGGCAGTAACGGTAGGTCAGGATATTTAAAACCGGGCGTGTCACGAGCTGAAAATCAGGCCTTTTTTCGATCTCAGCCGCAAAAAGGGCCGCCGTTTCTATCCCGTGGTCGATGAGCAGGGAATATCCCTTTTTCCCCATTATTTTCAATGCGCCATCTAAAATCAGGGAATTGGCTTCCCGTGAGCCGGACAGACTCTTTATGCCAAGGTCCACCGACCCGCGCCGGTTAACATAATGGGAGTAATAGGCGATCACATCCAGATGGCGGGGATCGTTAAAATATACCATGCCACAGCTCATGGGCATGTAAAACTGCTTGTGACCGTCAATGGTCACGGAATCGGCGTTTTCTATTCCTGAAAGGAGATGCCGGTTCTTGGCGGAAAGCAGTGTCGGCCCTCCCCAAGCGGCGTCCACATGGAAATGAATTCCGTAAGTCTTGCATATATCTGCCATTTCAGCCAGGGGATCGACAGTGCCGGTCTCTGTTGCACCGGCAATCCCCACAACCGCCATGATGTGTATTTTCGGGCTCTTTTCCCGTATCCCGGAAATCGCCTTTTTCAGGGCTGTTATGTCGATACGAAAATCTGCGTCCGTATCAATCGGGACCACCGCGTTGTTCCCCAGACCGAGAATTCCCGCAGCTTTTTTCAGGGAATAATGACCCAGCCGCGACACCAGGATCACGCATTGATCGATGTCATGGGCGCGAAACGCCGCAGAAAGCCCGTCCGCCTCGATGCCGACAAATTCGGCTTTCGGAGGAAATGCGGAGTTTCGAGCAACCCAGAGGGCCGTAAGATTGGCCGTTGTCCCGCCCTCGGTGAACACCCCGAGCGAGGAATCCGTGTTCTGGACATGCTCCAGGTAAAACGCATCGCTTTTGGCGTAGACCATGCGATGGATCTTTGCGATAACCTGCTTTTCAAGGATCGACACGACCTTGGAGGTCTCAAGCTTTACAACATTCTGATTCAGGGCCGAGACAATGGTCTTTAGATGAACCATGAAAAAAGGGATGGCGGATGTCATGTGGCCCACGAAATAGGGTGACGCCACATTGACGGCATGGGGGGCGAGATCGTTGATAAGGCATGTGATAACATCCGAAAGCTTTGTTACCGGCTCATCGTTTATGACCGTGCCGGCAAACCGCGAGGCAAGATCCTTTAAACTTGCCGATTCGGTGATGCCCACATGTTTTTTAAGAAAATCATTGAGCCCGAAAAGAATCTGCTCCATGTACTTGATGAGCGTCTCGCGACAGGCATCTTCCTCGGGCCTGATAAAGACCTTAAACAGTCTCTCCCAATCCGCCACCAGGTCTTTTTTGCCGTGATGTAAAGTACCGGAAGTTGCTTTTGGACTGCTTTTCATTTATTGTGATTCCGTATATTGGGCATGGCCCGGTTTGTTTTCATGGATGTTATCGCCGCATACTTGCGCGACATTTAAATGAATCATAACGGTGAAACTTAAACGGATTAAAGGGCAGGGTCAACCTCTATTTATCCCCATCAGCAATTCTAATTATGATGGCGTCGTAAAAAGTCCCATCTACTGCGTTGTAGCGGGTCGCGAAATGCTCGGAATACTATATGTATGCCTCCGCTTTCGCCACTACGCCTTGTATATGGAACTTTCTACTTAGCCATCTTAACCGGGTTGCCTGACTTTTTACGAGATCATCAATTATGGATTTAACAAAACTAATGTTGCCATGCACAGATCACGTAACGACGGCCTGCGGCCGCCATTTCCCAATAAATGGAAGGCTGAAGCCATCCGCTACATGGCCGTACCGCAGTTCTTTCCATAATTAGAATTGCTGTATCCCCATGGAAATTGCCTGCATGAAAATAGAAAAAAAAATCAAAGACAAAAAACAGCTCCTGGAATTTCTCGAAAAAAAAGGTGTTCTGATCACGGCAAATCGCCGCATGGCCCGGTCCGCCCTTGCCTCGTACGGAAAATCGCAGGTAACAAAAGGCCGGTCGGCATGGGAAACCCCGGAAATTCTCACCTTTGGCGCGTGGATTGAAAAATGCGCCCTGTTTTCCCTTTACCCGGAGGATGCACCGGGATCTCACCCGGTGCAGGGAGACAATAAAGCAGGAGGGGCTGTAAAATCGACCCCTTGTCGGGCAATCCTTTTAAGTCCGCTCCAAGAGAGGATGATATGGGAAGATATAATAGAAAGGTCAACTCGCGGCAGTGGGCTGCTTGCCCTGTCATCCGCTGCGGCTGCCGCCTCGACGGCATGGGCGCTGGCTCATGAATGGAAAGTTGTCTTAAAACGCGGGCCTTTGTGGGAATCCGGTGATCCGGCGGCATTTTTGAACTGGGCCGGACAATTTGACCTCCTTTGTGCGAAAAACAACTGGATCGATCACGCAAGGCTGCCCATGATCCTTACCGAAGCGTTTAAGTCCGGACGCATGCAGGCGCCCGGCGCTATCTGCCTCTTCGGCTTTGACGAATTTACACCGGCACAGACCGGGTTGTTTGAAATACTTGCCGGCTGCGGAGCCAAACTTTTTATCCATGAGCCAACGGCTCACAATACCAGGGCCTATCGGACCGGGTTTATTGACGCGGCGACCGAACTTTTTTCTGCGGCAAAATGGGCCCGCGCCATTGTTGAATCAGACCCGAACCTGCGCGTGGGAGTTATAATTTTTGACCTTTCCGCACGGAGCAACGAGGTCCTGCGGGTATTTGAGGAAGTATGCCACCCGGATTCGGCGCTCCTTTGTTCCGGACATCAGGACCTTGCCTTTAATATATCCTACGGCCAAAGTCTTTCGGACTACCCGCTTGTGCGCGCAGCCCTTTTGATCCTGGCGTTGAGTGCGGACCGGTTTTCCATAACCGACTGGAGTGAACTGCTTCGATCCCCTTTTATTGCGCAGGCCAACACCGAAATTCATTCCCGCGCGAAAATGGACGCCTATCTCAGGGAACATGGGGAAAATTTCATTACAATCCGTCGTTTTCTTAAAATCTTCGACAAAGGCCAGGATAACAAATGGCCGGCCGGATTTAAAAATTGCCTTAAAAGATTTTCGGCCCTTGTCACGGGTCTTCCAAAACGTCAGTTGCCGTCAGGCTGGGCCGAAACATTTAATCAAATGACAAAGGCGTTCGCATGGCCCGGGGACAGAACATCAGACAGCCGTGAATTCCAGCAGACGGTTGCAACGCAGGACGCCCTGCTGCAATTAGCCGGCCTTGACCGGGTGGCGCCGTCCGGCTGGACTCGTAAAAAAGCGCTGTCCGCTTTTGAAAAGCATGTTTCATCAACGATCTTTCAGCCGGAACAAAAGAATGCGCCCATACAGATAACGGGTTTTCTGGAAGCTGCGGGCCAGGATTTCGACCGGGTCCGGATAACCGGGCTGCATCATGAATGCTGGCCGGCACCGGCAAGACCCAACCCGTTTCTTCCAATCGGACTCCAGAGGGAGAAAAACCTGCCGCACAGCTCGCCTGCCCGTGAAGTCTCGTATGCGAAAAAGATAACCGAACGACTGCTTGTTTCGGCGCCGGAGATTATTGTAAGCTACCCGATCTCGGACGGGGAAAACGAACTCTTCGCCAGCCCGTTGATTGCGGGGCTTCCGGAAGTCGATAGAAAAACCCCCTATGATTACGGGGAATTTATCATGCCCGCAGCCTCCTTAGCAACCGACCCCCTGGCCACCCCCGAAATCGTCCCCAAATCTGCAATGGAAACGATCCGCGACGCAAAAGGCCCGGAAGTTGCCAAAGGACAAAAGATCAGCGGCGGGACTGGCATGATAAAGGCCCAGGCCGCCTGCCCGTTTAAGGCTTTTTCACATTACCGGCTTTCGGCCAAACGTCTGGAATTACCGGTTTCAGGCCTGAGCCCGGCCGAGCGTGGCATACTGGTTCACGCCGCTTTGGAGTATGTATGGGGACTGCTGAAAAACCAGAAAACCCTTTTATCCATGAAGGAGGAAGAAATTGAAGAAATCGTCGGCAGGGGTGTGGCTTCAGCCATGGGAGACATGGCGAAAAACCGGCCGGACCTGTTTTCCGGCCGGTTTGGAAAGATTGAAACCCTCCGGTTAAAAGGGCTTATTTCAGAATGCCTGGAGCTGGAAAAAAACCGTTCCCCATTTACCGTCATCCAAAGAGAGGAGCGCATAGATGCTGAGATCAGCGGGCTGCGGCTTACCACGATTGTCGACCGGATCGACCGACTTGTTGACGGCCGCCTGGTAATCATAGACTACAAGACCGGCAAGGCCGGTGTAAACTCATGGACGGAAGAGAGAATGGAAGAGCCGCAACTTCCACTTTACAGCACCATAATGAAAGAGCCCCTTGCGGGTGTATTTTTCCTGCAGGTCAAAAAAGGGGATTGCGAATATAAAGGCGTTGCCTCGGATGATCATGTGATTCCCGGCGCCATTGTGATCGGAGGGGAAAAGGATAAAATTTTTACTTCATACGATTGCCTGGATGAACTCGTGCTTGAATGGAAAAAGAGACTGTACATCCTGGCGGACGAGATATTGTCCGGCCATGCGCCCGTGGCCCCGGTCGATCCAAATAAGGTTTGCAAATATTGTGATTTAAAGCCCTTGTGCAGAATAGAGGTTTTTAGATAATGAACGAAATTAATCACATCCCGGACACACCTGCACGGAAAGCTGCCATCGACCCGGCAGGCTCGTTTATCGTCCAGGCCCCGGCGGGCTCGGGCAAGACCGGGCTTTTGATCCAGAGATACCTCGCGCTGCTCCCGTGCGTTACCTCCCCGGAAGAAGTCCTTGCCATAACCTTTACGAAAAAAGCTGCGGCCGAGATGCGCGCAAGGATAATTTCGGCCTTAAAGCAGGCGCAAAATCCCGACCCTCCCGGAACCGCGCATGAAAAAACCACTTGGGGCCTTGCCCGGGCCGCACTGGCTACGGACGAAAAATCCGGCTGGGCCATCGATAAAAACCCCTCCCGGCTCCGCGTAATGACCATAGACGCACTCTGCTCTTCATTGACCCGGCAAATGCCGTTTCTCGCAGGCTTCGGTGGGCAGCCGGAAATAGCCGAAAACCCGGGGGCTCTCTATGCCGAGGCCGCATCAAACACCGTGTCCGAGCTTGAAACCGGCTCGGCCCGGGCCGATGATATAGCAATCCTTGTCAAAAACACGGACAACAGGCTCGACCGTGTCGAGGCTCTCGTGGCGGCCATGCTCCCCCGAAGGGACCAGTGGCTCCGTCACGTGGTGGATACCGCTGGCTCCGAACAATACCGCGAGGCTCTTGAATCGGCCATGCGCCGGGTAATATCAGATACGCTGCGCTCGGCCGGAAAGGAGCTCGCCTCCCCGGGTCTCCCGCCACCTGCCGAGTGGATGCCCGTTGCCCGTTTTGCGGCAAAAAATCTCCTGTCCGAAGGCATTGATTCTCCCATATGCAATTGCCATGACCTTGCGGTTCTGCCGGGCGATTCTCTGCCTGACCTTCCCGCCTGGCAGGGAATCAGCGAACTGTTTCTGACCCAAAAAGGGGAATGGAGAAAACCGGGCGGCGTAAGCAAAAGAATCGGATTTCCTCCCAAAAGCGCCGGACTCGACCCGGAAACAAAGGCTACAAATGAAAGTATGAAAAATGCCTTCAAATCTTGTCTTGAAGAATTTTCAGCAAACCTGGCAGTAGCTCAAGTCCTTGACATGATACGCTCAATTCCCGCACCCGGATATACGGACGAGCAATGGAAGGTCATGGCGGCGCTCTTTACGACATTAAAGCTTGCCGCAGCCCATCTCAGCCTTGTTTTTGCCGAAAAAAACAAGGCCGATTTCACAGAAATGTCCATGCGGGCGGCAATGGCCCTGGGCACACCGGACAACCCCACGGACCTTGCCCTGAGGCTCGATTACGCGATTTCACACATTCTCATAGACGAGTTTCAGGATACGAGCATCAGCCAGTTTGAACTTTTAAAACAGCTCACTGCGGGATGGACTTTAGGGGACAAAAGGACCTTTTTCGCCGTGGGAGACCCCATGCAGTCCATTTACGCCTTCAGGGAGGCCGAGGTCGGTATCTTTTTAAACACATGGGAAAACGGCCTGGGCCATATCCCATTAACTTCCCTGACCCTTTCAACGAATTTCAGGTCTGAAAAGGGAATCGTGGACTGGATAAACAAAACATTCCCAAAGGTTTTCCCAAAATCCGCCGGCGGGGCCGAAGGGGCCGTGCCCTACACCCCGTGCGCGGCCGTACATTCCATGGGGCCGGGCATAGCCGTCCATGTCCACGCCCTTGCGGACACGGGCATGGACAACGAAGCAGCAATCGTGGCCGATTGCGTCGAATCCATTAAAAAAAACAGGCCGGACGACCGGATCGCCATACTGGTGAGAGGCAGGCCCCATTTACGGGAAATAATCCCCACGCTACGGGCAAGGGGCATACGATTTTCGGCAATGGATATTGATCCACTTGAAACAAGGCCGGTGATACGCGACCTTATTTCACTCACAAGAGCCCTCGCCCATCCGGCCGACAGGATCGCCTGGCTCGCGATTCTGCGTGCACCCTGGTGCGGGCTGCGCCTTGAAGATCTTCATATACTTGCCGGCGATGATCATTCCAGGGCCGTGCACGAGCTTATCCATGAAAAATCACGGCTTGAAAGGCTTTGTGCAAACAGCGCGAAACGGCTGTTATCCTTCCGGCAAATCATTGATGCGGCCATAAAAAATACGGGACGGCGCAGTCTTTCGCGCATGGTGGAAATCACCTGGCGCAAGCTTGGAGGGCAGGCCACCATGATGTCGGAATCGGACATAAAGGAAGTCCGGGCCTATCTGGACCTGCTGGAACAGGTTACCGGCACGGGAACGCTTTCGGATTACAATCAATTCAATTCAGCCGTGTCCGGCCTTTTTGCCCTGCCCGACCCCCTTGCCGACGGCAGCATCAGGATCATGACCATACACAAAGCCAAAGGCCTTGAATTTGACATTGTTCTTATTCCGGGGCTTGAAAAGAGCGCGCCGGGTGAGGTGGACCGGCTGCTTTTCTGGCTGGAACGGCCGGACGTGCCGGGAGAAGAAGGGCTGTTAATGGCGCCCATGGGCGAAACCGGGAGACAAAACGATCCGACCTACAAATATATAAAGGGCCTTCACCAGAAAAAAAAGGGTCTCGAGGTCGGCCGGATCCTTTATGTGGCCGCAACCCGTGCCAAAAGGGAGCTACACCTGTTCGGGCGCATTAATTTAACCGAAGACGGATTTGTTAAAACCCCGAAAAACGGTTCCTTCCTTAACATGCTCTGGCCGGCAGTGGAACAGGACTTCACAAAAGCCGCTCAAATCACGACAAAAAATGACGCCGGACCAGAGCCCGGAACGGGAATAAACCCGAAGTTCGGAACAACGACAGAGATACTGGAAATCCAAAGGCTGCCGGACCAGTGGGAGGCGCCGGCTCCCGGACCGGGGATTCTGATCAAACAGGACAAATCCCCTGCTGTTTCCGACGCCTCTCTTGATCCCGGTCTGGACGGACCTCCATTGTTCGACTGGGCCGGGTTTACGGCCAGGCGGGTGGGAATCGTTGTCCACCGATGGCTTCGGCTGATCTGTGAACAGGGGATCGATAAATGGAACCCGGACCGGGTAAAAATGGCGAGCCGCCTTATCCGGGTCGACATGGAGAGGAGCGGCGTGAACCCGGAACATATCGATTCGGCGGCAAACCTTGCGCAAACGGCGCTTACAAACACCCTGACCGATTCAAGGGGAAAATGGATATTGTCGCCGCATGAGTCTTCCGCCTGCGAGTATGCCCTGAGCGGCATTGACGGGAATGAAATTATAAACGCGGTTATTGACCGGAGCTTTGTGGATGAAGAGGGAGTTGTCCGTATAATAGATTACAAGACCTCAACCCATGCGGGAGGCGACAAAGAAGAATTTCTGGACCGTGAACAGGACCGGTATGCCGGCGTCATGAACCGTTACGCCCGGCTCATGCATGCCATGACCGGTCGTGACGTGAAGCTCGGGCTTTATTATCCGCTGCTGTGCGGATGGAGGCAATGGAAGATTTGACGGACTCGTAAAAATACCGCGAAGCGGGATAAACAGCTTTTTACGAGCCCTCAGGATCGAGTTTTAGTTGGAGCAACACCCGCCTTTTTGGCAAGAAAACGGCAGAATATCCGACTTTTTATGAATGCATCAATATTGAACAGTGAATTTCACCCTGCGGAAGCCAAGGAAAATACTTTACAACTCATCTCCGGCCATGGGTTCACGATCCGGCACTTTTGCCAGTATCCGTTCCATCTTATGTATATCTGCTCGTTTAGCCCGCTTAACAATATATTCTTCAGTCATGATTGCGGAAATTTTTTCAGTAACCGCCGAAGAAATGAACTGATTAATCGAGACACCTTCCTGTTTTGCAATTTTACGGATATGGCAGTGAATCGATTCCGGCAGTCTTAAACTTAAAGCTCCCATTTTATTTCCTCCAGCAAAGCCATGGGGGATAAAAGTCTAATGCCAAATTTATCCGCCCCTGAAAAATCCTTTACATTAAAAGTGGTTATGCTTTTTGCTCCCGAGGCCACCGCTAATTCGAGAACGTGGTCGTCTTTGGGGTCCGATAGAAATGGACGCCATAAATAGTGAATTTTATGTAATGAACACAGGCTGCACATCGCATCCAGCAAGTCATCAGTATCAGAGTAGCTAAGGCCGAGTTGTCTGCTGTTTCGTTTAAGCACATCTTCATATTCGAAAAGTAGGGCAACAGACATTACCGGCTGAACCCGTTTTTTCATAATGGCTTTTAATACCTGATAGGAGGCTCCTCTGTTCGAATTCAAACCGGCATAGAGAATGTTTGTATCAATTACGGTTTTAATACCATAGCCTCCTTGTGATACCATATACGGTATTAAGGTAGCGATCAAGTTATATTTTTATTACCAGCGCCCAAATACAGATTCGACATTCCCTGTTCGGCATTAAAATTGTTGAGTTTTTTTACCGTAAACCGACAACCGTCAACCGCTCCCCTATGCCCCCCCTATAACCGCTGCGGTCTTATCCGCGAGGTCCCTTTCGCTCCATGCAAAATCAGCAATATTTAAACTATCGGGGCCGCTGACCTCATTTTTTATGGCCACCACATCATCTATACTGTTCAGGAAAACATCCACAACTTCCGGGTCGAATTGCTCTTCCCTCTCTTTTTTTAAAATTTTAAGGGCGACCTCAAGGGGGTAGGGTTTTTTATACGGCCGCTGGGATGTGAGGGCATCAAATGTATCGGCAATACCCACGATACGGCCGGCAATGGGGATATCAGCTCCGGCCAGGCCGTTTGGATACCCTTTTCCATTCCATTTCTCGTGATGGGTAAGGGCTATTTCATGGGCCGCCTTCAGGACCGGAGCCTTTGCGTCTGAGAGTATCTTCGCACCTATTAGCGTGTGATTCTTCATGGCATCAAACTCATCTGCCGTCAACTTCCCTTCTTTTAGCATTATACTGTCCGGGATCCCGATCTTGCCGATGTCGTGCATGGGAGACGCGTACCGGATGTTTTCAATCTCCTGTTCGGACATGCCGATCTTTTGAGCCAGAAGAATACAATAACGGCTCATGCGGATAATATGGTCACCGGTATCCTCGTCCTTGAACTCGGATGCGATCACCAGGCGGCGGACGGTATCAAGATATGCCTCACGAAGCTCATGATGGGCTGTTTCAAGCTCCGACAGGGTTTCTTCAAGCTCTTTTTTCGAGCGGTCCCGGTCAAACCGAAGCCGCCGCTCCCGGACCACCCGTTGTATCCGGATAAGCATCTCCGTCAGCCCTATTGGCTTGGGAACAAAATCGCTGGCGCCTGCGTTAATGATAGTCTCGTAATCATAGTCCTGGGAAAAGCCGGTCATGACCATGGCGTCGATATCATAGGAGGTCATGGCCTTTTTGAGCAGTTCGACCCCGGTCATGCCCGGCATGTGGATATCTGTTATCATTATATCAATCGGTGTGGATTCGAGAATTTTCAATGCCTCGGCCCCATCAGACGCCACATGGCACTCATATCCCGCCCTGCGGGTCACCTGGCTCAACATCTTTCTGATCGATTCCTCGTCATCCACCACAAGAATTGAAACAGATGTGTTTTTTTCCATGTTCATCGACGCTCCTTATGTTTTTTAATCTCAGTTGCCGAAAAGCGGAACAAGGCTAACGGGCAGGTTATGTTTGGTCACGGCCCTGCGCCAGCGGCGTTCATATCTGCGTCTGAGCCGGGAGGTATTCCCTCGGACCCCGGTTCTTGCCCGGTCAAAATCAATAATAAAAACCCGGCCGTCCAAATCTACGAGCACGTTTCCGGGATGAAAATCAACATGAAACACCTTGTATTCAATCAAATGCTCAACCTGCCGGCGGACTTCGGCCATGAGGCACGCGGCACGGTCATTATCCATTGCGGCAATATCGGCCAGGGTGGATGCTTCTGGCATCTCCCGTGTCACAAGCCATGCCCTGTAAAAAATCCTTCCGGAAACAATCCATGCTACCGGTTCGGGCACGGATACGTCAATGCTTTTGAGCCATGCCAGGAGGCCGAATTCCGAAGCGCTTCTCCAAGACTTTACCCGCACATGGGTCTGCCTGCTCGCATACCGGATCAGCCCGCCCCTGAAATATGACTTTACCACGACCTTCCCCACGCCTTGAAGATCGAGTCGTAAAATGCCCCCCCGGCCCCCGAGTACGCCCTTTTGAACACACTGCGGCGTCTCAAGGCAAGATGCCAGCGCCCTCATCTGACCGTAAGAAAGTCCTGCGTCGCTCCCGAATACATAGCCATTGTATGGCTTAATTACGGTCATGGGGTGTGGTTCCATATTTTTCAAGTCCGTATTCGATTTTATCGATCACCATTTCAGGCGTGATCATCCGCATCCGCCCGGGACGGGTTTTGCGGGTAATGGGCGCGTCCTCTTTTTCGGGCTCGTTATAAAAATCTATCAGAAGATCGTGAAACCGCCGGTAGGGACCGCATCGCCCAGGATTCGAATACCCGTACATACCGATGGTGGGGACATTTAATGCCACGGCCATGTGCAGCGGCCCGGTATCCGGCGCCACGACCAGGGAACATCCCGCAAGCTGGAGCATGGTATGACGGATGGGTTTTTCAAGGGCCAGAATCGGCGCATGCCTGCAAAGGCCGGAAATCCTTTCGGCAATCTCTGCCTCGCTCCTGCCCGGCCCGCCTATGATTACCGGCGCGTAACCGAGATTTGCCACATGGTCCATGACCCTTGCAAAGGATGCGGTCGGCCAGTCCTTTTCAATGGACGAAGACGCAATTACAAACCCCACCGCAGGCTTTTTGATGGCCGTAAAAAAATCATTTTGCCATTTTCTTTCCATGTCGGTGAAACAAAAATCCCAGCAAACCGGTTCTTTTTCAATCCCGAGAAAATCGGAAAATTCAAAAAACTGGTCCTGGACGTGCTGCATGGGACGCGCAGGAATGTGCGCGTTTGTCATCAGCCAGTGAAATTCGCGCGCACGTGAAAAATTAAATCCAAGCTTGACCTTTGCCGGCAGGAACATGGCAATCAGGCTCACCTTGGCGCTGGCCTGGGGGATGATCGCGAGGTCATAGGGGGCCTCTTTTCGCAGCCTGAAAAGAAATTTTCGCCATGTTTTCAGGTCCGCATTGCGGTCAAAGGTTATAAACCGGTCGATGGCCGGCTGGCGGCAGACCATATCATGGGGCAGATCCTGGAGTATCCAGGTGAGGCTGGCCTCCGGGTACCCGCGCTTTATGGCATTGGCCAAGGCCAGGGCGTGAACCGTGTCGCCCAGGGCGGAGGTCCTCACCAGGCAGATTCTTTTTGCTTCGATTTTCGGCATGGGCTTATCGTATAAATCCGGGTATTGTCCGCAATGGGCGGCATAAACCATGAAATTTCCCTTGAAAATAGATATATTAGACTATAAGGTTTAAGGCGGAAAATCAAGGGGTTTAAAAGGGGAATCATGGACTTTGGACTACGGACTATTGGCTGTGGACAGGGCGGCGCTGCGATCATCTATTGGAGGAAAAAACATGAAAATAGAAGTCTCCATCGGAGAGGTAATGGACAAGCTGAGCATCCTTGCCATCAAACGGAAAAAAATCACCGCCACTGAAAAGCTTGCAAACATTGAAAAAGAATATCAATTCCTTGCAGCCGCCCTGGCAAAAGAGGGCATTGAAACCGATTCCGACGAATACCGTCGCTTAGAAGCGGTAAACGCAAAACTCTGGGATATCGAGGACAGGATAAGGCTCAAGGAGGCGGCATCAGAGTTTGACAAGGATTTTATCGCCCTTGCCCGGAGCGTATATTTCAACAACGATGACAGGGCAAACGTAAAGCGGGAAATCAACGAAAAATACGGGTCAGAGCTTGTCGAGGAAAAGCAATACGCAACTTATCGGTTTTCCAAAAAAATGGAAGGCTAAAGCCATCCGCTACACGACCGTGCCGCATGATCTGCATTCGCATAATAGGCGGATATATTGAGAAATACTGAAAAAAAAAAGCAAAAGACCCTTTCGGTGATCGTTATCACGAAAAACGAGGAAGACAGGATCGGCCGGTGCCTTGAATCCGTGGCGTCCCTTGCCGATGAAATCATAGTATTGGACAGCGGCAGCACGGATGCCACCGTTGATATCGCAAAAAAGTACACCGACAAGGTCTTTGTCACCAACTGGCCCGGCTATGGACTTCAGAAACAACGGGCTCTGGAAAAAGCATCCTGCGAATGGGTATTGTCCATTGACGCGGACGAGGCCTTGTCGCGAAAACTTTACGATGAAATCGCGCGCGTTTTGTCCGAAAATCCGGATGTAGCGGGATTTAAACTCCCCTGGGCCGTGGTGGTGTTCGGCCAAACCCTGAACCACGGCAGAAGCGCACGTGCCCCATTGCGGCTCTTCCGCAGCGCCGGGGCAAGGTTTTCCGATGATATCGTACATGAAAAAATAATCCTTCCCCCGGGCAGGGTAAAAAAACTCTCCGGCAGACTCTATCATTACACGCACCGGGATTTCGGTCATTATCTTCAAAAAAACCGTGAATACGCCTGGCTAGGATCAAAAAAACGGCATGCCGCCGGAAGGCGGGGAGCAGGCCTGTTTGTTGCCGCCCTGCGCGCACTCTGGACCTTTTTTTCGATTTACATCATAAGGCTCGGTTTTTTAGACGGCCCGCCCGGGTTTCTTGTGGCCGTCATGTACGCCCAGGGAAATTTCAACAAATATGCCGGATTGTGGAGTCTCAGGCGCATGGAGCGCCTCGGAAAACAACAGGGACAGGACAACAGGGCATGAAAAAATACCTCTTTTACGCAAGCGAGCTATACGCTTTTGCCATCCTGCGGCCCCTTGAGGCGGCCATATTTGAACGGGGAGATAATGCCGCCTGGTTTTTCGAGGACCGGACACGGCTTGCACATTTTCTGCGTGAGGACGAAAAAGAGGTCCAAACCGTTTCCGACGTCAAAAAATACAATCCAGATGCGGTATTTGTGCCCGGAAACATGGTGCCCGGTTTTTTCCCGGGGGTCAAGGTCGAGGTCTTTCACGGATTTTCCGTAAACAAGCGGAGCCGTGAAAAAGGGCATTTCCGTATACGCGACTGTTTTGATCTCTATTGCACCCAGGGGCCGGACACCACCATTGGTTTTCGTGAACTCGCGCAAAAACACGGCTTTTTCGAGGTGGCGGAGACAGGGTGGCCCAAGATGGACCCGCTTTTTTCCGAAACCCCGCCCCCTTATCTAAAAGCCGGGGTGAGGCCGATAATTTTTTTTGCGTCCACCTTCACTCCGCGCCTGAGCGCCGCACCGCGCCTTTTTGAAACAATCTCGCTTCTGGCCGCGAAAAACGACTGGCAGTGGATAATAAACTTTCATCCCAAGATGGACCACAACGTGGTGGAGAAATACAAGGCGATCCAGGGGCAAAACATCACCTATATAGAGACCGACGACATAATCTCTTTGCTCAAATCAGCGGATATAATGCTTTGTGACACCTCATCGGTCATTTCCGAGTTTCTTCTTTTAAACCGGCCTGCAGTGACGTTTAAAAACCAAAAGCCCGGCCCTCACCTGATAGACGTGACCGACGCCTCCCAAATCGAGTCCGCCATCCAACATGGCCTGACCCGGCCGGAAGCATTGATGGACAATATCCGCGCCTACGGTGATCGTATCCACCCGTACCGGGACGGTAAATCGAGCGTCCGGGTCCTTGAGGCTACCGACCGGTTCATTGAAAAAGGCCGGGCGCATCTTAAACCCAGGCCGGCAAACATCTTCAGAAACCTCAAACTGCGGCGCAGACTCGGATATTTCTGAGGGGGGATAACGTAAATGAAAAAAAACAATTTTTTACTAAACACAGTCATAATAATTTCCTGCCTTATAGTCCTTTATCTGCCTGCCATTTCATATGGGGCATCACGTGCGGACATCAAAAAGGAACTTGCTGATTGCCGACAACATCATCAAGCATATATAGATGATCTCATGCTGCGCGCCCGTCAAATCGCGAGACAATGCAAAAATTATCTGGATCATCATCCACTTCTTAAACCGGAAGAATTCGGGTTGGATCCCGACTTTCAGCCAATTGCGGTTCAAACAGTAGGCAGAACCGGGGCTTCTTTTCTCATGGAATGCGGTCACAAGGATCAGGATGTCGAACAATTAAGCATATACGCAGACGCACAATGCTACCCACTTCCCCAAACTCTGCGCTCCTTCTTGCAGACAGCCGGAACTTATGCGCATGATTATAAAGCTATACTCAAAGCGACAAGCGGCTGCAAAGAAGCAGCCGGCTTTTATATTTGGAATGATGGGATTGAAGGCGTCAAGGCAATGGCTCTCGCACCGGTATCAGGATATCCTTATATGATCGGCTGCCATATTTATGCCCTTGAGTATAAAGAAAACAAAGGGACATCATCCATTGCCGCAGCAACGTCGAAACCGGATAAGACAAAATTGCTCCACAAAAAAATCAAAGCCGGTTATTTCGGCATCCGTTTTGGTTGCAATCCCGAAACCGTGCGAAAAACATTAAAATCGGCCATGCCGTCCCTGAGATTTACCCCAAAAAAACAGTTTGAAAATTCCATTCTCTACTCCTGCCAGGGCAATCCCGTAATTAAACACGCAAAAGAAACTACTTTTTTCTTCTGGAAGGACCGATTATACGAAATCGTCGTTGAATTTACCGATACTCCGGACCAAACAAAAAAAATTATAGATAACCAGAGGAAAATCATAGAAGAAAAATATGGCAAAATGTCCAGACAATTTTATCCG
>JAADHK010000129.1 GCA_013151835.1 Deltaproteobacteria bacterium
ATCCGGTATTTGCCGACACGAAAAACCTGATTATCGCCGGTAACTTTTCCGCGCTTAAGGCCGCAAAAAAAACGGCTGAATCCTTAGGGTTCAACACGATAATCCTGTCTTCCACCATAGAGGGAGATACCAGTCAGGCAGCGGGGTTTCATGCGGCAATCGCAAAAGAGATCAGGATATCAAAAAATCCCGTGCCCGCACCCGCCTGCATTTTGTCCGGTGGAGAAACCACCGTGAAGATCCGGGGAACCGGGCTCGGCGGGCGAAACCAGGAATTCGCACTGGTTTGCGCACAAAAAATCGCGGATGAAAAAAATATGGTGATATTGAGCTGTGGAACCGACGGCACGGACGGCCCTACGGATGCCGCCGGAGCAATTGCCGACGGCTCGACCATCGCCCGGGCATCCATCCTGCACCTTGATGCAGGTGCATACCTTTCCAACAATGACAGCTACCATTTTTTTGAAAAAATCAAAGATCTGATAAAAACCGGACCGACCGGAACAAACGTAATGGATTTACGCATCGTGCTGGTTGGGTAAACGGAATAATAAAGCAGCAAACTGGAGCCTACGATAATCAGTTTCATCGGAAATCTGACCTATATCGCCCTTTTGATCTTCTTCATCATCGCGGCATTGAACCAGCTGGGCATTCAGACGGCATCCTTTATTGCTGTGATCGGCGCCGCCGGCCTGGCCATCGGCCTTGCCCTCCAAGGATCATTAGCCAATTTTGATGGCGTCGTAAAAAGTCCGATCACTGCGTCGTAGAGGATCACGAAATGCTCAACATACCATATGTATGCCTGCGCTTTCGCGATACCACTACTCCTTGTATATCGAATTTTTTACTTAGCCATCTTAAACATAATGGCCGACTTTTTACGAGTCCGTCAAATCTTGCACCCCCAACCGACAAATCCTCCCGGTCTCACAGCTCAGGCAAGCTCGCCTCCGGCTCTGCCTCCACCTTTTTGTAGTTTCCAGTCATCCAGTTTTTCAGATCCGATGAATACCAGCACGAAAAACGCCTGTCCGACGGACCTCCCGCAATGGTCGTGTAGATCACCGATTCTGAAAAATCGGTAACAATCCTGTATGACGGGAAAAAAGAGGTATTCCTATTTGCCGAGCGATAAATCTGACCCTGGTGAATCGTGGCCCGACCCCCGGGAAGGGAGTACGGCCCCTTGTCAAAACCGAAAAATCGGGGCAGTTTTCCGTCAAACAGGATGTTTTTAAAAAGAATCCTGTGATCCTTTCCCCACGGCCGGGGCGTTATGTCAAGATATTTGACGGCTGCGGCGGCAAAGACTTCATCCCTTGTGCGCCCCGCAAACCAGGCAGAGTCTTCGGATAAGAGTATCGCATCGAAATTTCCGTAAAAATCCACAAAAACGCCGGACTCGGACGATAGAAAATCAATGACCCCTTCACCCGGGCCGTTTGCTCCGAAAACATCGAGGTACAGCCCCTTGTAAAATTCTTCAAAAAGAAATGCCCCTTTTGAATTTATGTCATACCCACTATCCCAGCTCCTTAATATTCTCCCCTGTTTCGTGCCGGGAAGAAGTGGCCGCAATATCTTCATGAATCTTTCGGCCTGGGTGGAATAAACGTCAAAATGCATGTCAAACACGTCAGACACTGTAAAATTCTTCCCCTTCTCCAGCATGGAGCTTATCCGTTCGGCCCTGTAGATGCCCATGGGCATGTTGATGGGATTGACCTTCCCGTATTCGTTCAAATCATGGTTTGCGGTGACAAAATACCCTTTTTCCGGGTTATACTCCGACGGCAGGTTCTTATAATCTTCCATTCCCTGCCAGTCGTTATCCTCATCCCAGCCCGGAAGCGGGACAAAACCGCTCACGCCGTCTCTTCTTTTCGGAACCAGTCCGGACATCTGGAAACCGATGTTTCCCGATGCATCCGCCAGCACAAAATTCCAGAAGGACTCCACCTGCCCCAGGATATCCATTGTCTCTTTTACGGTGTGAACGTCCCACAATTTCAGCAGGCTTCTAAACGTTTTCACACCCGATTCCCCTGCGCTCCATTTCGTGGCGAGGTAAAAGCCGTCTTTTGCCGGGTCTCCATCGAGTACTCCGTGCCTGTTTTCATGGAAAGAAACCTCGACATCGGGTTTCTTTTTTCTGCGGATCACCTCTTTTCTGACTTCAAATTCCTTCCATTCGTCTTTTACCCTGTATTTGCCGTCCCTGCATTCCTCGATCCATGAGTCCACGGAATCGATAAACGCATAGGTTACACCCCAGGCCACCTCCGGATTCCTGCCGATAAGAAAGGCCGGCGTCCCCGGCATGGAGGCACCCAGCACAAACCGGTCACCGACCCGCGCCGCAACCTCGTACCAGACGTTGGGGAGCCGGTTTATTTCGAGGTGAGGATCATTCGCAAGTATTGGATGTCCCGATGCGGTCTTTTTACCGGATATCACCCAGTTGTTTGAGGCCATCATCCTTGGGAGACCCAGTTTCCACAACAATGACGGAACAATGGGGTTTTCGCCCGTGGAAACCTTTTTTATCAGGTCGATATCCATGCCACCGAGTATGCCCGGGAAGAGTTCATGGAGCAGATTTTCCGGCACGCCGTTTTTAACCATTTCAACAAATAAACGCTCCATCTCATCCTGGGACTGAGACAGGGTCAGGTAGGCCACCATCCTTGCGATGATGAAGATATCCGCCGGTTCCCACGGCTCGGGAGAATAGCCCATCAACTTGTATTCCCAGGGAATTTTCACCTTAAATCTCTCGTTCACACCATCGCAATAGGCCGTTAAAACATCTTTTTCAAAATCGCTCATCCTGTCCATGCATGCCTTGATATTTTTGTGCCACCCCATTTTCCTGAAAAAAATGTCTATCGCAAGCGAGGCGTCGCTGTCGTCAAGGCATTCGGACAACCGGCCGTATCCGAGAATCCGCATGAGAAGCATCTGCATACCCCGGTCGAACGCGTGGGCATAACCCATTGCATAATAAACATCGACCCGGTTTTTTGCATCAATATGAGTCACTCCGTTTGAATCCCGGTAAATTTTCACATCCCTTTCCATTTGCCCCCCCCTTTTACACAGTTGAATTTATCCGCGTTTACCTATAGATTCAAAATGGGCTAGTCCATTTTATCATCTACCTTTTTGATTCTATAGCCGAGTCCCGGCATGACATCAAGACCGGGATTCATGCAAACAAACACATCCGGCAAAAGGAGACGCCATGAAGGAAAAAACAGACATATCAAAATTAAAAATTTCCGAAGACACTAACAGAGCTGTCCGGCAGGCATTGAATGAAAAGGCTGCAGACGGGGATATCCCCTGTGCCTCCGTGTTCAAGGTAGTGAAGGCTCTCGGGGTTAAGCCGCATATAGCGGGCGCATATACGGACATGTTGGAATTAAAACTGACGGGCTGCCAGCTCGGGCTTTTCGGATACGGTGAGAAAAAAAAGGCGGTCACTCCCATGAAGCAAGTCCCGGAAGAACTCGAAACGGCAATCCGCGGGCAAATAAAGGATGGGCGCCTGCCATGCGCCGCCGCATGGGAAATCGCCGCAAATATGGGCTTTGCCAGGATGAAAGTAAGCGGGGCGTGCGAGACCATGGGCGTGAAGGTCAAGCCCTGTCAGCTCGGGGCATTTTAATAAACAGGAATTTTGCCGGGTTACGCCCGGCACTCAACCCTGCATGCGCTGTACTGTTTCCCGCAAGCTTTTTCGGGGGGCTTCATGCCGGACTAACCCGACCTACGAGTATCCCTGTTCCCGGTTCCATAAAAAAACTCCGTATGCAAGCCGGAGACGTAGTTTTCGTGCGCTGGGCATTTTCCCGATACGCGTAACGCCGCAGACGTAATTCCAAGGAACCGGACAGCACATGGGGGGTACAAGCATCAAACATGATGGCCGACTTTTTACGAGTCCATCAAACTTATTTTGACACAAAAATTTCGCGGAGCGGAATAAAAAGCTTTTTATGAAACCAGAAA
>JAADHK010000020.1 GCA_013151835.1 Deltaproteobacteria bacterium
ATGCCTACCCCCTCCGCTGTTCTCCCGTCCCTTCGGGCCGGGAGCCAGGGGGTCCCCCACCCGTAACATCTTGAAATAACGGCGCCCTCCCGATAGTCACTCAAAAAAGAAACGGCTGACCGCTTATGAAAAGTGAGCGTTTTGAAAAAGGCTAAACTGTTACCGAAATATTTTATATCAAAAGAGAGAGGAAACAACGAAATGCAGGACAAAATCGAGAAATATCTGGAAGCGGCCAGGCGTGCGGCAGAATGGACACGGCAATACTTGAATGCGGATGGCAGTTACAAAGGAACTGAACATGTCGTAATGGGTATGTTCAAGGCACCCCTTGCGATGAAGACGGCGGGTTATGAAAAAGAAGCGGAAAGGACACTGGATTATATCGAAAAACGCTTTTTTGAAGATGGCGATTTTAACAATGGTCATTGTGATCCTTCATTTCCCCTGCTTAATAACTACCGCAATGCGTGGTTGTGCTGGGGTGCCCATGCACTGGGCAGGGACGATCTCGCCAAGGCCAGCGGTGATTACTTAGAGAGCCTGGTGCATCCTGTATTCGGCGGAATACCTTGCCGCAAAGAATACCATGACAGATACCAGATTCTGGACTGGGGCTCCACCGCTCTCGGTCTGGTTGCCCTGTCCATCCTGGGCCGCAAGGAAGTTGCTGTCAAATGCGGTGAATTTTTTGAAAAAATGCTCGACGAACAGCCGGAGCCGGATGAGCGATTGTACCTGCGCAAATTATGGTTTAACGGAAGGCTGATCACCGTATGCCAGCCCCATGAAGTCCCTGAATACCTTGTGGATTTTCAAATGCCCGGTATGGCGTACTGGTACTTCGGGGCCGCCATGGCCGGCCTGGCTAAGCTTTATGAATTGACACAAGATTCCCGCTGGCTGGAAACAGCAGACAGAATTTTCGGTTTGACGCAAAAGTGCAGAAAAGAGGTATATGAAGATCTTACTTCCGGTAAAGTAGGGTGGGGTTCTTCATGGCTTTACAACGCTACCGGTGATCAGAAATATGCCGATGCCGTGGTCAAGGTGGCAGACTATCAACTGAAAATTCAGGAACCCGAGGGCGGTTGGGTTCGCAGGCCATTATTTCAGAGCCTGGATGAACAACCGCTTATATTTGGTATTGAAGTCACTCAGGAACGTGTTGTCTGGTTAAATTACTATGCACAGGCCCTTTCTTCCAAATAGTTCGAAAGGATACCTTGGTAAAAGCTGTATTCGCATCTAACAAAATTACAACCGGGATGCTAAGATGGAAACACCATTTGTTTTTGAACCGCTTTTGGGTTTCGGTGCCATAGGAATTTTTCTTGTCATTGGCGTTATTCTCCGTGCGAAGTTTCGTTTTTTCCAATCTTTTCTCGTGCCGAGCTGTCTCATAGGCGGAACCCTGGGTTGCATTCTATTAAATGCAAGCATATTTGATTTGCATTTTTCATTGTTTGAAAACTTTGCATATCATTTTTTAAATATAGCTTTTATTTCTGTTGGCTTAACGCCGGGTGAAAACGAAAACAAGAAGCAAGGCAAAGGAAAACAGGTCCTAAGAGGTTCTTTATGGATGTCTTTTATGAAAGGCATCACCTGGCCCCTCCAGGCCATCATCGGCTTAGGATGCGTGTTGCTGTTTAACACATTCGGCAAGGAACTCTTCCCAACATTCGGTCTTTTATTACCGGTGGGTTTCAATGAAGGACCCGGGCAGGCGCTGTCTATCGGTAAAGTGTACACAGAGTTCGGTTTTGAACATGCGGTGACGGTGGGTCTCACGTTTGCGGTTATTGGATACATTTTCTGTTTTTTCCTGGGAATGCCTCTTGTCAAAAAGGGACTGAGTTGCGGGTCTGCAAAATATGGCAAGAAATCTTTGCCAAAAGACTTTTTGAAGGGCATCCTGCCAAGAGAAAAAAAGGATATCGTCGCAGGGCGACTCACCTTGCATACGGAGAATATAGACAACCTTGCCTTTCAGCTCGGGCTCGTCGGACTCATTTACACTTTAACTTATTTCCTTTGTTTCGGCATCACGCGGATAATACCCCCCACAACGGGAAAGGTATTGTGGGGATTCTTTTTTGGTATTGGGATGATTATGGCGGTACTTTTCCGGTGGTTGCTGAACAGGGTAGGAATAGCCCATTTGATCGATCCGGGTATTCAGAGACGCATCACCGGATTTGGCGTCGATATCATGATCACGGCCACGTTGATGGCCATCAATCTCGGCCTTGTCTGGAAATACATTGTGCCGATTCTGATCATGTCGATCCCCTCTGGGATACTGACGTTGCTATCCATTTTGTATTTTGGCAGGCGCATGGGTTTCCTGAACCTGGAGCATACCGTTGTTGTTTACGGCATGTATACCGGCCAGATGTCAACCGGTCTGCTGCTGCTCCGGATGGTGGATCCAGAATTCAAATCGCCGATGCTCATGGAGTTGGGTATCTATCCATTTATTGTTTTTCCATTTACTGCAGTATGCATGGTGTTGGCTACGTTACCGGTAAGTTACGGAATGAGCATTGGCCTGGCGATTGGAATATACGCTGCCGTTATGTTGTTAACTCTGGTGCTTCTCAAGGTAATGAAATTATGGGGAGCTCCTAAAAAATTATTCTAAAAAAGTCTTGACAAAATGAAAGAAAAAAGCGCGATTCATATTGCAGGGAATAGCGGTTCACAAACAATCCTCCGGTTTTGCCGGAGGTCACTGAATGGAAGGTGAATATGAGCAATAATTTTGTTGGAAAAAAGCAGCTAAGCAACCACCCGATACCTGTTTATTATCAACTTCAGAATGAATTGAAAAGCTATATTGAAGACGGAAAATGGGCGCCCGGCGAACCCATACCATCATCCCGAAACATTGCTGAAACTTACAATGTGAGTATGGGAACTGTACAAAAGGCGATAGCGAATCTCGTGAAAGAGAAGTATCTTTTCTGCGTTCAAGGCAAAGGAACTTTCGTGGCGACTACGGATATAAAACAGGAGAGTCTCCGTTATACCTTACTGCGTCAGCACTTTGATGGGGATGATCTGTCTTTCAAAGTCAAACTCATTGGTACTGAAAGAGTTGATGGGTTCCGGCCGGTGAATCGATACTTAAAGCTTGGAAAACATGAAGAATTGTTCTGCGTAAAACGTGTTTTTGTATCCCGAAGCGGTCCTATTGTTTACACTATTTCTTATTTGCCTTGCAACATGTTCGAAAATTTTGAAGACAAGGTGGCCAAGCTGTTAGGGAAAATAACCCTGTACGAGGTCATTGAGCAAAAGTATGGCTTGCCCACGGTTCGTAATAAGGAACTTTTTAGCATTGCTGTGGCAGATGAGGAAATTGCCGGAATTTTAGAAATAAGAATAGGAACGCCCATCCTTTCAACTGAAATGTTGTCCTATACTTACAAGGAGCAGCCTTATGAATACAGGGTAACCTATTGGGAGACCGGTAAAAGAAAGCTTTTTAGAGAGATAATTTGAAAATGCATAGCGAGCGCATCCCCCGTAGCTTGCTGCGGGGTTAGCGAGCGAATCATATCAATTGTCAAAAGATTCCTTACATTTGGAGATTCCCTGCAGCTTGCTGGAGGG
>JAADHK010000039.1 GCA_013151835.1 Deltaproteobacteria bacterium
GCATGCTCTGGATTGCAACCCCGGAACTGGCGGCCGCCATAAGCAATGCGGGTGCACTCGGTAACCTCACCTCTGGAAACTACGATTCCGCCGAAGACCTTGCCGCGGCAATCGATAAAACCCGGAAACTCACATCCCGGCCGTTTATCGTCAATATTACGACAATGCCGTCTATTCGCCTTCCCACCGATCTTCTCCAGGATTTTTTCCAGATATGCTGCGAAAAAAAGGTGACGGCCATTGAGATTGCCGGGGCCCCGGTTGACACCTTCCTGGGCCGTGATTTTCTTCCCATGGCAAAAGACGCCGACGTAAAGGTGGTGCACAAGGTCGGGACCGTAAAACACGCGGTTCACGCACAAAGGATAGGATACGACGCTGTAATCATAGCCGGATTTGAAGAAGGCGGATTTCCCCATAAGGATAATGTTTCAACCATGGTGCTCGTTCCAAAGGCCCGCGAAGCAGTCTCCATCCCGGTCATGGGCGGGCGGCATGGCGGACGGCAAAAGCCTTGCCGCAGCCCTTGCATTAGGCGCGGACGGCATCATGATGGCCACGCGGTTCCTGGCCACAAAAGACAGCGGGGTTCATTCCGGTATTTACGAGGTGTTACTCAAAAAGACAGAGGCCGACACGGCATTGCAGCTCAGAACCCTGCTGGCCGGTTTCGGGCTCCAGGTAAGAGCGCTTAAAAATAAAATAATGGAAGAGATCAAAAAGGTGGAAAACGATGGCGGAGACCTTAAGGACCTCATCCCGCTTATCTCGGGACAGCGCGCGAAAAAGGCATGGGCTGACGGAAACGCGGATGACGCCATGCTTACCATTGGCCAGTCCGTGGGCAGGATCAACGACATTCCCACAGTGGCCGACCTTGTGGAAAGAATGGTGTCCGACGCCCGCAACGCCCTTGAAAATGCGGCATCTGCATTCTTGTGAACAAAAACCATGATAAACCCGTAGGGGCAACCCCCCGTGGTTGCCCTGTGGTTGCCCCGGGTTTATTATCCAAAAACAGATGGGGGATAAAATGACCGGTAAAAAATCGCTTTCTCAGGTTGCAAAAGCCCTTCGGGCCGTGATGTTCACCGAGGAAAACCAGGGGATCAACCATTGCCTCCTGGCCCAGGTGGGATCGGCAAAATTGATGCGCGCTCTGGCCAAAACCGTAAAAAACGTCGGCTTGGGCAAAAACATCATCGATCTTTACCGCTTCCGCATGGGTGGGGCTACCGCCCATTTCTTCCTATCACTATGGGAAGTGCTGGGAAAACGGGAAGCCATAGTTGACGGTGACCGCCGGCTTACCTTCGCCCAGATGCGAAACCGGGTCATCCGGCTTGCAAACGGCCTTAAATCCCTTGACATAAAGCCAAAAGACCGAATAGCGGCCCTCTTGTACAACGGTGCGGAATATTTTGAGCTTTTTTATACCGCAAGCATCATGGGCACCCCGCTTCCGGCCGTAAACTGGCATCTGGATATACGCGAGATTGTAAAGATTGTAAACTTAAGAAACCCGAAAATACTGGTCTTTGACGCGGACTTTTTGGATGACATCATGATGAACCGGTCCGAAATGCCGAATGTGGAGCATTTTATAATCACGGGGAAATCGGCCCCGGCAGACTTCATCTCCTATGAACAACTCATAGCCGATGCCGATGACTCCATACCGGAAGATGTGACGTTTCTGTTTGCCATGAACCCGTATACCGGCGGCACCACGGGCTCCCCCAAGAGTTCAAACCTCTATGACGGCCTGAGCTATCTATTAAGCGATGTGGCCGAGGCGCCCCGGACTTCAATGAAGGAATACGTATCCTATCTGACCCGCCAGTTTTCATTCCTCTATTATTGCGGCGGGGATCTGATCTCGGACCCCAAAGGCAAAAACATCCGATCACTGATCCCGACGCCCATGTACCATGCCGGGACTGCGGCCGGGTATTCACCCTGCGTGCTTATGGGCGCAACCGCCGTGACCATGAAGCAGTTCGACCCTGAAAATTTCCTTGCCATGATACAAAAGGAACGGATTTCATGGTCTTTCGTGGTGCCGACCATTCTCCAGCGGATTTGTGCCCTTCCCGATGAAATCACAAAAAAATACGATCTTACGTCCATGCATTCCCTCCTCTGCGCGGCAGCCCCCTGCCCTCCCGAGGTTAAGACCGACATCAACCGCCTTTTTATCCGCCAGGGCGCGCCCCGCCCCGTGTTTCACGAATATTACGGCAGCTCCGAATCGGCGGTCCTAACGCTCCTGATCCCCGACGATTATATGGCAAATCCGGAACGGATAAAAAGCGTGGGGAAACCGAGATGCGGGGATATCCTTATTTACGATGAAATCATAAAAAGACCAGTTGAGACCGGAAAAGACGGGATCGTGCTCGGCCGGTCCGTGGCCACACTTTCCCTCACCTACCCGGGATCGGAGAAAAAACTGAAAGACAGCCAGCGGATCGTGGACGGAAAGGAATGGTACGATGACGCCCTGATCGGCCATCAGGATAAAGACGGGTTCCTCTATCTCACAGGAAGGATAAAGGAGATGATCATCTGCGGCGGGGTAAATGTATTTCCCATTGAAATCGAGCGGGTTTTGTTTCTCCATCCTGATATCGAGGACTGCGCGGTAATCAAGGCCCCGGACCCCGACCTGGGCGAAATCCCACTGGCCTGCGTCAAGCTGAAAGACGGGGCCTCGGCAACCGAAGACGAAATACGGATTTTCTGCAAAGAAAACGGGCTTGCCGGGTACAACGTGCCAAAAAAGGTAAACTTTTTATCAAAACTTCCCCGCCATATCGATGGCAAAATCATCAAGCGCAAACTGGAGGAACCGCTATGGGAGGGGCTTGAAAAAAGAGGATAAACGGGAAATGAATGGAACGAAAAAAAAGTCAGCGCGTTAAAAAAATATTGTAACATTATTTTGAAAAATTATGTTTTTATCCACTTTTAAAGATGTTACGATCCGAAAAGATATAAAATATAATACAGCATATGTGGTGAAGAAGCTTATTATTCTTCCAGTGTCTCGCTGTTCCAGGAAATACGGAGGTCACAATGAATAAATTAGAATCTCTGAAAAACGAAATCGCTAAGTTACCGCCTTCCATGCTTGTTGAAGTGGAAGGATTTGTAAGGAAGAAAAAAAAAGAGATGAAAAACCGGCAGAAGCCATCTTCGCTTCTTTTAGATTTGTCGGAATGCGCGATTGAGGATGATCTTCCGGTCGATTTAGCGAAGCAGCATGACCATTATCTATATGGAACATCTAAGAAATGAAACGCATTATCTTTCTTGATACAGGCTATCTTATCGCCCTTATAAGGAAAAAGGATCAGTTTCACGCCGTTGCTATGGAAGCGTCTGGATTATATTCCGGCCCTTTTTTAACGACGGTTCTCGTTTTGGTTGAATTGGCTAATTCGCTATCAAAGCCACTATGCCGCAAAACAGTCATAACTGTTATCGAAAAAATTCAGACGAACAGCAACACTACGGTTATTCCATTTGCTTCCGAGGGAATGTCAAAAGCATTTTCGCTGTTTAAGCGCCGCAAAGACAAGGCATGGGGAATGGTTGATTGCTATTCATTTGTAGTTATGAAAAAAAGGCGAGTAAGGTATGCCTTAACTTTTGATGACCATTTTCGACAAGCAGGTTTCGATACTCCTTTAATTGGTTAATCGCTTTCTTCACAATGTAGAGTTCTGAAAAAATAAAATATCCATCAAATTCTGTCCAAACAAAAAAAGAAATGCACAAAATCATAGGCGTCCCAACCTGGCATTTCGGCAAAAAAATTTCAATCGCGCAAAAATGGTATCACAAGCTTGTAAAGGCCGTCCCGAATCGCCACGTTAGGGGGAGCAATGGGGTCGCCCATTAAAGGGGGTGGCTGGGGTCAAACCTTGATTAGTGATTATAAGTATCTCAAGACACAGTTTCTTTCCCCCCGAATCATATAATC
>JAADHK010000033.1 GCA_013151835.1 Deltaproteobacteria bacterium
GGCGGCTGAAGGAGGAAATATGTTCTTCAAAAAGAAAGTGGATGTGGACGAATACTGCGCGGCGTCGATGATGGGTACCGGGTCTTGAGTTGTGCTGTTTGTGGGCAGGCGTTTTTCGTTCCGAAAAAAAATGTTGACCGGGATCAACGACCATCCCGCTTTTCCGCCATCATTTTTGCTTTTTCGCCATGGCAAAAAATGCGCCAGGTCGCAGCCGTAACTTCGATAAGCTCCGTGCAAGATCACCGAGGCCGGCATACCTTGCATGACCCACCACCATTTTTTCTGCACCGCCGTCTTTTTTTACTGCGCCGACGTCGGCGCAGTAAAACGCCTTTCCGATGCCATGCCCGGCTTTTCTTTTCACCGCCCTATAAAAGGCCCATTGCCTACCCGGGGAGATGCGAAGGGCTGCCGGCTGTTGAATTGAGTCCTCGGTTGGCATAATGGGTTGTTCTTGATTAGTGATTACTGAGGGGACAAACCATCCGTTTTTTATTTATGGCCGGTTACCCAACCCGGCGCTATCGGGTAGAAGCACCTAACGGCGCATAAGTTGCAGCCTGGGCACCCTTAATTTCCATGCCTTCTTCTTCAAAACCGGATTGCAGCTTTTCAATGTATGCCTGATTTTCCCTTACCCATCGACGCATTAAAATATGTCCGCCCAACCGGTATTTCATCCGCCAGGCACGATGTTTTTTATAGGCGGTGATCGCCCGCCCGATGCTGTAAAAACGGTTCATCTGGTCCACGATGGCCATCTGCATGTCATAGGCCGAACACTTCTCCGGTTTAACAATCACGTGCATACCGTCATATTTACTCCATTGCTGGTGGATAATCCGATCCTTGTTTTCAGTAAAGGATCTCGTGCCTGGAAACGGAGTCACCGAAAAAATCTGGATTGTGTCAATATCCGTTTCTATTGCATAGTCAACAATGTGTTTGGCGGCATCGGGCTGATCGCAGCTATCGACAACAAACATGCCATGAATCCCGATATTATGATCATGAAGATTTTCAACACATGTCTTGATCGCATCAACCTTATGGGCCTTGCCGTATTTTTTTAAAGTTTCAGGCTCAACGGATTCTATCCCCACATATACAATTCGACAACGTGTCTCGCCCATCAGGTTCAGTAACTCGTTATCCGAAGCCGCTTCCACACACATCTGACCGGACCATCGTAAAGGAACTGCATCGGACTTGATCATCGCACGTAAAAGTTTCTTTGTACGGACCGAATTCGCACAAAAATTATCATCACCAAAACAGACGCTCCTGTTTTTTACAGCGCGCAATTCGGCAATGACCTGTTCCTTGTCCTTAAACCGGTATTTTCTTCCAAAAACCGAGGTCACGCTACAGAATGAACAATCATGCGGGCATCCGCGTGATGTTGTAATGATCGGCGGGATATTTTCTGGCGCAACTTTTGAAGACAGCAAAAAATCAGGCGACGGCAGAGATTTATAATCAACAAACTCGGAAGGTCCCGTATAATGGGTGGTTCCATCGGGATTCATGTAAACAATTCCTTTTACATCTTCCGGAGAAATTTTCTTTTCAATGGCGGACAGAAGCCTGGGCAGCACCCCTTCACCTTCCCCCAGAACCGCGAAATCGCAATGCCCGATGGCTTCCTCCGGCATAAACGTCACATGGGGTCCTCCCATGACAACCGTTTTACCATTACGCTTCAGATAATCCGCAAGATGATAGGCATCTTTAATTGTGCTGGAAAGAGAACCGATTCCGATAACATCATAGGTCAATAACCTTGCTTCTTCTTCAGGCGACAGCAGATCGATAAAAATCTCAACATGATATCCATGGCTCTTTAACACGGCCCCCAAGGTGGCAACACCGGCTCTGGGAAGATATGTCCGGCTGTAAACATGGGTGGATTTTGATATGGCCTCAACAAGCGCGATTTTCAGTTCCGGCATTTTTAATTCTCCCGTTAAGAATTGTGTCTCGACTGTCATCAATATACCGTCCCGGAACGGTGGAAATCCGGGGAAGCCCGCCCAGCGGGCTCTTATCCACCAGTAGCGGGCATCCGTAAACCGCCTCGAGCCGCTCGTAGGTCAGGACATCTTCAGGCGGCCCGCAGCAAAGCGCCTTCCCATGGTGAAGCAACAGGAGGGTATCGGCATACATGGCGGCAAGGTTGATGTCATGTGAGACCATGACCACCGTGATGTTTTTTTCTATCTTCATCTTCTCCATAAGGTCCATGACCCGCATCTGGTGGGCGATGTCAAGGGACGCCGTCGGCTCGTCCAGCAATATTATTTCGGGGTCCTGGCATACGGCCCTGGCCAGAAAGACCCTCTGCTGCTCGCCGCCGCTCAACTGATCCATCCTCCGGCCGGCAAGATGTTCCACTTCTGTGAATGACATGGCCATTCGGGCAAGATCATAATCCTTTTTTGATTCAAGGCCGAACATCCCAAGATGGGGAGCGCGTCCGAAAAGCACGATATCTTCGACCAAAAACGGCAGATCCCCTACTGGCTGCTGCGGCACATAGGCTATCTTTCGGGCCAGGGCTTTTTTCGGATAGCCGGAAATGTCTTTGCCCAGGATTTCAACACTCCCCTGTTTTGCGGAAAAAAGCCCCGCTAATACCTTCATGAGCGTTGTCTTGCCCGACCCGTTCGGTCCTATGATGACAAAACAATTCCCTGGTGAAACCGAAAATGAAACCGAATCCAGAACCCGGGTATCACGGTAAGCATAATATAATCGGCTGACCTTAATGGCTGCATTCATGTTCTTGACCGTTTAAGGAGAAAGATAAAAACCGGTGCCCCGATCATGGCCGTAATAACGCCTGCGGGCATCTCACCCTGTTGCGGGACTATCCTTGCTAAAAGATCGCAGATGATCAGGTAGGCGCCACCGCCGAGAATACTCGCCGGGACCAGGACCCTGTGATCCGGGCCGAGCGCCAGCCTCAGAAGATGGGGAATAACCAGACCGACAAAGGCGATGAGTCCGCACTGGCAGACGGTTACACTGACCATAAACGATGATACGCACAAAAGGAGCATGGTCACTACGGAGACGTTTACGCCCAGGGAGCGTGCCATTTCACTTCCCATGAGCAGGATATTCATTTTATGGGACAACGCGAATATCAACACGAAACAGGGGATGACCATCAAGGCCAGGTAAAAGGCCTGTCCCGTATCCGCCGACGCCAGATCACCCATGAGCCAGAACATGATGCTGTGAAGTTTTGTATTCATGGAAATCGAAATCAGCAACATTATCACGGCCGAACAGAATGCGTTTACCATCACACCGGACAAAAGCAGGGTTTCTCTTTTTGATATTGCATTGCCAGATGCGATTGACAGGACAAGAAAAAGAGTTCCCATCCCCCCTGCGAACGCAAGCAGCCCCACGCCGGGAAAACGTGAAAGGCCGGCGAGAATCCCTATGATTGCGCCGATGGCGGCACCGCCCGAAATACCCAGAATATACGGCTCGGCCAGTGGATTGCGCAAAAGCGCCTGAAAGACAAGGCCGGCGAGCGAAAGGGTTGCTCCCACGAGCGCGGCCAGAATCACCCTGGGAAAACGGATTTGCCATATGATTACCGAAAGTGTGGGATCGGTGTGGCCGGGATCGAGTACGGCCGAAAAAAATGGCCCCCACCCCCGGTTTGAGGACCCCATGGACATGCCCAGGATCGCGGAGACAAACAATACAAACGACAATATTGCGGATACTGCAAAAATTCGTTTGAGGATATCAGGCATGTCAGTCACCACGCGCCTTTGCCGGATCATGGCCGAATATCTCCGGATGTATAAGGGCTGCAAGTTCTTCAAGCCCGTCTACCAGTCGCGGGGTTGGACGGTTTAACAGGTCTGAATCGGCCGGGAATATCCGCCCGCTTTTTGCGGCCGGAAGCCCGGGCCAGGACCGCCATTTTTTTATCGCCTCTACAAATGAACGGTCCCTTGCCATGGATGAAACTATGATTATATCCGGACCAAGGGAAAGAACATCTTCCACGGAAAACCTGGGATAACCTGAAAACATACCGGCCGCGTTATCCCCACCGGCAAGGCGGATCAGCTCATCGACAAAGGTGCCCTTGCCCGCCGAAACAATGGGGGATATGCCGATCTGCAGAAATACTTTCGGTCGCTCGACGGACGAAGGCAACCGAACCGAAATTCTCGACAGCCTTTCCCGCATTGATCTCACCAGTTTTTGGGCGCGCTTTTCAACCCCGAGAAGGATGCCTGTCTCTATAACGGTCTGCATGACGGTCTTTATGTCCCGAGGGTCTACGGCATATACCGGGATACCGAGTCCCGACAGTCGGTCGACAACAGCTTTGGGATTTCCGTCCTTGATCGCGATACAGAGATCGGGCGCAAGTGAAACGATTCTTTCGGTGTCAAGGTAGATATATGTCCCCACACGGGGAACAGATTTCGCCTTTTCGGGATAATTGCTAAAGCGGGTGACCCCGACCAGACGGTTTTCGCACCCCAGGTCAAAGATAATTTCCGTCATGCTGGGGGATAGGGATACCACCCGCACGGGATGCTTTGGGACAAATATCTCCCGCCCGGTCTGGTCCACCACCTTGTGCGCCTGTGCCCGGCCCTCGGATGCAACCGATAAACCAGTCGGTAAAACAGAGATAGCGGAAAAAAGGACAAACAATGCTAATATATATTTTGATAAAAACCGTTTCATAACGCAGAGGCTGCAATGTTATAGGTTATTTGCCGGTTTGATTGATGAACGTTGAGCTTAAACTGACTTCTCTTTGTTCCAGATACGGCATTGTGATGTCAAGCTGAAACCTCCGGGCCAGATATACACCTTTCCCCGCTGGAGCCGGGAACGGGAAGGAACATATTTTTACGCTTGCAAACACGGGCAGATTAACTTATACTTTTCGTCTGTTAAACACTCATCACAACATCGGCCGCTGTTTATGGAAAAAAAAGAACATAAATCCCGGGCGCACCTTGTTTTTACGCTTGACGATCAATTTTACGGCGTAGACACATCGGCCGTAACCCAGATCATCAGGTCCGTTGCGTTGACCCTTATTCCCGATGGTCCGCCGCTTCTTTCAGGGCTCTTAAACCTGCACGGGGATATCGTTCCCGTAATCGATATACGAAGGCAGCTTAAGCGCGTCCAAAAAATCATGGACACGGGCGACAGGATTGTAGTCGTATCGGTAAACAATCTTCTTGCAGCATTTGTATGCGATGATATCAAGGGAATCGTCGCAATAGACATTCTGACCGCAAAAAATGCCCCAAAGATTCACCCGGACCTTGCGGATGTTCTTTCCGCCGTTGGCCGGTTAAATGAAAAAACCGTTTTAATCTATGACACAAAAGCGCTTTTTCCGGCAGATAAAATCGCTGAAATACATAAAAGAATAAAGGCATAAATGGAACCCGGCCGTAATATGGATAAAACTTTTTCCGACGATATTCGCCAGGATTTAAGCGATTATATCAACCAATACACCGGCCTGTATTTTCCGGAAAACAAACACCGTTCGCTCATGAAGGGAATAACTTCTGCAGCCGAAGCACTCGGGTTTGAAAAAACGGATGAATTTATCGATTGGCTCACAAAAGGCCCGCCATCCGCACAGACCATTGATGCCCTCGTACGCTTTTTGACCATAGGGGAGACTTATTTTTTCAGGGACAAAAACATGTTTCAAACCCTGAAAGACGAAATTTTCAGGGGCCTGCTCACCCATCCCAGAAAGAATAAAAAGCATATCAATATATGGAGCGCAGGCTGCGCTTCCGGTGAAGAACCCTATTCCATCGCAATACTCATTGACCAGATGGCATCGGCTTTCCGGGGATGGACGGTCTCCATAATCGGGACGGATATTAACACGGAGGTCCTCGAAAAAGCGAGAAAAGGCGTCTATACGAGCTGGTCCTTCCGGGATACGCCGAATGTTATTTTGAAAAAATATTTCATTTCCCGTAACAACAACACTTTTGAAGTCAAACCTGAAATAAAAAAAAGGGTGAATTTTTCCCGGCTCAACCTCATGCAGTCGGATTATACCGGCGTTTTAAATGATTTCCTGCCCGTCGACGTTGTTTTATGCCGTAATGTAATCATGTATTTCAAACCGGGTACCCGGGAGCAGGTCTTCGCACGCATCGGCCGTTTTCTGGACCGGGACGGATGGTTAATCTCAAGCCCGGCGGAATCCGGATTTGTATCATCCGCCGGGCTTGCGACGGTCCGTTTTCAAAATGCCATCTGCCACCGAAAGGGGTTACCGCGAAAATCCGAAACGGAAAAGGTTTCCCGAAAATGTTCGCTGAAACCCAAAGCCGGCGGCCGGGTTTCAACTGCCGTAAAATCTCTGCAATCTATTATTCCGGCATCATTCAGACGGAAAACAGACAGGCGGAATGCGATTGTGGACCCCCAGATAATATTTCACCAGGCAAGCCTCCTTTACCAGGCCGGACAATACATGGAGGTGATCAACAGGCTGACTCCGCTCTTTTCGGGCCGGCCGACTGATGGCACCCAGTTTTTAATGGCCCCTGAATCCATGGCGTTACTGGCAAGGACCCACGCAAATCTCGGGGACCTGGATCAGGCTGAATCCTGGTGTAAAAAAGCCATTGAGCATGAACGGCTCAACCCGGAACACCACTATCTTCACGGCATAGTCTGCCAGGAAGACGGCCGGCTTGCGGACGCCATAAAAGCCTTTAAACATGCTATTTACCTCGATCCGAACCAGGTCATGGGGCATTTTACGCTCAGCCTTATCATGAAACACGCGGGAAGGCCGTCCGATGGAAGGCGTCACCTGAAAATCACGCACAGCCTGCTTTCTAAAATCGATACCGATGAAATAATTCCCCTTTCAGACGGATTAACGGCAGGCCGGCTCATGGAAACCGTTTCCACCCTTTTGGAAAACGGAAGGAATCATGAATAAAAAAAATACATCTTCGCGGGTTGACCGCGATGCAGTATTAAAGGCACGCGCCATTCTCCTTGCAAGGGAGATCGACGACAAACGGACCGAAGCTGAATTTACGGATGTGGTTGAATTCATGATTACCGATGAGAGTTACGGCATTGAGCTTAAATTTACCCGTGAAATATATCCTTTAAAGGAAATCACACCCCTGCCGGCCTCCCCGGCCTTTATCTCTGGAATAGTAAACGTGAGGGGCGAGATAGTTTCCGTTGTTGACATAAAAAAATTTTTCGATCTTCCGGATACGGAAACACACGCAAAGCCTCATCTCATAATCCTGGAAAACGAAAACATGACGTTCGGCCTTCTGGCCGACAGGATTGTCGGGATGGGCAGGATAGATAAAACACGTCTGCAGGGCGCCCTTCCCACAATGACAGGAATAAGAGAAGACTATTTAATTGGTGTGGCAAAGGGCCGAATGGCGCTTCTGGACGGAGGCCGCCTGCTTACGGACAAGAAGATGCATATAGATATGGCGTCGTAGAAAGTCCCATCTACTGCGTTGTAGCGGGTCGCGAAATGCTCGGAATACCATATGTTGGCTTTCGCTTTCGCGACACCACTACGCCTTGAATATGGAACTTGCAACGATGCCATCATAACCGGGTTAACTGACTTTTACTTTGCCATACGAAATTCACAGCTACACGAGGAGGGATTCCATGTTCCGCTTTTTTTCCAAGAGTATAATGGCCAGGCTTACCTTCCATTTTTTCCTTGTGGGGTTTGTCCCCCTGCTCATCTTTGGGGCCACTAGCTATTATTACGCGAAAAACATGCTCGAATCGGAAGTCAACCAGATTGTCACGTCCATGAACGACACCAATAAAAAAGCAGTGGTTGATTTTCTGGAAGAGAGGATGAAAAGCATACGCCTGCAGTCCAAGTCCCAGAACATCGCCGTGCTCTCGGACAACAACTTCTACCAGATCGCCCATTCCCTCTACAAGGATTACATGGACATCTTCGGCTATACCGACATCCTCATGCTTGACCAGTCCGGCATAGTTATGTTTTCGGCCACCATAAACCAGAACGATGCGACTGCGGATGTATCCTTTTTAGACGATCCGGTGCTCGAAAAGCTGGCAAAGGCGGTGGTCGCAAAAAAAGACATCGCCATGACCGACATGACGCGCTACAAGCCTTTTCACAGCATTTCCATCTTCATGGGCGCGCCCATACTTGGAGATGATGGTGAACCCTCCGCGATTCTCGTCTTTGTGATCAATGCGTCCCAGATTTCCAACCTGACAAAAAAGAATGTCGAGACCGGAAAAACAATGGAGAGTTACCTGGTGGGCCCTGATTTCCTCATGAGAAGCGCCTCCAGGTTTACGGACAAAAGCGTTGTTATGTCCAGAAACGTCGACTCCATTGCTTCCAGACTGGCGTTTGAAAAAGGGGCAGGCACCACGAAGATGACAGATTACCGGGACCAGAAAGTTATGTGCGCCTATTCAACGCTTGGTCTCAACAACCGCCTGGGAACCACTTTCGATTGGGCGATTATCACAAAAATCGACCAGGACGAGGCGTTCGCGTTTCTTCACAACCTGCGAAGAAACATAATCCTGACCCTTTTCCTCCTGCTGGTGCTGGTTTTCGGGGCCGGGTACATTCAATCCAACGGTATTGCAGGGCCGCTTAAAAAACTGTCCTCCCACGTAGCCCTTATGGATGAAGGCGATTTTTCAATCCCCTGGCCCGTAGGCGCTTATACCCGCTCCGATGAACTGGGCCTTCTTATCAATTCATATAACCGCGGTATCAACCGACTGCGCAAGCAGATCCGGCAAATGAAAGACTCGGCGAACCTGCTTGTTTCCTCCATAAGCCAGATTTCCGCCACCGCCTCCCAGCTCTCCTCAAGCGCATCCGAGACATCAAGTTCGATTTCAGAGGTAACCACCACCATGGAAGAGGTCAGGCAGACATCCGAGATATCCATGGAAAAAGCACAAAACGTCGCCCGGAGCGCGGACCGCACATCAAAAATTTCCCAGGCCGGAAAGTCGTCCACGGAAAACACCATGGCCGGTGTTAACAGGATCAGAAAGGAGATGAACTATATCGCCGAAAGTACGGTTAAATTAAGCGAACAGACCCAGCGTATCGGTGAAATCATAAACACGGTAACCGATATCGCCGACCAATCCAATATCCTTTCCGTAAACGCGGCCATCGAAGCCGCCAAAGCCGGCGAGCACGGCAAGGGATTTGCCGTTGTGGCGCAGGAAGTCAAGACCCTGGCGGACCAGTCCAAGGATGCCACAAGCCAGGTAAGGACCATACTTGATGATATCCAGAAGGCGACGAGCGCGGCGGTAATGGCTACTGAAAGGGGCACAAAAACGGTTGAAGAGGCGGTTGAGCTATCAGAGCAATCCGGGGATGCCATCGACCGGCTGACGGCTGACGTGGAAGAATCATCCGAGGCGGCGCTCCAGATAACAGTATCCACCCAGCAGCAACTCACCGGCATGGACCAGTTATCCCAGGCCATGGAGAGTATTAACGACGCCACACTCCAGAATCTGGATTCCGTCCGTCAGCTAGAGGAAGCCATCAAGAACATGGAGGATATGGGGCATATCATGACTAACTTTGTAAACGCCTATAAAATCTAATGGATATAGCTGAACTCGAAAAAAAATTAATGGAAGCTTTTCGGACTGAATCCGCCGAAAGGCTTGAAAGCCTGTTTACAAATCTTACCGAGCTGGAGAACGCCGAGAACGAGGATGACAGGCAAAAAATACTGGAAATCGTATTCCGGGAAGCCCACTCGCTCAAAGGCGCGGCACGATCGGTCAACATAGGACCGGTGGAACATCTCTGCCATTCCATGGAGGACCTGCTCGGAGCCATCAGGAATAAATCCCTTGATTTTTCCCCTCAACTTTTCGACCTCCTCAACCAGTCAACCGCAATGGTCGAAAAATTTCTCTCTGTTAACGATGCTGCGCACCCGGCCATAAGTGAGAAAATGGCAAAACTCGCCAGCCTACTTGAAAGTATCAGGGACGGGGAAAAACCGGGCACAGCCGTATCCGGGCCAGAGCCTGTCTCCAGTAAGGAAGAGGCCAAAATTCCAATTGATACAAAGCCCGAAGAAAAACAAGAGCATGAACCGGTATGCGTTGAGGCGGAGCCATTACCGGACACGCATCCCGTAAGCGAACACAAAAAGGATAAATACAAAAAAGCCGAAATTTGCGGCCCAACCGGCGCAAAGCCATTGTTTGCCGGTTCTGTACGCGTTCCGGCCGCAAAGCTCGACTCCCTTCTTCTTAAGGCGGAGGAGCTGATTTCGTTAAAACAGATCACCGGCCGTTATCTTTTTTCCGCAATGGAACTGCTGGAGTCCTTTGACCTGCCCAGGCGCCTGTCCGACATAAAAAATGATTACGAGGCAATACGGGAGATAAGCGACCGGACGGGCAGATACGCGCGCATTATTGATTATATCGATCACATGGGAAAGCTCCGGGAAAACGGGGTTTCGTATCTTGCCGATATCATCCGGGCCATGGAACAGGGGAATCGCACGCTTTCTTCAATGATAGATGATATCATAGACGCCACCAAGGCCATCACCCTACTCCCGTTTTCAACCCTGTTTGCCATATTTCCCCGCATGGTCCGCGAAATTTCAAGGGACCTCGGCAAATCGGCCCAACTGAAGATCTCCGGTGGAGAAATCGAGATCGATAAACGGATACTCGAAGGGATCAAGGATCCTATGATTCATCTTCTCAGAAACGCCGTGGACCACGGGATAGAGAATCCGGAAATCCGTAAACAAAGGAAAAAACGAGCAACAGGGACAATCACAATTAATGTGGCTCAGACCGAGACTAACAGGGTTGAATTAACCATCGAAGAAGACGGTGGCGGCATCGATACAAAAAGACTTATCGCCAAGGCCGTAAAGGCAGGTATTATCGACCCGAAAGACGCGGATTTAATTCCCCTGCCCGAGGCCCTGGCCCTGATCTTTCACTCCGGCATATCCACCAGCGCACTGATTACCGAGATATCGGGCAGGGGCCTGGGTATGGCCATCGTAAAAGAGAATATAGAGAATCTTGGAGGTAAAATCTCCATCGAAAACTTTCCGGATCACGGCACCCGTTTTGTGATCCGGCTTCCCGTTACAAAGGCGACTTTTCGGGGAATACTCATCCGGACCGCCGGGCGCTCCTTTATAATGCCCAATGCCAATGTCGACAGGATATTAAGAATACGGCGTGATGCGATTGAAACCATCGAGAACCGCCCTGTCACACGTGTAAATGACCAGGCCCTGGCCATAGGCTACCTCCATTCAATTCTCGGACTGCCAGTTCCTAATATCCATGAGACGCATGCGGGGCCCCAGGCACTGCTGACGGTTGTGGTTGTCGAGCATGATGACCGCCGCATCGCCCTGGTCGTGGATGAAATCATTCATGAAATGGAGGTACTGGTAAAGAACCTCGGCCGCCAGATAGAACGGATACCCTATGTTGCCGGTGCAACGGTTCTCGGCTCCGGGGAAGTAGTGCCTGTCTTAAATACCGGCGATATAATCAATGCTGCGGCATCCGGGCCGTCAACGCTTCGTGTGCCTGAAGAAGCCATGGAGGAGCAGGAAGAAAAATCCGTCATTGTTGTTGAGGATTCATTTACAGCCCGTACCCTGCTTAAAAATATCCTTGAGGCCTCGGGGTATGAGGTTAAAACCGCAGTAAATGGTGAAGAGGGGTACGCCCTGCTTAAATCCAGGCATTTTGATGCCGTGGTTTCCGACATTGAAATGCCCAAAATGAACGGATTTGAATTAACAAAAAGAATAAGAGCCGACGAAACATTGGCTGACAAGCCGGTTATACTCGTGACAACCCTGGACTCGCGTGAGGATCGTGAGCGGGGAATGGAGGCCGGCGCCGACGCATATATCGTTAAAAGCAGTTTTGACCAGAGCAATTTGCTTGATATACTGGGACGCCTGGCATAAACCGGAAACTGACAACCGACAACTGACAACCGACAACCGAGTTATAAAAACACAGGCATGACAAAGATATGAATAATGATTTTGAAATTCTCCTTGTTGAAGACAGCCGGACTCAAGCCCTGAAGTTTCAGCTCATGCTTGAAAACCACGGATACCATATCCACGTGGCCCAGAACGGAATCGAAGCAATGAACATGCTTTTGAGTAACCATTTTTCAATCGTGGTAACGGACTGGGTAATGCCGGAAATGGACGGTTCCGAACTCTGCCGCGCCATCCGACAGCACGATTTCGGGGGTTATATTTATATCATCCTCCTTACGGCCAGGGATTCAAAAACAGACATAATAGAAGGCCTGAAAGCAGGGGCCGACGATTATCTGACCAAGCCGGTTGACGATATGGAACTGATCGCCAGGCTGAGCACCGCAGAAAGAATCATCACTCTCGAGAAGGCCCTTCGCAAACGGAACCGGGAGATTGCACTTCTGTCCATTACAGATCCCTTGACCCGGATTTTTAACCGCGGATATATAAATGACCACCTCCCGATTGCTTTCAAACGTGCCGTCCGTTACAAACAGCCGCTGTCAGTCATAATCAGCGATATTGATCATTTCAAGGCCGTAAATGACACCCACGGCCACCAGGCCGGGGACAAGGTTCTGATTGAATTTGCCGCAGCCCTTAAAGAAACTCTACGTACCGATCTCGACTGGGTTGCCAGGTATGGTGGGGAAGAATTTTTAATCGTCCTGCCTGAGACCTGCCTGGCTGGCGCTAAAACAGTTGCCGAACGTCTCAGAGAGCTTGTTGCCGGACTTCCCATTGACACGGGTTCCCAGACAATCAGCATAACCGCCAGCTTCGGCATAGCGACCCTTTCAAACGAAGCGGATACCAAATCGCTTAACATGGACGACCTCGTCAAAGAAGCCGATCGGTGTCTTTACGAAGCCAAGGAAAAAGGACGCAACCAGACAATAGGGATAAGCTTATGATCAGGGTATTGATCGTCGATGATTCCCTTACCACCAGGGAATACTTGAAGCATGTGATTGACGCCGACCCGGCTCTTTTTCTAATAGGCGAGGCGGCAAGCGGCAACGAGGCCGTGGACAAGGTCAAATACCTCAAACCCGATGTGGTTATCATGGATATCCAGATGCCGGGAATGGACGGTTATGCCGCGACCCGGGAAATCATGGAAAACCACCCTGTGCCAATCGTGATACACAGCACCCTGGTGTCTCCGGAACAATCGGACAACATCTTTGCCGCCATGTCGGCCGGGGCCGTGGCGGTTGCCGAAAAACCGCCGGGTATCGGCCACCCGGAAAGCGGGGCCATAACACGTAAACTGCTGCGCACGGTCAAGCTCATGTCGGAAGTCCGTGTGGTCCAGCGGAAAAAAATTATAAAGGACCGACCCTCACGCGTACGGCAGCCGTCAATTTTAAAAACAGCTCAAAGGGACAGGGAAATTGTGTGCATCGGCGCCTCAACCGGGGGGCCGCCGGTCATCCAGATCATCCTCTCTGGTCTTGATGACGACTTCAGCCTTCCGGTAATTGTGGTTCAGCATATTGCAAAGGGTTTTTTATCAGGCATGATACACTGGCTGGAATCTTATACCAAAAAGCCCATGCTTATCGCCAGGACAGGGGATTATCTCAGGGACGGGCATATATATTTCGCGCCCGAGGATATCAATCTGAAGGTCACCCGAAACAAACAGCTCATCAATGAGGGTGAAAGTCCGGTCTCACCCCTCAAACGGCCGATCACACATCTCTTTTCATCCGTAGCCAGGGCATACAGTCGCGGCGCAATCGCGGTTCTTCTCACCGGCATGGGCAATGATGGGGCAGTGGGACTCAAGGAACTTCGGGACAGCGGGGCCGCGACCATTGTTCAGGATCGCGACTCCTCGGTTATATTCGGAATGCCTGGCGAAGCCATAAAGCTTGACGCCGCAGACCTCATTCTGACGCCGGAAGAAATAATCACGTATCTTAATTCAATCATGAAGGTAAAAAGGCGTATTGGATAGCACTTCCAACGAACTGGCCCTCGTAGCGATTGAATCCGCAAGCGATATTTAGACTTTCGGGATAAAATGGTTTCAATCTGATATGAGTCCGTCAGCCATTGAGCACGGATTCAATGGCCGAAATCAGGTCCCGGGTCCTGACCGGTTTTGCGATAAACCATGACTCCCCTATTTTTTTCAAGCCACCTGTCCCGGTATCTTCTCGGGTAACGAGCGCGGTCAGGAAAATAACCGGAATCGAGGCTGTTTCAGGTGATCCTTGCAAAGCCTCGGCCACGGCCTCGCCACCCATGCCCGGCATCATCAGGTCAAGCAGGATCAGATCGGGCTTTTCCGACCTTGCCAATGCCATCCCCGGCTTACCGGAAGTGGCGATCACCACCTCGAATTTTTGTGAATTGATGAGGTTTTCCCGCACAAAAAAGCAGAAATCCTCTTCATCATCAACTATGAGAATTTTTTTCTTTTCCAACGTCCTCCTCCTTTGTGCAATGCCCGTCGGCAGCAGGCTGTAATTTAACATAAAAAGTGGTTCCAATGCCGTCTTGGCTGCTTACATCTATAGTGCCGCGCATCCTGTCGATAATCATATGGGCAAGACTCAACCCAAGCCCGGTACCCCTTCCCGTCTGTTTGGTGGTAAAAAACGGCTCGAATATTTTCATCATCACATCCTCGGGCATTCCTTTGCCGGTATCCGATATCTCAAGTACGATCATATTATCACCGACCCTGAAATAATCGGCTCGCCGGTAACCGGTTTTATATCCGACATTATTCACCTTTTGCATATATATCCTTATTTTCAAGCGTTTGACCGGCGCCTTTTCCATTGCGTCAACCGCATTGTTAATAATATTCAAAATAATCTGGGAAAGCATATTCCGACTCGCCGCCGCGCAAAGACGCGGATCTGAAAATTCTTTTTCAACGCCCACATCCGCCCGTTTAAGGGAGTGCCCGGCCATATCAAGGACATCTGCCACTAAATTTCCGATATTTACGGGTTCAATGACAAATTCGGTCTTGCGCGAAAATTTCAACACATCCTCTATAATGGCGTTGGCCCGTTCGATGGCTGCAAATATACGGTCAACAGCCTTTTTCGCCTCCGGCCGGCCATCCGGCATTAGATTATCAAGGTAGTCAACACCCATTGAAATAATCTCCAAGGGGTTACGGATTTCATGCGCGATTCCCGAAGCCAGGCGGCCGAGTGAAGCCATCTTGTCTTTTTGAATAAGCTGGTTCCGGGTCTCTACCAGCATTTTATTGGTCCGCCGGAGTTCACTTTCCTTATCACTGCGCACAGACTTGACGACAAACCCGTAGAAAAGGGAAATAATTACGATAAAGGGGATGCGCAGGCAATAACCAACCGCAAGATCATCTGATAAAAGACCCTGCTGAAAAAGAAGCCAGCCATAAACGCCGGCAAAGATGAAGGCATTTAACATCAGGTACCTAAGCCGGGAGCTTAAGGTCGAAAGGGAAATAATCAGAAAATAAATAAGATAAAAATCACTGCCCGCCTGGCCGGACAGCCAGATGCCCGCCGCCACCACAATTGTATCAAAACAGATAAGGAGATAAAAAAGCCTGAAATTTGAAAAAAACCGTTCCGGCAAGGCGGCGACAATCAGGTCGGACGCCAGATAGAAGGCGATAAAAAAGGCCTTTAATACAAGATGTTCGCGGCCTGAAGGAGTAAAGAGCATCACGTAGGCCGTGATGATAATAAGCAGGAGGCGGATTGTGAAAATCATCCGCTTTCTTGCTAGTATCTCCTGCATGGCGCACCTCCCTGATGACATTTTTATCCGGATAAGGTTTTAAATTCGTGAAAACGACACAGGCACGCATTATCAAGCCGTTATGCGACACGAAGATATCATAGAGGCAAGGAGCCGCCAAGTCAAGGAAGCGTCCGATTTCCTGTATAGATTCGCACATCTTCTTGACCGGATGGTCTTTTACTGGTAGGGATTAATAATCTGTACCAAAGATTTTTCTTTGTCCGCTCCAAGACCCGGACACGATTTTGTGTTCTTATACCAAACCCCCTTTTTTAGGGAGAATCGATGTACCGCGATAATTATATCACCTCGCTTCGCACCGAAATGGTCGAAATGGTAAAAACCTACCTTTCACCCCCTGCCCTGGGCTACGGATACAGCGATGTACCTCTGGAAACCACCATCAAGTGGCGGCCCATCGTGCTTATTTTAGGAAATTACTCCTCCGGCAAATCGACGTTGATCAACGAATTTGTCGGAGCGGATATTCAGGCCATAGGCCAGGCGCCGACCGACGATTCATTTACCATCATCACATCCGATGACAATGTTTCCGACACCGATCCGCCCAGGGTAACCGAGGAACGGGACGGTAAATTTCTATTAAATGATCCGGAATATCCGTTTGAAATACTTAAAAAACACGGGCAACGGTTTGCCGCTCATTTCAGGCTGAAAAAAATCAATTCCCCTTTTTTAAAAAACCTGGCCTTAATCGATACCCCGGGTATGCTCGACAGCCTTACCGAACGGGACAGGGGGTATGACTACCAGGATGTCATAGGGGACCTTGCGCAATTAGCCGACCTGGTTCTTGTCCTGTTTGATCCTCACAAGGCCGGCACGGTAAGAGAAGCCCACACCAGCCTGAGGGAAACCATTTCAGCACGAACCTTTGAAGACAGGGTCCTTTTCGTGTTAAACCGGATTGATGAATGTGCATCCCTGGGCGATCTGCTCCAGGTTTACGGAACTCTGTGCTGGAACCTCTCCCAGATTACCGGCAGAAAGGATATCCCTGCAATCCACCTTACCTATTCTCTGCGGGCCGCGAAAAACGCGAACACCCTCCCCGATTCCGAAAATTTCCTTTCCCTGCTGGAAAACCGGAGAAAAAAATTAAAGGAAGCAGTGCTTGACGCACCCCGCAGGCGCCTCGACAATCTCGCGGCATTTATCGAAACCCACGCCGAAAGGCTCGACCTGTTTACCGAGGCGCTGGTGGAATACGGTACCGCGCGCCGCAGGACATGGATCAAGCTGGGAGTGATCGGATTTTTGACGGGTATCGGCTGCGGCACCGCTGCTTTTTTCGCCGGCATGTGGGCGGGAATTTTTCAAGGCGTAACCGACCCACTAACCCTGGCGGCGTCGGGTGCGGCCGGACTTTCCGGTTTTCTTGCATGGATGCTCCTTCCGGCCCGATTTATCACCTCCCTTATCCGCAAAAAAAGGGCGCGGACAATTGACACATTACTTCCACTGACGACCCAAACCCAAAAAGATGCATGGCAGGCGATCAGGCCGCTTGTACTGGCATACCTCGAGAAAACCAGGGGCAAATTCTCCCTTGGAGAATGTCGAGAACAACACGCTTCCATACACAGGGTATATACAGACGGCACCCGGGAGGTAAGAAAGGCTTTAAACGAATTGATGGGCCTTGCCGATGACGGGCCGGGCGTTACTCCGTCCACGGAAACCGAAGTGCGCGGCGGCCTGGACAAAGATACCGGTCAGCCTCCGGACATACTGGCTTAAATATTGCTGGACTCGTTCAAAACGTGCAAACCATTACAGGCATACAAATACAGAAAAAAAACAGGCGGAGATATTCCCTGTTTTTAGATGGAGAGTTTGCTTTTTCAGTATCTGAACGGATTGCCGGAACACTTCACACCGGAAGTGCCATAAGCAGCGACCGGCTGGAGGCCATAAAATCGGAAGACGAAAAACACCGGGCCATTGAAAAAGCTTTTGACTGTCTCGCTTCCAGGCCAAAAAGCCGTATGGAGATGGTTGCCTACCTGGAAAATAAAGATTTCTCTGTCGCCGCAGTTTCACATGCCGTCACACGCATGGAAGAACTCGGATACATCAATGATTCCGAGTTTGCACGGGCCTGGGTTGAAAGCCGTTTAAGATTCAGGCCACGCGGGGCCTTTGGCCTGAGATATGAATTATCCTCAAAGGGTGTGGCACAGACAATTATCGATACCGCTCTTGAGGGTTTCGATGAAAACAAGGCTGCAATGCGGGCAATTGATTCCAGGCGAAAAAGATGGAAAGACCTTGATCCAAAAAAAATGCGCATAAAAATTTTAGGTTTTCTGAAACGCCGGGGATTTTCCCTTGAAACCGTGCACACTATTATTGACGGAATCAACCGTTGATGCCTCAACCCACTTGAAAACACGGCCGACGACTTCGTAAAAAGCTTTTTATGGCGGTTTGAACGCCACTATATCCGAAAATAATTTTTCAATGATATCAAGCGATTGAAAATTAGTTATTTGGAAGCTTTTCATGGAGCCGTCAATCAGTAATCCTCCTGTAACGACAGCCCCCTTAGGATAAAA
>JAADHK010000134.1:0-38538 GCA_013151835.1 Deltaproteobacteria bacterium
ATTGATATCAATATATTCTATAATTCAAGCAAGGTGACCTATGCCGGCTATGATACGAATACGTTTTTAAATGCCGGAGATACTGTAGTCACCCCTGAAGTTGTCGATGTCCAGGACGATTCTGGTAATGCGGATAACGATTCAGATACAGATAAAATGATTCAAATGTCATGGACAAGTTCCTCTGACACCTGGCCTGACGTAAGCCTGCCCGCATTGCTTGAAGATTTGAATTTTACGGTAAACGAGTCATTGCAGGAAGGTGATGAACTTCCATTCTCTATAATTGATAATAGCCATGCTACAGGCTACTCTTTCTGTGGACAGGGTATTGTGGCTACGGTTAATATCTGGAATCTGGATGTGGATGGCGACGGCAGTGTATTTAACACTAGTGATGGACTTATGATTGCGCGGTATTTATTTCATATGAACGGCTCTGCGGGCTGGACGTCTGATCTTGTCACTGCCGGTGCTACGCGAAGTGAAGAAGAAATTGGTGAATATATACAAGCCGGAGTAGATAATCTGATACTTGATGTGGATGGCGACGGCAGTGTCTTTAATACTAGTGATGGACTTATGGTTGCGCGGTATTTATTTCATATGAACGGCTCTGCGGGCTGGACGTCTGATCTTGTCACTACCGGCGCGACGCGAGATGAAGCCGCTATTGGCACTTATATTAATTCTTTAAAATAACTGTTTTTTTTAAAACAACTTCAAATTTGGAGGATAATAATGATTAAGCCTATTTTTCGATTGACTCCAAGAAAGGCTGTGCTTGTAATTTTTGCAATCTGCCTCTCTTGCTTTGTTTTGGGGCTGTCATCCGCCTATGCGGATACTACTACCCAAATCGTAACATTGAACGCCAGTCCTGACACTCCAACTGTGGATGATACGGTAACAGTGGGAGTGGATTATGATGTGTCCCCAGTCGATAATACGCTTCCCGGACTTGATCTCAAAATATTTTATGATTCAAATAAGTTGACTTACATCGGGTATGATAATTATTTTACTCGGGCCGGTGATTTCGGTGCGAACCCGGATAATAATGCTCCAAGTACGGATACTGATAATTTGGATGGTGACACTTCAACCGACAAATTCCTCATAATAAGTTGGGGAGCGCTTGCCGGAAATTGGCCGGGTGATGACCAGACTCTTCCACTTCGCCTTGTTGATTTAAAATTTACCCCCTTAAGCGAGGCTACAAGCAATGTAAATGTTAAAATCCAGACCGTTCAATATCTAGGGGAAGAGCATAATACAACTGTCACAGTTACATGCCCAACCGCGACGATCGATTCGTTTTCTGCGGATAACACGGGCCTTTGCTCGGGCCAGAGCGCAACCCTGTCATGGGCAACAACGGCGTAACGCTGGATGACGGCACCGGGCCGGTGACAGCGGACGCCACCGGAAGCCAGACCGTGACACCCTCGGTGACAACAACCTACACGTTGACGGCCACGAACTCCTGTGGGCCGGTAACTCAAAGCGTTACGGTTACAGTAAGCGATTCTCCGACGGTCGACAGCTTTACCGCCTCACCCACAGCTATTTGCAATGGCGACAGCACGATACTTAGCTGGGGAACCACCGGTGCCACGAGCATGACCATTGATGATGGAAGCGGAGCCGTTGAGACGACAGAGACGAACAAGACCGTTACTCCCACGTCCACGACGACCTATACGTTGACTGCGATCAATGGCTGTGGATCAGATTCAAAGACAGTCACCGTAACGGTAAATAATGCCCCTGTAATTGAATCATTTACAGCCTCCGATATATGCACAAACATCAGTGGGAGTGCAGACCTTAGCTGGTCGGTGATCGGGGCTGACAGCGTAAGCATAGACAAAAGTGTTGGCGATGTTAACCCTGCCAGCGGAACATATTCTGTTTCACCGTCCGTTGACACGACTTATACGCTTACGGCGACAAACAGCTGTAGCGAGGTTCCTACGACAGCCACGGTGACAATTGCCGTCAAGGCACTCCCGGTAATCAATTCCTTTACGATTTCTAAAGATACCATCTGCAAAGGATTGGATACCATAGATCTGGCCTGGTCGGTGGATGGCGCCGACAGTCTGACTATAAATAATGAAGTAGGTACGGTTACAAATACTACAAGCAAAGAAGGCCTTGCTCCAACAGCCTCTACAACATACACGCTTACCGCCACCAATAGCTGCGGCTCTGTTACGGCGGATGTCTCTGTAACGGTGAATGACAAGCCTGTAATCAGCAGTTTTACGGCGGCCGATTCAACCGTCTGCCCGGACGGAAGCACTACCCTTAACTGGGATGTGACAGATGCGGATACCATAAGCATCGATAACGGCGTAGTGATTGGAGAGGGAACGAGCGTAACCGTTCACCCGGCAGGCACCACAACCTACACGCTTAGCGCGACCAATACCTGTGGTACCACCACAAAGAGCGTGACAGTGTCTGTGACTGCTGCTCCGGCTATCGGCACATTTACGGCAACCAATGCAACGATCTGCAGCGGAAGTCAAACCACCCTGCAGTGGAGCGATGTTACCGGCGCCTCCAGCCTGAGCATTGATAACAGCGTGGGAACGGTCACGGAAACGAGCGAGAGCGTTTCCCCGACTGTGACCACGACCTATACGCTGACCGCGACTAATAGCTGCGGCGTCACGGATACCAAAACAGTTACCGTAAATGTAACGGCAATGCCGGTGATTTCAGATTTTACAGCTACACCGGACTCTATTTGCAAGGGTCAAAGCACCACCCTTGCATCGACGGTAACCGGCGCCACAACCATCACCATTGACCACGGTGTAGGAACGGTCGGCGGGGGAACAAGCACGGCTGTTGTTTCGCCCACAACTACAACAACCTATACGCTTACAGCGAGCAACGGCGACTGCCAGGTGACGGAAACGGTCACGGTTACGGTAAATGACAAGCCTGTGATCACCTCGTTTACCGCCAGTCCGACAAACGTGCTTGCGGGCGGGGATGTCACCCTTTCCTGGGCGATTACCAATGCGACCGGCGCCGCCATCAGCGGCGTCGACAGCCCGGTAAATGCATCTTCGGGCACAATTGTAGTCAACCCCACCGAAGATACGCCCTATACCCTGACGGCAACCAACGGGTGCGGGGATACAACATCGGATGTTACGGTCACCGTTATCCTGAACAACCCGCCCGACAAGCCGGTGATGAGTTCACCCACGGACGGTGCAACCGGTGTGTCCCTGATGCCGGAGCTTACGGCCGGGGCATATAACGATGCTGACGGTGATCCCCAGACCATGACCTGGTGGCAAATTTCGACCGACAGCACTTTTACCGATGATGGCTCCCTGGTCTATGACGAAAAAACAGACACCTATCTTACCTCGATTGTCGTTCCGCCCAACCTGATCCTTGACGTTGCGACCATGTATTACTGGCGGGTCAGGTATTTTGACGGCAAGAACTGGTCGGATTCAGATGTTTATTCCTTTACCACCACGCCCAACGGCGCGCAGTATACCGATGGCGTACAGAACGGGGACCGGATTCCGGATAACGAGGTTACCATTGCGGGTTTTGCGGACGAACACGGAAAGCCGGTTAACACGCCAACGAAAAAGGCCTTTGTTTCCAAGGTTAACAAAAATATCCAGATCGGTGTAGAGGCTGCGGACGCCGTTATCGACCGGTGCGGCTCCGTTGATCCAAAAGATTTTAAAGACATGGCTCCCAAGGTTCCGCATATGCCTTACGGATTGATTGAGATTGCGCTGACCGTACCTAATCCCGGGGATACCGCAACCGTGACGGTCTACTTTACAAGGAAACTTCCGAATGCGAATGATTTCGTCTGGTGGAAGTATGATCCAAACCTTGGTGAGTTTTATAACTATGGCGAAGCTGCGGCCGCACTCGGTGTGGCTGATGCCGTTGTGGTCAGTGAAGACCGCATGTCCGTCACCCTGAAATTCAAGGATGGCGGATACGGCGACCTGATCGAAACCCCGGACAGCCGGATTATAGATCCTTCCGGCGTGGGTGACGAGGGCGGCGGAAGCAACGGCGGCACTTGCTTTGTCGACACGATTACCAGGTAGCCGTTATTTAAAATACCGGGGGATGCATTGCAGTTTCGATGCTTCCCCCGGTACTTGCAGTCAATTCCATGATGAAGCAGTAAAAAAACCGCAGGGCGTATTAAGGCCCTGCGGTTTTTCTGTTTAGATGATTTATGATCATAGCCTGTGGCTGCGCGCATTGATATTTTTTATTGATTATGGCCATCATTATGGCCATAATCAATAAAAACATAGTTTGTGAAGGAGGATGCAGCCATGCAAAAACAATTTTCAATTGCCGAAGCAAAAAACAGGCTTCCTGCAATAATCCATGATGTTGAAAAAGGCCCTTATGTGGAATTGACAAGACGTGGAAAACCGGTTGCCATCTTGCTGTCTATTCAGGAATATGAACGGATCAGTCGTAAAAATACCGGGTTTTGGAGCGCTGTTTTAAATTTTCGGCAAAAATTCATGGATGAATCTGTTGGCATTTCCGATGATGATTTCAAAGGGCTTCGTGATATTTCTTCCGGAAGGGACGTTGTGTTATAATGATGAAATATCTCATTGATACAAATGTGCTCTCTGAGCCGGTCAAGACCGTACCGGATCAATCGGCCCTGAAGATGATTGAAAAACATCAGCACGAACTTGTTACGGCTGCTCCTGTCTGGCATGAGCTTCAATTCGGTTGCCGGCGTCTTCCGCAGTCCCGCAAGCGCGAGGTTATTTCTTTATTCCTAGACAACGTCGTCAAACGCACAATGCCCATTCTTCCCTATGATGAAAGGGCGGCGGAGTGGCATGCAAGGCAGCGGGCCCGACTGTCGGCAAAAGGGATGCCCCCGCCATTTGTCGATGGACAGATTGCGGCAATAGCTGCGGTAAATAGTCTGATTCTCGTGACGCGGAATATGGACGATTTTAAATGCTTTTCAAAATTAAAGATTGAAATCTGGCATGGTATGTGATGATTCTTGAACCAGGGAGATTGTAAATGCTTATCGTTATGCACAAAAACGCGGCACGGGCCGAGGTTGACAATGTAGTTGCCGCTGTCGAGGCAAGGGGGTGCACGGCCCGGCCCATACCCGGAGGGGACAGGGTTTCTATCGCCATACTCTATAATCAGGGGGCGGTTGAACCGGGGTGGTTTTCGGGTATGCCGGGCGTCAAGGAGACCATTGCCGTCACAAGGCCGTATAAACTCGTGAGCCGGGAAATGCATCCGCATGACACCGTTATCCGTGTGGGAAATATCGAGATCGGCGGCCGCTACCCCGTGATCATGGCCGGGCCTTGCGCGGTGGAAAGCAGGGACCAGGCCATGACAATCGCCGGGCATGTAAAAAAAGCCGGTGCCCATATTTTCAGGGGAGGGGCCTTTAAACCGAGGACATCCCCTTATTCCTTTCAGGGCATGGAAGAGGAAGGGCTCAAAGTCCTTGCCGAAGTAAGGGGCCGGTTTGATCTGCCGATCGTGACCGAGGTCATGGATATCGCGCATTTCGACATGGTGGAGGCTTATGCGGACATCATCCAGATCGGCACCCGGAACATGCAGAATTTCAGCCTGCTCAAGCGCGCCGGGGAATCCGAAAAACCGGTTCTTTTAAAACGCGGGATGTCGGCCACTGTGGATGAATGGCTTATGGCGGCGGAATACATAATGTCACGGGGCAATACCGGGATTATCCTGTGTGAGCGGGGGATAAGGACTTTTGTGCGGCACAGCCGCAATACGCTCGACCTTTCGGCCGTTCCCGTGGTGAGAAGGGAGAGCCATCTTCCGGTGATCGTAGATCCGAGCCATGCGGCGGGTTTTCGTGACCAGGTAATGCCCCTTGCACGCGCGGCGTGCGCGGCAGGCGCCCAAGGGCTCATGGTCGAGGTTCATCATGCCCCTGAAACAGCGGTTTCCGACGGGGCGCAATCCCTTTTACCCGACCAGTTTGCCCGTTTATGCAAGGATATCCGGGCCATTTCCCGGATTCTCGAACCAGGTCCGGGCAAGGAACAGGTTGCCCCATGAAGCAGCTTACCATTAAAGGTGCGACCGGGAATTCGGAAATTTTTATCAATGAACGTCTTGAAAACCTTTCCGCGTACCTGCCCGACACCCGGGTGATCATCATCACGGACACCAATGTGTCAAACCTTTATGCAGACCGTTTTCCGGATACTGAAATTATAACCATCGGCACGGGAGAAGTCATAAAGACCATGGACACGGCGGCAAATATTTACCGCCGCCTGATTGAACTTCAAGCCGACCGGTCTTCATTTCTCGTTGGAATCGGCGGCGGAATCGTGTGCGACATCACCGGGTTTGCGGCTTCAACCTATATGCGCGGTATTGGGTTCGGGTATGTGGCAACAACGCTCCTGGCCCAGGTGGATGCGAGCGTGGGCGGAAAAACCGGCGTGAATTTCATGGGTTATAAAAACATGGTCGGCGTTTTTAATCAGCCGGATTTTGTTCTCTGTGATCCGAATGTGCTGCAAACGCTTTCGACCCGGGATCTGGCCTGCGGGTTTGGCGAGATAATCAAGCACGCCGCCATTACCGACGCGGATTATTTTTCATACTTAGAAGCGCATAGCGCGGATGCCGGAGCCTTGAATGCCCCGGTCATGGAAAAGATTATTTTTGACTCGGTCCGGATAAAGGCGGATGTCGTCAACCGGGATGAAAAAGAGGCGGGAGAGCGGAGAAAACTTAATTTTGGACATACGCTCGGCCATGCCGTGGAAAAGACAACAAAACTTCCCCACGGGGAAGCCGTGGCCGTCGGTATGATTGCCGCAGCCAGGTTGTCCGCCGAACAGGGCCTCATATCAAAGGCCGACGTTGAACGGCTCCGCCGCCTTGTTTTATCATACGGCCTTCCGGTATCGGCCGGCATTGATAAAAAAGCAATCATGGATGCCATGGCCCGCGACAAGAAGCGGAAGGGAGCAGGCATACATTTTGTGCTCCTTGCCGCCATCGGGCAAGCCGTCATAGAGGAAATTTCCATGGATGAGCTTGAAGCGGTTGTTGATTTGCTTTAGGGTGGGTATCTCACCGTATAAACCGTCCAATCTGCATACGCGCGCACTGGTAACCTTCCTCAAGGAGTCTTTCCGCATGCCGGGGCGTAAAGTTTAACAGGGACTTGAATCCGAGCATCCGGGTGGGTGCAACAGTTGCCAGGCGTTTTCCCTTAAGGGCTAACTGGAGCTGTGGAGAATCGGGAAGCGGCGTGTCATAAGATGCCGCATCTTTTCCGACTTGCCAGCTATTGTTGTGAAGCGCCACGGTATATGATCCAATGAGAAATTGTTCAAAGACCAGTTCCGCCACCTCCCTGTGGGTTTTCGGCATTTTTGCGGCAAAGGCCCCAAGGGGAGAGAGCAGAACCACGATAATTTCCTTTGCCCCTAGCCCCAGGGCCGGTGCGATGGGTGTATTTGCCATTATACCGGCGTCCCAGTAAGGTGAGCCGTCAATATACTGCCAGGGAAAGAGCATTGGAATGGCGCCTGCCGCCATGAGATGCTCAATCTCTATGACCCGGTGCGTAAAATACCGGATCTGTGATGTCCGCATATTCAAGGCGGCAACCAATATCTCAGTGGAGCTGTTCCGAAGCGACCCTATATCGAAGCTTTCCTTGATAAGTCGTTTTAATGGCCGGGTGTCAGACAGGGGTGAAAATTTACGGCCGGAAAGCAGGGTCCGAAGGAATGCCGGTGTGGTAAAGTGGTACATCTGTTTCCGGTGATACTTCTTCCAGAGTCCGATCATGTCCTCAATCGACATGCCGGATCCGATTGCCGCCGCGTTTATGGCGCCCACGGAGGTCCCGCAGATAAGGTCGGGCCGCCATCCTTTTTCCTCCAGATATTTTATAACGCCGACCTCAAATGCGCCCCGTGCGCCCCCTCCCGAAAGAATCAGCGCGCGTTCAATCTTTTTCCCCATGGGAAGACCCCTCTTTTTTATGGATTATCAATACAACAATGACGCATTGCATTATTTTTGGTATTAATTTTATTTATAAAAAACAAAATGTTGAAAACGATACTGAGAAAAAAAGAATAAAAAGTGAAAGTTTTACTTGACAGATAACGCATTGCGTCATATATTCTCTCCTAACGCAATGCATCATATTGCATTTTATTTTTATCCCATAGCATAATTTTATGTATTATTAAATCCTAACTACGGAGGGCAGAACCATGGCAAAAGCAACCAAGAAGACCGAAACCACCCAGGCGACAATCACCGAAAAAATTCGGAAGGCCGCAGATACCTTAACCGAAAAGGTCAAGGAGTACAACGAAAAATATGTTGCCGCCAACATCGAGAAGGGCAAGGAAACGCTTAAGGAGTATAACGAAAAATACCTTGAAAAAACGATCGAAAAAGGTAAGGATACGTTCAGGGAATACAATGACAAGTATGTTTCAAAGTACGTTGAAAAAGGTAAATCCTATGTTGAAGGTCCTTACAAGAAGGTGTCCGGACAGGTCGACGAACTCCTTGAAAAAGGACGGGAGATCGAAAAGGACGCAGTGAAAAAAATCGAAGACGTGCTTGAAAAAGGGAAAAAGCTGGCTGCAAAGCTTCCCATGGCCGATACCATTGAAAAGAAGGTTACCGCCGGCCTGAACGCCGTACCGTCTCTGGTCAATCTTCCCGTAAAAGAAGATATCCAAAAACTGACCAAGGCAATGAATACCTTAAATTCGAATATCGAAACATTAAAGAAGAAGGCTGCTTAATTTCCTGATGGCGTCGTAAAAAGCTATGTATTCTGCGCCACAGTATTTTTGCGGGAAGTAATTTTTATAGGGTAGCCCGGGTTTCTTTTCCGGCGATTCACATGACAATTTTATTTGTCGGAAAAGAATTCCGACCTACCGGCGTTGCAATGTTTTTCATTTTTTCCATCCCGGCGGACCGGCCATGGGGGTCGGTCCGCCGGGCTCCAGTGACGGACCGTTTTTTTTGTCCCGGCATCTCCAATCGATTTCTCCTTATTTACCCGTGTCCGTCTATCAATCGTCTGGTTCCACTGATTCCACTGGTTCCGGATTAGCCACAGGAGGGAGTTATGTATCTTATCAAGAGGTATGCAAACGGCCGTTTTTATGACACTGTTGAAAAGAATTTCGTAAACCGGAAAGATATCAAGGAGCTTATGCGCAAAGGCAAAAAGATATCCATCACCGACACCAGGACGGGCAAGGATATCACCGCTGATGTTAAGTCCAAGATCGAGGCCACGGCAGCACGTGCCTCAAAGAAACCCGGCGGGAAAAAGAAGAAAAAAGCTGATGACAGTGCCGGTATTTTTGTCCAGCTTTTCCGAAAAGGGAGCGATACTCTTTTTGATTACGGCAAGAAATACTCCTCAATGTGGCAGAACCTCGTTACCATGTCTAAGGACGAAGTCGACAAGGTAATAAACATGCTTAAAAAGGAAAACAGGCTCTCGGACATTGAAGCCGGGAAGCTGAAGGATGAAATCAACCGCTACCGGAGCAATATCCAGGGATGGATTAACCGCAATATCGATTCCCGCATAAATGAGATATTAAGCAAAATGAATCTTGCAAATCGGGACCAGGTACTTGAATTAACGGGTAAAATTAAAGACCTGACCAAGAAGATCAAGAAGATGGAGAAAAAGAAGTAGAGAAAATCCATTCTCAGGCTCAAGGAATTTTGCCGGTAATGATTCAACCCCGAAAGCCCTATGATATAAATGAATTGTTAAGCTGCCACGGCGATTTGGAAGCAGTTTCCAATCTGCTTTCAAGTCGCCTGATTTTTGTCATGGGCAAGGGCGGCACCGGCAAGACTACGTTATCTGTCTGCCTTGCTTTTATTGCTGAAAAAATGGGCCTCACGACTTTGATTGTCGAGATCGGCGACAGTGCCGGGACAGCCCAGTTTTTTGGAGAGTCGGACGCCGGGAACGAACCTTCCCGGGTTTCTTCCAGAATATGGACCACCGGTGTTGACCCAAGGGCCGAACTGGTTGCCTACACTCACCACCACATGAAGTCAGGCTTTATTGCCGGCCGCATCACAAAAAGCCGGCTTTTTGATTATCTCCTTGCGGCGACCCCGGGTTTAAAGGAGATAATGACCCTTGGCAGGATATGGCGGTGGTTTACGGGAGGACCGGATAAAGATGGGCCCGCATTTGACCGGATAATCGTTGATGCACCTGCAACAGGACATGGACTGAGTCTCCTGAGCCTGCCGAAAAACCTCGGTGATATGATACGGGTCGGCCCCATAGCCGCCCAGGTGGAGGACATCCGAAAACTCGTTACCGATTCTTCGCGCACGGCCGTTACCGTTGCCACACTTCCGGAGGAATTACCCGTTAATGAAACCCTTGAAATGATGGCGGCCGCCAAAAGAGATGTCGGCGTTGATGTTTCCCCGATTTTTATCAATTCAGTCTATCCCGATATTTTTACCTCTGAAGAATCCGAGGACATAAAACGGTTCTTTCCCGACAGGGGACAGACGCGGCTTATCAAATCATGGGTCAATCGGTGTCAGTCCCAGCAGGCTTATATCGATCAGATTCTGGCAAACGTAACATGCCCGGTGATCCGGCTTCCCTTTTTTTTTACGAACGAATTGTCGACACAAGAGGTCAGGAAACTCTCCTGGAGTCTGAAAAAGGCCTGATTCATGGAATACAGGGATATTCGAGACACGATCCGTACCGACGAAGCCGACCCCATGGTTATCGTCTGCTGCGGCAGCGGGGGAGTGGGAAAAACTACAATTTCAGCGGCTCTGGGACTATCCTGTGCCATGTCCGGTCACAAGACCCTGGTTCTTACCGTGGACCCCGCCAGGCGGCTTGCCGACGCCCTTGGAGTTTCTCCGTTAAGCCATGAACCCCAGCGTGTAAACACAGGTAAGACCCCGGAACTGTCCGGGGAGCTTTATGCCATGATGCTTGATCCGCAATATACTTTCGATATGCTGATCAAACGATATGCGCCGAACGGACTTAAAGACCATATCTTAAACAATCGTTACTACATGCATATTTCCCGAAATATGGCCGGTTCCCATGAATACATGGCCATGGAAAAGCTTTATGAGGTTTTTACCGGGGGGGGGTATGACCGGATAGTACTCGATACACCGCCCAGTCGTCGGGCGCTTGATTTTCTGGAGGCTCCCCAGAGGGTTTTAGACCTTCTCGGGCACCGGTATTTTCTCAAGCTGTTCCAGCCCTATATCAAGGCGGGACAATGGAGCAGCCGAATTTTTAATTTTCTGGCGACACCTGTCTTAAAAGCCGTCGGCCAGGTCGTGGGGCATAACGCATTAACCGATCTCCTGGCTTTTTTTCAGCTCTGGAATGATCTGCTTTTTGACGGTTTCAGGCGCCGTGCGTCCGCTGTAAAATCACTCCTGTCAAGCCCTTCAACCATTTTTTTTGCCGTTACCACTCCACAGGCGTTTCCGAGAACCGAAGCGGTCGGTCTTGCACATAAACTCGTTGAACGCAAGTTTTCGTTTGCGGGGTTTATCGTCAACAGGGTCCATGAATTTAAAAATCATGATTCCCTTGAAAAAGACCCGCCCCAGTTTCAGCCCGGGGAACTCGGAGAAAAAATTTCAATCGCATACCGACTGGAACAACGGCTCGCGCGAAGCGATGCCCATGCATTAAAGGCTCTGGAAACGGAAGCTGGACCTGCTGGTGTTATCCATACTATCCCGTTTTCAGATGAGTCCATACATGATCTTTCCGGGTTAATTGAGGTGTGCCGGCATCTGATGCGGTTGCCGGTTAACGGTTCTCGGTTCAAAACAGAGGAGTAAGTGCTCTTACCCGTCAAGTGTAAACCGCAAACGGATATAAAAAAAGGAGGCGGCCTCGGTGATGGCTGTCTCCTTTTTTTCGGTTTTTATAATGCAGATTATCCGGCGGAACTCTCTTTATTTTCGTTTTCCGTCAGTTTTTCATACTTGGTGAGGTGAATGGTGCAGTACATGGAGTTTGTGGCGGCACGGTTCAGGCATTGCTTGCCGCTTTTGGTCGTTGCCTTGCAGCGGATGGCCTGGACATTTGTGGCCGGCATGACCTGTGGCGGGACAGGAATGTCGGCCTCCATGGATCTGTCATTTATGACAAGCGGATCTTTTTCCATTTTGCCCGCCTTATACATGCCAAGAAGCATTCTGAATTCATTTACAAAATTTTCCAAAATGGTTTTCGGGTCTTTTACCAGCCCAGTATCGGTTGCAATGCCGACCGAGACCCGGTTGTTATAACTGATAATGCTGATACCTATGCCCAGGCCGCCGATCCGGGGCACCCAGAACATGATTTTCTTGATTTCCTCGCCTGCGAAATACAGGGCATGGCGCGGGCCGGGAACATTGCTCAAAACCCCGGTGGTTTTGTTGGCAAACATTGTGGCGCCTGTCTTTGCAAGCTTTGCCGATGAAACGCCGAGGGCGTTTAAGACCACCCATGCAACAGCCGCATCCGGCGCCTCCTTGAGGTCCCTGATCCTGCGCTGAACTTCGCGTATCCTTAATACGGGATCATCTATATGAACGGGGAGCGCCACAAGAATCAGGCTGAACTGGTTCCCGAGTTCTATTTTGCTGTCCATGGGCCGGATGTTGATCGGCATTGCCATGCGAAGGTCAAGGTCGCCAACCAGGTTATTGCATTGCTGAAGATACCTGCGCAATGCGCCGGTAACAAGGGCCACAAGGATATCGTTAATTGTGGCGTTAAAGTATTTACCAACAGCCTTGATATCCTGGAGGGGGAGATCTTCCGACCATGCAAGGCTTTTCCGAACCCCGAGTCCACCCTTAAAGGCTGTTTTACGGTCTGCAGGAAGCAGCATGATCTTGCTGAGCACCGTTGCGGTGTCCAGGATGAATTTACTCACGGTCTTGCTTCGTTCCAGGAAATGCAAGGGATTGGAGATGCTTGCATCAATCTCTTTTGTCATAAAACGGGCCGCTTTGCTGGCGCGTCGCTTGGCCCTGGAAATTTTTTTAAATGCCGATTCAAGAGGCGGGAACATGTCAAATACAGGCTCTTTTTCACGTTTTTTCTCTTTCATGACGGCGCTCCACTGGGCATCTGGCGTTTCATCGGCCATGGAAAGGAGAAGTTTGACAAGAGCTATGCCGTCGGCGATGCAATGGTGAATCCTCGAGAAAAGGACTGAACCGCCGTTTTTATAATTTTCGATATAATGAAACTGCCACGGGGGCTTGGTTGAATCAAGGGGGGACACGCTCAGATCACTGAGCACCTCCTCGAGTTCAGCCTTGCCACCCGGGGACGGAAGGGCAATGCGCTGGAGATGGGAGCGCAGATCGAAATGAGGGTCAAGTTCCCACACGGCATTTCCAACACCGGTCATGGGACGAACGATCCGTTTTTTGAATCTGTCATAGCAGAGGAGTCGGTTCTTTATGGTTTCCGTAAGGCGTTCAAAGTCAAGGGGCTTGTCGAATTGCATGAAGCCGGTGATGATCATTAAGTTGGTTGGATTGTCCATGTGAAGCCAGAAATTATCAATATTATCCATTATCTCAACATTTTTTTTCATAACCGCGTCTCCTTGAAAAATAAAAATTATCCCGATAATCTTTGCCGCCGAGAAGTTTTTATAACATAAAAACCTGCTCAATTACGATTCGAACCGGGGCCACGGGGCCAGGAGTGTATTGATCCAGTGTATTAATATGGGGAGAAATGCATAAAATTTTTATTAACAGGATTTTATTTGAAATGCAATCCTAATTTTTGCTACACATACATCCGTTAACGTTTGACCATGCATCCGCCCGGATGATCTTGCGGGCAATCAGGCTTTCGTCATTCCACAAGGAGGAAAAATGCATTTAATCAAAAAGTATACCAACAGAAAGCTCTATGATACCAATGATAAACAGTATATTACCATGGAGAAAATCGCTGAACTGATTAAATCAGGCGTGGAAGTAATGATAATCGATAATGAAAGCGGGGATGATCTGACGGCAAAGCTTGTCTCCCAGCTTCTGGGTCGTGAAAAAAAGGAGACCGGCAAGGCGCTGCCGTCTTCAGTATTGATGCAGATGCTGAGAAAGGGCAGGGGAACATTGTTTGGCTACGGCCGTAAGTATGTTTCACTGTGGCAGAACGCGTTTACAATGTCTAAAGATGAGATCGAAAGGTTAATAAACACCCTGGTGCGGGATAAAGAGATATCCGAATCCGAAGGGAAAAATCTTAAAAATGAGATTGTATCCTATACCAGCGGTGTAAAGAACTGGATACTTGAAAATATAGATCAGAGTGTCACGGATGCTCTGGCCATGATGAACCTTGCCTCAAGGGACCAGGTCAACAAGTTGACAAAGAGGGTCGACTCCCTTTCAAGAAAGGTTATCTCACTGGAAAAAGAAATCAGGGGCAGGAAGTAAGCTAAATCCAGCGGCCGTTTCTCTTAATGAGATTAATGGCCCCTGCAACCGGCGCGGATGTTGCAGGCGACGGAAGGAAGAAGGTGACCGCAGACCAGGCACTGATAAAAGTGATTACCGTGCCGGTGCACATTATCAGCAGTCCGCCCGCACACCCGGTTATGGCGCCGATTCCGATCATTACGATCAGCCCGCCGATTATAAAGGCGATGATGCTTCCGACAAAAAGCATTAACTGAAACATGGTTTGTGCTTCCATTGTCTGTGAAATTGTATTAAGGGTTACGCCGTCATGGTAAATATGGCACTTTTTTAAAATTTACGCTATCAATTGATGTATATCATTTCTTTTTTGAATTTTCAACATTAAAAATCCATGTCAATAAAGAGGATCAGGTATAAATGTCAGTGAAAAAAAGGCTGCCGCCCGGAACGTTTTTTCTCATCATAATAGTGTCGTTTTTTTATATGCCTCCGGGTACAAGCCCTACCCATGCCGCCGTTAATCTCCGGGAAAACGACGTTGTCAGGGCTGTTCGGCAAATCAGCCCTGCAGTCGTCAATATCAGCACACAATACGAGGTCCGAAGGCGTGTCAATCCCTTTTCAGCTCATGGACGGGATGATTTTTTCAAGAATTTTTTCGATCCCGGCGTTGAAAAACGGCAGAAACTAACCAGCCTCGGTTCAGGCGTCATCATAGACGGAAAACGGGGTTTTATTCTTACCAACGCCCATGTCATTGCCCGGGGGGGCAAAATAACCGTTGTCCTGAAAGACGGGCGACGGCTTGAGGCCGAAATTGTCGGTGCGGATTCCGAATCGGATCTTGCCGTTCTGAGAATAGCACCCGATGAATTGCTCCCGGATGTAAAAATGGGGAATTCCGACGACCTTATGATAGGGGAGACGGTGATTGCCATAGGCAACCCCTATGGGTTTTCCAATACAGTCACGACCGGGGTTGTGAGCGCCGTGAATCGCAGTGTACGTATCGACAAGCATATTTTTCGTAATTTTATCCAGACGGATGCGTCCATCAATCCAGGCAACAGCGGGGGGCCGCTGTTGAATATCCTGGGCGAACTCATCGGCATCAATTCCGCCATTTACAAAAACGCCGAAGGGATCGGGTTTGCCATTCCGATCAACAGGGCGAAAAAGATCGTTGCCGACCTGATAGACTACGGCGAAGTCGTTCCCGGGTGGATAGGTCTTATTGTTGGCAACATTTCCCCAAACCTTGCCGACTATCTAAATATAAAAAAAGGAAACGGCGTTGTCGTAAAATCCGTTGCCCCATCCAGCCCGGCCGGGAAAATCAATATCACGCCGGGAGATGTTATACTTGAACTGGATAAAACCCTTATTCATTCGGTCTATGATTACCGGTCTGTTTTAAGGGGAGCCTCAAAAGGCCGGACAATGCCCATAAAGATTTTAAGGGGAAAGAAGAATCTTTCAGGAAAGGTTGTTGCCGGTATTTTTCCGGAGGATCTGGCGCCGTCTCTTGGCCATCGTCTTCTCGGCATAAAGGTGGTCGGCATTGACAAAAAAAATAATTTTAACAATATTTATGCCTCATCAGGGGTTATTATCTCTCAAATCGATTCCGGATCGCCCCTTGCCGGCATAGGTGTCAGGCCCGGGGATGTGATCAGAAAGATTGATAACCAGATATGCAATGATACGGATGCATTTTACAGGGCTGTTGTTAAAAAACGCTGGAAAGAGTCGGTTGTTATTCTTCTGCAGAGGGGAGAACATGGTTATTATATTACCGTAAAGCTGGCTGAATGAATTTCATTGAAGGAACATCTTATATTTCCAGGAGTGTCCGGTCCAGATTGAGGGGCTTTCCGAATAAAAAGGTCCTGGTTCTCGAGGGCGGAGGGATGCGCGGTATTTTTACCGTGGGCGTACTCCAGGCATTCACGGAACATGGCTTCAATCCGTGGAAGCTTATAATCGGCGCCTCGGCCGGTGCATTAAACGGCATCGTATATGCGGCAAACCAGATACACATCGCCAGGGACGCTTTTTTTTCTGAGCTGACTTGTGGCCATTTTATCCGGATAAGCAATATTTTCAGGCCGGAAAAACATATTTTAAATCTCGACTGGATGACGGATTACATCATTTCGGGGGATGAGCCGTTAAACATCAAGCGATTAAGAACCATGGCCTGTCCGGTTCTGCTTGCGGCGACCCGTTTTTTTCGGGACGCGCCACCCGACATTCTGTTTTTGAACAGCAAGACCGACAACTTATCCGATGCCATGAAGGCAACCGCTGCAATGCCTTTTTTTTACCGGGGGTTTGTTCCATACGGAAAAGATCTGCTTATAGACGGTGGAGTGCTGGATGCCATACCTTTCGAAAAAGCCCTTGAAATGGGCTTTGAGGAAAAAGATATTCTCGTTGTGCTCACACGGCCGAAAGGTTACCGTAAATACACGGACTCTTTTTGGGTGAATATGCTCTATGAGACATATTACCGGGATGAACAATACAGCTTTCTCCTGTCCGCTCTCCAGGGACATTATGACGCTTACAACCGTAAGCTCGATAAACTTGAGCGGCATCACAGCATAGATGTGATTTATCCGCCCCGGCATTTTAAAATAAACCGGCTCAGCAAAAACGAACAAAAGATCGTTGAAGGATTTGAGCAGGGGGTTTCCGCTGCTAAATCATATCTTCATAAAAAGCACATCAGGCATGAATAAATTTTACATTCCGTAATCAGGCTTAAAAAGATATAATCGGATTTTTGGGAGAAAATATATGAGTTTTTTTGATATCTTCAGGGGGAAGTCTCCGGAGGAGCATGAATTCAAGGGTGATGAATTCTTAAAAAAATCCGCTTTTGGTGACGCTAAAATAGAATTTGAAAAGGCAATCGATAAGATAACCAGGCGGTATCCGGAAAAAATTCACTTTCTTGACAGGATAGAGACAAAGCATCGTGATGCGGCCGAAGCCCTTGCCCGCGGACATGTCGGAACCGGTGACGAGATGGCCCAACTGGGAGATCATGAGGAAGCCAGGACCTTTTATCGTCTGGCCCTTGAACTTACGACGGATGGTTCTTTTTCAACCATGGTTGAGAAAAAGATCGCGTCTCTTTCTTCGGGGGGGCAAGAAGCAGAAACTGAGTGCCTGACGGAATCGCCAATGGATTTGGATAGCGGGAATGAAGAAACTCGTACCGGTTTTGTTGAAGCCGATAAGGATGAGGGCGGAGAGGTTGAATCTGCGGCACAGCCCCTTGTCCTTTCCGAACCCGTGGATATGACGCCCCAGTCCGAGAACGAAATATTTTCAATCCTTCTTCACGCCCTTCCGGAAGCGGTTCAAAAGGCATATGCCGGATACGGGGATGCTTTTAAAAAAGGATATATCGCATTGAACCAGGCGGATTTTGCAGCTGCGGTTCGTGAACTGACCATGGCACATGAGGAAAATGCCGGTTCAACTACCTTTATTCCGCTTGAGCTTGCAACGGCTTATATCCATTTGCCCGATTTTAACAACGCCCTGGCTCTTTTGGATGAATATGTGGCACAGAGTCCCTATGATATAAGGGTGTATCAGCTCTTCTGCGAACTTTTCTGGGAAGCGGGGACCCCGAAAATAGCCATGGCCCGCCTTTCGACCGCCCCTGAATCGATCCGGTCGGCAAAGCCCATGCAACTGCTTGCCGGGGAGACGCTTTTCCAGATCGGGGCCTATGACGCAGCTGAAAATGTTTTCAATCAGGGTATTCGGATGCACGGCAAGGACGAACACCTGACAAGGGGGCTTGCCAAAACTTACGAAGCAAGGGGCGAGATCGTCAAGGCCCGTGAATCGTACGCATGGATACTCAACCATTGCGCCGGATGCGGATGCGCGGTTGATCCCATTGTAAAACGTCGTTATGCTGATCTCTGTTTCAAATCCAACGACCGGTCTGCACGTCTTCTCGAGGTATATTTTTCTCTTGTCACCGATGATCCGGATAACCGTAAGGCTACTTTCGAGAAAATCGCACAAATTTATGAAGAGAACGGGAACAATTCCGAAGCCCGGCGTTACAGGGCTCTTGCCGGTAAGTCGGCAGCTCACGGGTAAGCGCTTTTTGCAGGATAAAAGTCCCATATTCCTAGATGGAGGATAACCGTTATGAAGACGCTTTTTTATAACCAGACAGCATACATATCTGATTTGGATCTAAACGGGGATAGCGATAAAACGCTTTTTCTGGTCCATGGCGCCGGTCTTTCCAAGGGGCTGTGGGAGCGCCAGCTTGGCGCTTTCCCCGGGCTTGCGGCAACCATCGCAATTGATCTCCCGGGACACGGGGAAAGCCGGAACCCGGCCAAAAAAAACATCACCGAATATGCCGATGCGGTTATGGACCTGGTGAGACACACGGGGGCCAGGCAGCCGGTCCTTTGCGGCCTCAGCATGGGCGGGGCTGTCTGTCTCGACCTGCTGATCAGGTATCCGGAATTTTTTGTCGCCGGAATTCTCATGCACACGGGGGCAAAGCTTACGGTTAACAGGCTCCTCTTCGATACCCTCAAAAAGGGGATCGAAGAGCATCTTGACATGATTGCCGCCTTTGCCGTTTCTCCCAAATCGGATTCAAAAAAAATGAAGCCGCTGATCAGGGATATTTCGGTTTTATCGGTGGAGACGGCAACAGGGGATTTTACAGCCTGCAACACCTTTGACCGGATGGGTGATCTTTCTGCAGTCAAGGTCCCGGTGCTTGTTGTTACCGGGAGCGATGATCTTATCACGCCTGGTAAATACGGCGCTTATCTGGTCGAACATATATCCGACTCGAGGCTGTTTATTATAAAGGACGCAGGCCATCTTTCACCCCTTGAACGCCCGGAAGCCGTTAATGAAGTTATTTCCGGTTTTCTGACGGAGATTTCCGGATAACGGGGTGCGGTCTCCATTGCCCCGGAAAACCTCTTGAGTCAATGGAAAAGATTTGATAAACACAGAAAACGATTTTTACGAGGCCGTCATTTTTGACGGACTCGTAAAAAGTCAGGCAACCCGGTAAAGATGGCTAAGTAGAAAGTTCCATATACAAGGCGTAGTGGTGTCGCGAAAGCGGAGGCATACATCGCGACCCGCTACAACGCAGTAGATGGGACTTTTTACGACGCCATTATTTTTAAAGGAATAATTTTATGATCAGGGTCGGTATTGTTGGAGCGACCGGTTATGCCGGAGCGGAGCTGATCCGTATCCTTTCGGGGCATCCCGGGGTTGAAATTACGATCCTGACATCCAGACAATATGCCGGGCAAAGGATTGAAGATATATTTCCAGCCTTGCGGGGTCGTGTCGATCTTCGGTGTGAGCCGATAGATACCGGGCAATTGTGTGCAAAGACCGATATCGTCTTTACGGCCTTGCCTCATCGTATTCCCATGAATTTTGTCCCGGACCTGCTGGAATGCAATAAAAAAGTCATCGATCTTTCGGCTGATTTCAGGTTTTCAGACCCAAACCTGTATGAATCCGCATATGAGTCCCACTTGTGCCCGGACCTGCTGAAAACGGCAGTTTACGGATTAAGTGAAATTTACCGTGCTGATATCGCGGTTGCGTCTTTGGTTGGGAATCCCGGCTGTTATCCTACCTGCACTCTTCTTCCCCTTCTTCCCCTGGTTTCCGATGGGATTATTTCTGCCTCCGGGATTATTGTTGATGCAAAATCGGGCGTCTCCGGTGCGGGCCGCGGGCTTTCACTGCCAACCCATTTCTGCGAGGCCAATGAATCCGTAAGGGCTTATAAAGTAGCGGCTCACAGGCATGAGCCCGAAATAGAGGAGATCCTTTGCCTGTTCGCAGGCGAACCGGTAGATATCACGTTCGTGCCCCATCTCATGCCCATGTCCAGAGGCATGGAGTCGACCATTTACGCTGATCTTTCGGCCGGCGCCGGGTCGGACGATATTGCTCAATGCCTTAAAAAATATTACTCGGATAAAAAATTCATCAGGATAAATACCGATGGAACGTCTCCTGACACCAGGAACGTCCGTTTTACCAATTATTGCGATATTGGATTTGTAATTGATGAAAAGAACCGGCGTCTGATCCTGATGTCGGCCATAGACAACCTTGTCAAGGGCGCTGCCGGACAGGCGGTCCAGAACATGAATATTATGGCCGGACTCGATGAAGGCACCGGGCTTTGCCCGGTTCCGTTTCCTTTATAACCCATCAGATCATGTAGCTTGCTGTTGACACGGCGCCTGAAAATGATATTCATATCGCTTATGCACAAATTTTTTTTGTATTATAAGGTGAGTTTGCGCTTTTGCTTTGAGTCGCCGTTAAGGCAGGTGTGTCGCTAACAAAAACAATTAGGAGGGGTATGATGAAAAGAAAAGTCGTATTACTGATCGTAACTGGCCTGTTTATTTTTACGTCGATTGCCGCTTATGCCGCTGAAAAGTCTTACAAGGTGGGATGCATCTACGCCATTACGGGGAAAGCCTCCTGGCTCGGTGAGCCCGAGATGAATACGGTTAAAATGATCGCCGAGAAGATCAACGCCGCCGGTGGTATCAACGGCCATAAACTAGAACTTTACATCGAGGATAGCCAGGGGCAGAACACCAGGGCCGTAAATGCCGCAAAGAAACTTATCAAAAAAGACAAGGTATGCGCCATAATCGGTCCATCCAGAAGCGGGACATCCCTTGCCTGCGTTCCGATCGTTTCAGCGGCAAAGGTGCCCATGATTTCCTGCGCTGCTGCGGAAAGCATCATAACTCCCGTGAGCGAACGGAAATGGATATTCAAGACAGCCCAGAACGACAGCGACGCCGTGCGCAGGATTTATGAAAATATGAATGAACGCGGCATAAAAAAGGTCGGGCTCATAACCGGTACAACCGGTTTCGGAAATGCCGGGAGGAAGCAGCTCAAATCAATGGCCGGGAAATATGGCCTTGAAATTGTGGCGGATGAAACCTATACCCCGGCCGATACCGATATGACGGCCCAACTGGTAAATATCAGAAATGCCGGGGCACAGGCCATTGTCAACTGGTCAATTGTTCCTGCTCAGTCCATTGTTCCGAAAAACATGGCCCAGCTTAAAATGAATATTCAGCTCTACCAGAGCCACGGGTTTGGAAACATCAAGTATGTTAAAGCTGCGGGCAAGGCTGCGGACGGACTCATCTTTCCCGGCGGCAGGCTTCTTGCCGTTGATACGGTTGCCGAAGACAATCCTCAGAAAAAGGTTCTAACCGCCTATAAGGCCGAATACGAAGCCCGCTTCAAGGAGCCGTCCAGCACGTTCGGCGGTCATGCATATGATGCCATTAATATCATAGTAAAGGCCCTGAAAATGGCCGGTGACAACCCGGCCGCAATCCGGGACGCTATTGAAAAAATCAGGTTTGTGGGAATCAGCGGTTCGTTTAAGTTCTCTCCGACCGATCACAGCGGCCTGGACAAGAGCTCTTTTGACATGCTGACTGTCAAGAACGGGAAGTTTGTCGTCCTGAAGTAGATGATGACGGACTCGTAAAAAGCCCATCTGCGGCGTTGCGCTCGCCGTGCATATGGAGCTTTTTACGAGCCCTAAGGCATTTGTGTTATCCGTCCGCTGTCAATCATATTGGCAGCGGACGGATTTTATATATGGTTATCAGTTATCGGTTTACGGTAACCGGTTGACGGTTTGTTCCAATAATTCATGCAACCGTCAACCGGGCTTATTAAATGGATTGAGATGTGATAAATCCAAACGACATACTGCAATTTCTTTTCATGGGGATTCAGCGGGGAAGCATTTATGCGCTGGTTGCCATTGGTTTTAATATGATTTACAATTCCACCGGGATTATCAATTTCGCACAGGGCGAGTTTGTCGTGCTCGGAGGCCTGATGATGGTTACCCTGACAATGAACTTAAGCCTCTCAATGCCGTTTGCTTTTCTGCTTTCCGTTCTTTTTGTCACCATTGTCGGTTTTCTCATGGAAAGATTGACCATCAACCCCGTCAGGGAGCCGACGGTACTTCGCCTGATAATAATCACAATCGCGGTTTCAATCCTTTTAAAAGGCTTGGCCATGTGTATCTGGGGCAAGGGGTCTCTTTATATGCGCCAGTTCACTCAGACCGGCCCCATTGAATTCTTCGGAGCCACGATAATGCCTCAGACTCTCTGGATTATCGGCATACTTGCAGCGGTGGTCTCAGCGTATATCCTTTTTTTTAATTTCACTCTCACCGGCAAATGCATGCGGGCCTGTTCCATAAACCGGGACTCGGCCAGGCTTTGCGGTATAAACGACCGGCTCATGGTCATGCTTTCATTTGCACTGTCCGCCGGCATCGGAGCCGTCGCCGGAATTATTATCACGCCGATTATCCAGATGGATTACGGCCGGGGAGCGCTTCTTGGCCTGAAAGGGTTCGGCGCCGCCGTTCTCGGGGGGCTCGGCAACAGCGGAGGCGCGGTTGTGGCCGGTCTGTTGATCGGGATCCTCGAAGCCATGTCCGGCGGGTATATATCGTCCCATTACATGGACGCCATTGCCCTTATCGTAATGCTTTTTGTCCTTTTCGTGCGTCCCGGCGGTATCTTTGGAAAATCCGAAGAGATCCGTCTAAAAGAGTTCTGATATGCAAGGGAAGGATTACATAGGATTCTCGGTGTTCGTTATTTTCATGCTTGCGCTTCCCCATTGGATATCAAACGATTACTATCTCGGAGTACTCGTATTTACCGCCTTTAACTGTATGGCCTGCGTTGGACTCTGCCTTTTGATGGGGTATGCGGGTCAGATTTCCCTGGGCCACGGCGCCTTTGTGGCCATCGGCGCCTATGCGGCCGGTATCCTGACAACACATCTGGGCTGGTCCCCCTGGCTTGCCATGGGAGCGGGTGTGCTTGCGGCCGTTTTTATCGCACTGGTGATCGGCGTTCCTTCATTGCGCTTAAAAGGCCATTACCTGGCAATGGCCACCCTCGGGTTTGCGTCCATCGTTCATATCGTCTCTGTTGCCGCCATTGATATCACCAATGGTCCGGCCGGAATAATCGATATCCCGAGAATAAAATTATTCGGCTTTGCCCTTGATTCGGATATCAGGTATTATTATTTTGTCTGGATTATTTTTGCCGTTGGCCTTTTTTTTGCCATAAATCTTGTGAAATCAAGGGTTGGAAGGGGACTTCGTGCCATACACGGCAGTGAAGACGCAGCATCGGCCGTTGGGGTTAACATTACGCGCTACAAGATACAGATATTTATCTTAAGCGCGGTATATGCGGCCGTGAGCGGAAGCCTATATGCCTATTACGTGAACTATATAGACCCCGGTCCCTTTGATATCATGTATTCCGTTCTGCTCGTGACCATGGTGGCGGTGGGCGGGCTGCACTCCCTCTGGGGAGCCGTTGCCGGGGGTATTCTCCTTTCTCTTCTTCCCGAACTCCTTTCCATGGCTGCGGATACCTTCGCCGGTGTCGGCATTGCTTATAAACCCGACTACGATACCATCGTTTACGGCGGTATCCTTCTTTTTATAATGCTCTTTATGCCGGAAGGGCTGTTCGGCGGGATTTCGACATTGGGCTCACTGGTCTTCAAAGCCATTGCCAGGATGGCGGGGAGGCGTTATCCTAGTGGGTGAACCAATCCTTGAATTTTATGGTTTGAGAAAGGAATTCGGCGGAGTCGTGGCCGTGGACCGCCTTGATTTTGTCGTGGACCGTGACACCGTCACCTCCGTGATAGGACCAAACGGGGCGGGTAAGACAACCATATTTAACATGGTTACCGGCTTTTTGCCGCCGACATCCGGGAGAATCGTTTTTAAAAACCGGGATATTAATGCTTGCAAACAACACGTGATCGCCTCTTTAGGTATATGCCGGACATTTCAGAGTGTACAGATATTTTCTGAAATGACGGTTATTGAAAACGTCATGGTCGGCCGGCACTTAAGATCAAAGACGGGTTTGATCCTTTCGTGCATTCTCCCGCCGGTTATGCGCCCGGAAGAGAAAAAAATACGCGAAGATGCAAGACATTGGTTAAGATTCGTGGGACTGGACGCTTCAGCGGATATCCTTGCCGGAAGCCTTCCTTTGGGAAACCAGAGGATGCTTGAAATCGCAAGGGCGCTTGCAACCGAGCCGAAGCTATTGCTTTTAGACGAGCCTGCATCGGGCTTGAATACCCGTGAAACCATTGCCATGGGCGAGCTGATCGGAAACATCAGGGCCCTGGGCGTAACTGTTGTCCTGGTCGAACACGACATGGAGCTGGTCATGGGTATTTCAGACCATGTTGCAGTGCTTAATTTTGGAATGCTCATCGCCGAGGGGACACCGGCACAAATTCAGGAAAATCCGGATGTCATCACCGCATATCTGGGTGAATAGAGGAGATTTGACCACCTATGCTCCGCCTCGTAAATGTGAACAGTAATTACGGCCTGGTTCATGTTCTCAAGAACGTTTCCCTCCACGTTGGAAAGGGTGAGGTCGTTACCATTATAGGCGCAAACGGGGCGGGGAAGACCACCACCTTAAGGGCCATAAGCGGGTTGCAGCCGGTAGCCGAAGGGCAGATATATCTCGACGGCAAAGATATCACAGGCATTGCCGCTCAGAAACTCGTGGCCATGGGGGTCGCCCATGTTCCTGAAGGAAGGCAGATTTTTGCCCCAATGTCAGTCCACGACAATCTCGAGCTTGGCGGGCTCCAGGTTTACCGCCGCTTTGGCCGCAAACAACTGAAGTGCGAAATCGAGTCAATGTTTGAACGCTTCGAGGTATTACGGGACCGGCAGAATCAGTACGCGGGCACTCTTTCAGGTGGCGAACAGCAGATGCTGGCTTTGGCCATGGCCCTGATGTCGAGGCCGCGGCTCCTGCTTTTAGATGAACCATCCATGGGTCTTGCACCTTTGATTGTTAAGGAAATCTTTCGCATCATAGAAGAACTGCAATCTGAAAACGGGCTTACGGTTCTGCTCATCGAACAAAACGCCAATGCCGCCTTAAAGATTTCGGACAGGGGTTACGTGCTTGAAACAGGAAGGATCGTCCTTGAGGCGGACGCCGAAAAACTTCTTTCAAATCCCGAGGTAAAAAGGGCGTATCTTGGCCGTGAACAGCGCGAGATCTGGGAATAGACTTTTCGACAATCAATTTGACTGCGTTATCGGTCGGAGATATACGAAATAAGTATTATCTTCCTCCCTCTGGCCTTGTCAAATTGATTGTCGAAAAGTCTATCGATTGAAAAGGAGAGCAAACGATGCCGTTTGACTGCGTTATCGGTCGGAGATATACGAAAGAAGTATTATCTTCCTCCCTCCGGCCTTGTCAAATTGATTGTCGAAAAAGCCTGTAGCTTGAAAAGGAGGATTAAACCATGCCGTTTTGGAAGCAGGAGATTGAATGCATCGATCGTGAGGAACTTTCGCAGGTTCAATTGGAAGGCCTGCAGGCGACATTAAACCGTGTGTATAAAAACGTTCGCCATTTTCGGAAAATATTTCGGGAAATCGATTTCGTGCCCGAGGACCTGCGCTCTTTAGATGATTTAAAAAGACTCCCGTTTCTCACCCGAAAGGATCTGGGCAAAAATTATCCCTATGATCTTTTTGCCGTGCCCCTGCGGGAGGTTGTGCGCCTGCACACGACCTCGTTTAATTTTGACGAGCCCATCGTCATAGGTTTTACCCGAAACGACATGATTAATTGGACCGAACTTACGGCCCGGAATCTTTTTGCCATGGGCGTGACTAAAGACGATGTGCTCCAGGTGGCTTTAAATTTCGGGAGCATGTCCGGCCCGTTTGGATTCCAGGCCGGAGCCGAACGGATCGGCGCATCGGTCATCCCCATGTCGGGCGGCAAGCCGGCCGAACAGGTAAAAGTCATGAGGGATTTTAAAACCACTGTTTTAATTTCAACCCCGACCGCCGCCCTGAGACTGGCCAGAGCCATGGAGGAAATGGACGTTGATCCCCATGCACTTGTACTGAAACTGGGCGTGTTTGGCTCCGAACCATGGGGGGAGTCCATGCGCGCGGAGATTGAATCCCGCCTCCATATCCCGGCGGCGGATACTTACGGGCTTACGGAAGCCTTCGTTCCGGGTGTGGCCTGGGAATGCCCGGCGAAAAACGGCCTTCACCTTGCCGAAGATCATTTTATCGCCGAAGTGATTGATCCCGCAACAGGCGACGTGCTTCCGCCAGGTTCGGAAGGAGAGCTTGTTATCACGACCATTTCAAAAGAGGCGTTTCCCCTTATCCGTTTTAAAACAGGCGATATCACAAAGATCGACGAAGCTCCGTGTTCGTGCGGCAGGACCCATTGCAGGATTTCCCGTATATTTTCGCGTTGTGACGATGTAATGATTTTAAGGGGCGTAAGCATCACGCCGGACCAGATCGGCAGGATACTGGCGCGCATAAACGGGTCTGCGCCAGTGTTCCAGCTTGTTGTGGAGCGTAATGATGATGCAGACCAGCTTTTTGTCCGTATTGAAATATCAGACCGTTTCTTTTTTGACGAAATGAAAAAACAGAGGCGTTTTGTCGAGGAAGTACACAAGGCGGTTTCTGAATTTCTAGGCTGGGAGGTAAATGTCCGGCTCGTGGAGTCCGGGACATTTGACCATAATAAACAAGTACTCGACATGCGGCGGTTTGTATGATGAAACGACTTTTTTTTCTTTTTGTAATCTGCGCGGCGGCTGGGTGCATGGGTATGAGCACAATCCAGCTTAACGATGGGACATCAATAACGGCTGGAATTATTGAAAAAAAATCGGATCGTATTTTTGTGGACCTTGGTTTTACCCTCCTTGCCATCCCAAAGGATAACATCACCGCCGTTCTGGACACATCTTCGCCTGCCCAAAAAGGGGATTTTACGAAAAATCTCTACAGGGTTTTGAAAAAGGGACGTCTTGCTCCCATCCGGGATCTTGTTGAAAATGAAGGCGGCTCGGTTGTCACCGTTCAGACGCCCACCGGGCTGGGGTCCGGGTTTATTATCAATCAAAAGGGGTATCTTATCACCAACCACCATGTAATTGCCGGTGAAAACCGCATAACGGTGACCGTGTTCGAAAAGGCCGGATCCGACATTTCGACCATGACAAAAAAACGGTTTGAAAATATCCGGATTGTGGCTGACAGCCCGGACTGGGACCTGGCCCTGTTAAAGATTGATGACAAGGACCATCCCAAATTTTCAACCGTCCCCATAGGCGATTCAGACATTCTGAAACAAGGCGAGCCGGTCTTTGCCATTGGAAATCCGCTAGGCCTTGAGCGCTCTGTTTCAAGGGGAATTGTAAGCATTAAGAATCGTCTTATTTCAGGCCGTCTTTATGTGCAGACCACGGCCCAGATCAGCCCCGGTAACTCCGGGGGGCCGCTTTTTAATCTCAGGGGAGAGGTGGTCGGCGTCAATAACATGAAGGTGATTGCGGCGGGAGCCGAAGGGCTCGGTTTTGCCATCCCTGCGGCCGTATTGAAGATGTTTCTGACCAACCGGGACACTTTTGCCTTTGATCCCAGAAACCCTAATAATGGCTACAGGTATAATCTGCCTGTAAAACAGGAAAATAAATCAGATCGGGAAATCCAAAAAAATTGAAGTTTATAAAAATCACATGTCTTTTTGTCGCCCTTGTCATGGCGTTGCCTTTATCGGCCGCAAGTGCGCGGAACGTTCCGGACCTTGTGCGCGCCCTTCCCGAAGATACGCTTGCGTGTCTTTATATCCGGAATCTGAAGTCTTTTCAAAAACAATGGAAAGCCCATCCATTACATAAATACGCACAGAAGCTGCTTTCAGGCAAAGTTGCTCCGGGCTCCGGCAAAAAAGTGATGCAATCCAGCAAAAAGGCCGATATGAACGCAATTGAAAAGAGCTTTGCACTCTCTTTTGAAGAAGAAATGGGCATTCCCCTTGAAAGGCTCCCCGATATTTTTCCGGGTCAATGGATGGTCGCTTGGGTCGGGTCTGATATTGAAAAATTCATGGAGGATAAAAAGAACGGAAAAAAGGACGATATCCCGGTTGTTTTTCTGATGGAGCATAACGGAGACATTGATACCATTGTTTCCATGATCCGCTCATCCGCCGCACACGATGCCCGCAAAGAAGGCTCGAAACACCGGATACTGGAGGAAAAATATCTGGGCGCGTCCCTTTATATCGAAGAAGTTGAAAAAGACTCGCATGTTCGTGATGCCGGTGGATATGCCATAACCGGCCGGGTTCTGGTGATGTCCAACAGCATTGCCAGGCTAAAAGATACGATTGCGCGTTTAGGCAATGACCATGGCCCGTCATTACGTGATTCCGCCCGGTTTTCAGAGGCCATGGACCGGGTTGGCAGGGACGGGGCTTATTTTTATGTCGATTTTACCAGGCCGGTTCAATGGATTAAGAAGGCCGCAAGGAAAATAAATGAAAAAAAGACTAAAAAAGGCCAAAAAGCAAACGCGCCCCAAATGTTTTCACCCGAGCTTGTCCTGGCTGGCCTGCATCTTGAATCTTTTGCCGCCGCCTTTATCGGAATCGATCCGGATATCAGCGTATCCAGGATTGATTCGGGTTTGTTGTTAAACGACAGAAAAGGGCTGGCCTCTCTTCTCCAATACGGCAAAGGCCCCCTTGCATTGCCGGATTACATACCCGGAAATGTTGTAAGCGCCAGGGTTACATTATTTGATCTTCCGGCCTTTCTCACCAGGCTTGAGGCGCTTGTTAATTCTTCGGCCCCTTTGATCGGCGGAATATATAACGGCTATCTGGCTCAACTCAAGGTCAATACCGGCGTGGATATTCGTGAAAGCCTTTTGAAAAACATGGGCACGGGTCTTTCCCTTATTAATTTTGCGCCGGATGCTCAGGATTCCGCCCCGGCAGCGGGCAAAAATCCCGTTTCCGAGGTGGTCTGCATAAATATTTCCGACCGCCAGGGATTTACAACAGCCGTAGAAGGCATTAAAACCCTGATCGGCGGCCCTGATCGATTTGAAAAAAGCACTTATCTGGGCTATGAAATTTATACCATGAAGGCCCCCGGTCAGACAAAGGGGACAGGCCAGGGATTTTCATACGTCATTTGTGATGACACGTTTTTTTTCAGCTACGGCAGCATGTACGGATTAAAAAAAGTGCTCGCCCGGGTAAACCGCCCGGAAAAAACCATCTGGAAAACAGGGCCAATGAAAAAGGCCATGAAAATTCTTCCTTCCGGAAACGTGGCATTATCATATATTGACGTGGATCAGTTCATCCACGCGATTTCCACCGCCGCCGCATTTGCGGAAAAAAATCTGGCAAAAAATAAAAAAGGCATGTTTGCGTTTAAAGACATTGATAAATCGAGCCTGCCGTTTTGCCTGATTTCCGCCACATATTCTGAAAAAAAGGGGATATTTTCCCGTGCGATATTGCTTGAAAAAGACAAATAGATTTTTATTGGTAATATTTATCATATTTTTTACCAGTTCGCTCTCGCTTGGCGCCTCACCATATACGCTGTCACGACCATTGGTCGTAAAGCTTGACTGGAACATCCGCGGGCTTACCGGGGCCGACGTGAACGCAGACGGGTTAAACGATCTTCTTGTCATAAACAACGCCAAAGCAAAGATAGATGTGTTATACCAGTCGGACGGGTCGCATCCACCGCCGGACATGGAGCGGATTATACGCAAAAATCGATGGGAACCGCTTCTTTCAGATGCCAAATTTTACAATGATCCATTTGTAACCGGCCAGAATGTATTTGCGCTTGCGGCGGGCGATTTAAACGGCGACGGAAAAATCGATATCGCCTATACGGGCGACATCATGCCTCTGACAGTCTGCTTTCAGGGGGCGGACGGTACATTTTCAACCCAGTGGACATTCGATCACCTTGAGCCTTTAAAATCCAAATTTACAATCTTTGTCTTCGACCTGGATAAAGACGGAAAAAACGAGCTTGTGGTCATGGCCCAGCGGCGCATTTTTATTTTTGATCAATCAGAAGGTGAGTCCCTTAAAAAAACAAAAACGCTTCGACTTTCATCAATTAAAAACTTTCATCTCATGCTCACCGATATAGACGGTGACAACAAAACAGACCTTGCTTATTTTATGAAGGGCGACATTTCGCACCTGGTGGTCAGATTGCAAAAAGCGGCAAAAAACTTTGGGCCGGAATCGGTAATAGACCTTAAAAAAGATATTTATCCTTTGATCCCGTTCTCATCTGCTTCCCATGCCAAAGCCTTTGCGGGTATTGCCTCGCAAACCGGCATGATCCGGACCTTTGAATTAAAGAAAAAAGCGCCGGACCGGATTCCCGGCATTTGCCTCGATATTTACTCGGGAGATATCTCTTTAAATAATGGGGCCGTATATTCAGTCGGTGATTTTAACGGTGATGGCCTACGGGATATTGCCGTGGCCGACCCCGGAGGCGCCAAGATTCTTGTTTATTTGCGCAGGCCAGATGATTCCGGTTTTATGGAGGCAAAATCATACCCGTCTCTGGCTTCTATTGATGCAATCGATTCGATTGAAACCCGCGATGGCAGTCCCGACGCCCTGCTGGTCGTCAGCGGAAAAGAAGAAGTGGCGGGTGTGTCCGTGTTTGATTTGCGTAAAAACCGTCGCCTGGAATTTCCTGCCCTCATGCGCACAAAGGCAAAGCCTGTAACCGGGGCTGCTATAAATACAGGCAGGAAAACAGGCGATGATATCGTGCTGTTTGAAAAGAAAGGGGATTCAGATTATCTGCTTGAATTGATTGCCGCGAATGCAGACGATTTTTCAGATTCACTTTTCCGCAGGAAGGTTCACGATATTCACCGGGAACCGGAAAGCATCTTTGTAATGGACCTCGACGGCGACGGCATGGAAGATATAATGCTTTTGATCCCGAGGGAGCCTGCCAGGGTGTTCAGGCAGACCCGTCGCGGCCGTTTTTCGGAAACGGCAATTGATTCGGCAGTCAGGCGCGGGGTGTTAAATGATTTGCGCAAAAGCAGGATCGGACGGGGCGATATGAACGATGACGGAAAAGACGAACTCCTGGTTTCTTCAGATGGTTATGTGCGTGCGCTTAAACTCGATGAAAACGGAAACTTTATTGTATTGGATCAGTATAATTCTGCGGATGCCGGAAGCGCGCTTTACGCCCCCGTAATTGCGGATATTGACGGGGACGGTAAAAAGGAGCTTTTAGTCTATGGCGGCGCATCTCAATCCATGGAGCTGTTCGAAAGAGACTCCGACAATATGTTCAGATCAGACCGTTTTATACCCATACCGGCAGTGGACCTGGTATACGGTATTCTTGCCGGAGGCACCGATTCTTCCGAGCTGCTTTATTTCGGCTCGGACCGGTTTTTAGACCTGAGATTTACGGAAAAAGTCTGGGCGCCGGACGATATCGCCCCTCCCTATGAGACGAATCTAAAGGACGTGGCATATACAAAAATCGCGGCCGGAAATTTTCACGCGGGAAGCGGCGCTGATTTTGTCGCTATTGACGGGAAAAGTCATGTCCTTGATCTCCTCTCTTTTGATGAATCACAGGGGCTTGCAAGCAAACTCTTTTTTACCATTTTTGATGAAAACCAGGAATACGGACGCCGGCGGCGAAGCGGCGCTCCCGAACCCAGGGAAATGCTTGTGGGCGATTTTACCGGAAACGGGCTTGATGATATCGTGTTCCTGATTCACGACAGGGTTCTGATTTATCCCCAGAAAGGACAGTAGGATCATATTCCAATTATGCGCATTAACAACCCCATGGAGATATTCAAACATCTCCCGCATACCAATTGCAAAAAGTGCAATGAAAAGACCTGCCTGGCCTTTGCCGTCGAGGTTTTCAAGAAAAGGAAAAAATTAACCCGCTGCCCCTATGTGAAAGACGATATTATTCTGCGTTTTTGCGGAGATATTGCAGGCGGGGATGCCATTTACGTCCCCAACACCATAGACGAGGACATGGCCGAGGCGGTTGACCGCCTGAAGGGAAAAATTGCTCAAATCGATCTCGAGGCGGCGGCAAGACGGCTTGGGGCCTCGTTTTCACAAAACAGACTTTCCATCAGAGTTTTTGGCAAACCCTTTTCCGTTGACGCTGATGGAAATATTTCGACTCAACTCCATATCAATCCATGGATCGTATTTCCGGCCTTGAATTATATTTTAAATGCTGAGGGGAGGGCTTTTTCAGGTAAATGGGCGCCTTTTCGTGAACTTTCCGGCGGGTGGGACAGGTATCCCATTTTTCAGAAAAGGGTTGAAATACCCATGAAAAGAATAGTGGACGCAGACCCCTCGCTGTTTGCCGACATACTGGGAATATTTCTTGGAAAAGATGCGCAACATATCGTTGAGGCAGATATTTCAATGATCCTGCATCCGCTTCCAAAAGTGCCGCTTATGATTTGCTACTGGCTGCCGGAGGAGGGGATTGAATCCGGCCTGAGTCTCTTTTTTGACGCCCATGCCGAAAAAAATCTCGATCTGGACTCGCTCTACACCCTTACGGCCGGCATCGTAAATATGTTTGAAAAAGTCGCCGCAAGAAACGGGGTAGGTGCCATTACAAATTAAACAAGTACAAGTCCCCCGGACTCCGTTTTCTTTGTCAACAGTGTTATTCCGGCCGGGGGCGCATGGGCAGAGCCGTAAAAGTCGATCGAATAGATTGATGCATTCTGATAGATAGCGCTCGCCTTTTTCGGTTTGAACCCCCATGGATTCTATCTTTATCACCTTTTGGCATGAAAAATCAGACTTTAACGTTAACGTCCGGTAATTAAATAAAAAAAGTCTTGACAAACAATATAAATTATTTAAAAAGGACGATTCGGTTCCAGTAACCTCCCCTTTTTTTATTTTTCGCTCGTCGTGAAAAAGCTCTAAGCAATGCGTGAATTTTTTGTTGGAGGGATGAAAAATCAGCACGCTTGCTTGTTGCGAGTATCCAGGCGTTTGTCTTTTCCTTACGCGACCCGCCGGAAATCTTTTCGTCGTAATATTGCACGACCCCTCCTGATATAGATATTCCAATACGCTTGTGTAATAACTCCATTTTAAAAGAAGGAGCTTGAGTTGAAACCATCTGCGCGCAGGTTCAACAAAGGGACATGTCTATTTGCGTGGTTTGCGTTTATTTCACTTATCTGTTGCGGCCAGTCTCCCGCCTTTGCCGATGTGGGAATGGATATACGCACTGCAGGACCGCTTGTTTCAAACAATACATCCATACCCTATGTTGTCGTGATCGATGACTGCACGGACGTTATCTCAGTCGGCCTGTCCGCCGGTGATAATTCCGTTGAAATTTCCGTATCCGACATGGAACGTATATCCGACCTGCCCGCAGGGCGCGGTTTTGTCTTTACCGGAACCGGCGCCGACAGGTTCTCCCCGTATGTTACCATCCATTTCCGCGACGGTTCGCTTCAGACCCATTCCGAAACCTTCGAGGCCGAGGATATCAAGCCGTCACTTTCCTTCAGGGAGGTCGGTCTGTCCATGGCTGACGGCCGGCAGTTTCTCGTGGTATCCGCAGATGCTCAGGATAATGTGGATATCTCCTATCTCGATTTTTCGGTTACCGGCCTGAGAGCATCGGCCCTCAGGGCGGCGGGCGGGGTCGTCGAGCGTGCCCGTGAACAGGCATTTGCCGCCACTGACGGATTTCAAAGAGTTTATCCGGCTCAAAACAGCCAGGAAACCTATTTACTCTCCGTCCCGATCGGAACTGAGATGGATACGGCCGCATTCTCCCATGACGGGCTGGTCCTGCTCGATATCGTCGCCGTGGATGCCTCGGGCAACCAGGCCTCGCTTTCCAGGATCGCCTTTACCGGCAAGGATGTTGTCGAACAGGCGTCCAACCTCTCGGTACAGCCGAATTCGATTGTTTTTAATAACCTACTGCAGACCGCCACCCTGATCCCCTCCGTGTTTTTCCAGTTCAGGGGTGAAACCCCTTTGCCCGGTCCGGGAAACGGAGTGACCTATGCGTCTTCAGATCCCTCAAGGGTTTCGGTAACCTCTTCCGGAGTTGTCTATCCTCTTGCCGAAACAGGGGATGAGGATGTCCGTGTAACGGTTTCCTATCCCGGGGTTTCCCCGGTCGAGGTGCCGATCAATGTCGATACGAGCAAGCACCTTGTATCCCTTACGGTTTCGGGCCTGGACCCCGACGGCCGCCTCGTGCTGGACCGTCTTAATCACTGGTTTTCCTTCCCGGCCGTCACCGGCGTGTTCGATGACGGGTCCGAGGCCGAGGTGGCGTCCCAGTTTTCTCTTGAATACATCGTGGACGGGAGCGCGGCCGGGATTATCGAAACAGACGACCTAAGAGGCCTTTATCCAAAGGCCATCATCCCTTCCAGCACTCCGCTTCAGCTTGAGATCCGCCTCGTATCCAGTCCCGAAATAAAGTGCGATGTCCCGGTCGTGGCCGAGGACGCCCTTCCCGGGATAAAACTATCGCTTCCTTCCCGGGTCAAATCGGGTGACCAACTGAAACTTATTGCCGAGGCCATTGATGATGTGGGCATATCCGAGGTCCGTTTCCTTTTGGACGGAAACGTGATCGGCGTAAGCAGGCAGGCGCCCTATAACCTCATTATGGACATCGGAACACGTTACCTGCACAAGACCTTTAATTTCCAGGCCATGGCCGTTGATTCGGCCGGCCAACAGTCCCTTTCCGCGATTACCCGTGTTGCCGTGGTTGACAAGTTCGTGGCGAATCTGCCGAAAATTTCGATGGAGCAGCCGCTCGACATGCAGCGGATCGTCGAAGGCGCGCCCATCAAGTACCAGGCAGCGGCCGAGATCGCAGGGCCCCAGTCCCAAAGCGGTATATCCTACGTGGAGTTTTTTGCCAATGGCAACCGGGTGGGACAGGCCTTTTTCCCTTTGTACGAGGAGCGGAGCCAGCCCGATGAATCCGGGCAACCGGTTGACAAGTATTTCGAGATTTGGCGCATGGACGGGATCACCCCGGAAATCTCGACCTCCGAGACGAGTATGGGAGTTTATGCCATTGCACATGATTCGGCCGGTGGGCAGGTGAAATCAGCCATGCGCCTGATCCGTGTTGTTGCAAACCAGGCCCCGGAAATACGGATCATTTCTCCCGAACAGGGTACCGGAGTCTGCGCGGGCCAGCCCATGGACATTAAATTGGAGATGGCGGACGACACGCTTTCCCTCGGACTTTCCACGAGGCTTCTGGTAAACGGTGAGCTCTTCGCCACATACGATCCCGGGAAGGATTCGGACGGGCTTGAGGAGAGCATCGGCATGCAGCGCATGACTCATTCCTTTCAATTTCCCGTGGCTGAAGGCCTTGTGGGCGCAACCCTGGCAATCGAGGCCCGGGCCGTCGATTTTCACGGCATCGAATCCTCGTCATCGGTTGTCAAAGTCCCGGTCAGGGGAGACACTCCTCCGTCTGTCGCCATATCGTATCCCACGGAAGGAATGCACTTCGTGGCGGGCCTGCCGGTCGAAATCAGGGCTTCTGCCACGGACGACGTGGAGATAAAAAGGGTCGATTTTTACGTGGATGACCACCTGGTCGGATCTGACGACAATGCTTTTTTTGCCTGCACCTTTCCCACGAAAAAAGGCTTTTCAAGCGAAAAACAGGTGAAGATACATGCCGTGGCCATCGATTCCGCAGGCCACGAGACCCGAAGCGCTCCTGTTATCGTCACCGTGGGCAGGGATAACCAGCCACCGGTGGTCAACATAGTATCACCGGCGATAAACCGGATCAGCGGCGGCGATGACGTGGCGTCGGTCATAGAGGAGAGTGAAATCGCCTTCAAGGTCACGGGGTACGATAACGTAGATGTCACCCGCCTGGAACTCAGAGGCATCAAAAAGGTCTCCGGACGGTATGAGCTGACCGGCAACATGGATGACACCCTGACGGAAAGTGAATTTTCGCCCCAGCAGATCCCCGGGTCTACCCTGCACGCCTTTTCCGCAGTAAAACTCGTCCACGTTCCTCTTTTTTCAAGGACTGACGGGGTCGATTACGATGCCTACCCCGTCGCGGTTAAGGCCTTTGATGCCGCCGGGAATCAATCGGTGGCCCCGGCGGTGATCGCCGTTTATCCCGATACCCCGCCAGAGATAGACGGTGCCGTGACGGACCGGGTAAATTATACGGCTAAGGATACGGTCTTTCTGGATGTCCGTGCAAAAGACGACGTGGGTGTTTCATCCATATCGATCGATTTTCTCACAAGTGACGGCCAGACCGTGCTCGTCTCCCTTACGACGCCGTCTCAAAGCGTGCACGCATCGTTTTCCCTCGATCTTGCAGCCCTCAACCTGCCCGCTGACACGGCCGGCATCCGGGCAAGGATCGTGGCCATGGACACCGGGGGTCGACGTTCCGACGGCCAGTCCCCCTTTGTCATCGATCTTCCTATCGTTTCCGATGCCATTGGTCCCATTGCCGCCATAAATACCCCGGTCCCGGGAACTACCCTCTATCACGGCCAGGCCGTGACGTTCTCTTGGAAGGCGGTTGACGGCACGGGGCTTGCGGAAATAAAGGCGGAATCCGGGGCAACGATCCTGTTTTCAGAGTCCCTGGACGGCAGGAAACGGTCCGGTCAGTTTAATTATACGGTCCCGGCTGCGGGTGAAAGCCTCGCCATCATGCTCACGGCGACCGATGTGTTCGGGAACGCGTCCTCGACCACCTGGGAGTATACCCTTTCAGACGACACTCCTCCGGTCATCGTGATTCGAAGCCCGGCCCAGGGGACGCGGCTCTCCGAGGGAGAGCCCTTTACCATGGCCGCCGGTGTGACCGACAACAGGCAGGTGGCTTCGGTAACCTTTTTTATTGACCAGGGCGAGACGACCCTTTTTTCAAAGGATTTTACGGGGGCGCAGGCAGAGGCGGCCATGGAAGCAGGGACGTATCTTACGGCCAGCATGCGGGTTCCCCACCGTCCGGATGAAGGCAGCCCGCCTCTCGTGTTCGGGGTGCTGAGCACGGACGATGCCGGGCTCAGCGCCACCGCGACCCTTGATCTTTCCCTGCTGGAAGATACCACTGCGCCCTCGGTGATCCTCGAAAAACCGGATAGTGACTTTTCTATTGCACCGGCCGCCATGATCCAGGTGGCAGGCAAGGGTGACGACGATTATTACATCGAGAGCGTGACGCCTTTGCTTATTGATTCCGAAAATAACGAGACCATACTGCCATGGGCTTTTTTTTCACGAAAGGACCGGGTCGAGGAGCTTACCGCTCCCAACCCGGATTCATTCGGCGCGGTCATGGCGGGCCGCCATTTTTTCCTTGATTTTTCCGGAGGCATCCAGTTACCGGCCTCATTTTTGGAAAAGGCCGGCCAGGTATTTTCGCTTGTTTTCGTTGCCCGGGATTATGGTTATAACGAGTCGCGGACCAGGGCCGTTTCCTTTACCGTGCTCGGCGACGAGCAGGCGCCGGGTATAACCATTCTTTCCCCCGGACAGCAGGTTCTGGAAAATCAAAATGTGCCCGTTAGTATCAGGATTACGGATGATTACGGGATCAGCGGTTACAGAATATATCTTGAGGGGCAGGCCGACCAGCCCCTGGCCGAGGTCGACGGCCTCGATTCCAGAACGGAGGAGACACACGGTATCAACATCGGCATCGGGGCCTATGACCACGGCAATCCGGACGCAAACCGGATATTGATCGTGGCCGAGGCCACGGACGCATCCGGGAACACGGCCCGGAAGGTGGTTGTCGCGCGGATAATCGAGGACCTCCCTCCTGTTTTTACCGTGACGGACGAATATCCCGCCGGTGAAATCATTTCCGGCGGTCTGGCCTTTCAGACGATCCGGATGGAGGAGAGCCTTGCGGCATCCGATACACCGGTATCCTATTTTCCGGTATTCACTTCGTTTG
>JAADHK010000134.1:38578-39611 GCA_013151835.1 Deltaproteobacteria bacterium
TCAGGCATCTCCGTGGACGACGAATCAAACCCGGACGACCCGTCCATCCCCTGCATTGCCCTGGAATATGACGAAGCGGGCGGGATTGTCGGCAAACTGACGATCCAGGAAATGACCTATGTTGAAACCACGGTGGACGGTCTGCTGCGCATCCGACCCCCGCCAGATACAATAGACGCTGATGGTTCATTCCTCCTGCTCGATCTCGGGCCGGCTTACACCATATCCTATGATCTCACCATTATATCCAACAATAGCTGTTTCGGCCGGACTCTAACCCGGCAAGTCGAATCCCCGGAAGGTATCGATTTATCTGCCCTTGTCAGCGATGCAGGCGGCCTTTCATACATCGATTCCATTGACATAGATTTTCATGTGACGGACGCCTCCGACGTGCCAGTCGATTTCTTCATATCCTCCATGAGGATCGATGTTTCGGATATTGCCGGGGTGAACGATTACCCCACCGTATCGGGAACGCGGACCCTTGATCACAACACACCGCTTTTTACCCTTTTTATAAAAGATGGTGACAGGGAAGCCTTTATCGTGGCCCATCCCATGTGCCGGGTGACTGGCAGGGATGCCGACCTATACGCCACGGTGATACCGATCCCCGCACTTTCCGGCCTCGATAAATTCCGGATACTTGTCTCCGGTATCGACCGGATGTCCTCGACCCGGGGACCGGTTGCCCTGTCCGTGCTGTCGGAACGGGATGTCGTGCCCGATTTAACTCCGCCCATCCTCTCGATTACGTCTCCCGCAAACGGCACGGCGGTCGCGCCCGGGCAACGGCTCGCCATGCATGTGGAGATAAACGATGATTCGAACCGGATCACGCAACTCCGGGTTTTTGAAAACAGCGGGAATCTTGTTCGGGAAATAGGATCGCCTTACCTTGCGCCCGGTCTTGTCATCCCCTATGATGTGCCGGCAGAGTATACGTCCGGACAATTAAACCTCCTCTTTGTCGCAGAAGACGCAGCAGGCAATCGATCGAGTCTTCCCCTGGTTCTTCCCTTGGTCGAAA
>JAADHK010000109.1 GCA_013151835.1 Deltaproteobacteria bacterium
ACGCTGTGTCCGTAAGTTAAAACAAAAAGCGCCCAAACAGTTTGACAGGCTGGAGTTTCTGCCAGGAGAAGAGGCGCAGGTAGATTATGGTAAAGGTGCCTTGACCATGCTTCCATCCGGCAAATATCGACGTCCCCGCCTGTTTGTCATGACCCTGAAGTATTCCCGGCGTTCGTTTCGTAAAGTGATCAGAAAATCAAGCCAGGAGGTCTGGGCCAGACTCCATGAAGAAGCGTTCCGGTATTTTGGAGGCAGTGTGCAATATGTGGTGTTGGACAATTTAAAAGAAGGTGTTATTAAGCCGGATATCTATGAACCTGTGTTAAATCCGGTCTACGAGACAATGCTTAATCATTATGGAGTGGTGGCCGATCCTGCCCGGGTTAGAGATCCTAACAGGAAAGGCACAGTTGAGAGTGCCATCCAGCACACCCAGGATACGGGCCTGAAAGGGCGGCGGTTTGATTCAATTGAGGAGCAGAACAAGTGGTTGATGCATTGGGAAGAAGTCTGGGCTTCAAAACGGATACACGGCCGGATGAAACGCCAGGTGGAGCAGATGTTTCAAGAGGAAAAGCCCTATTTGAATCCCTTACCTTTGAAGGGGTTTGACTATTTTAGGCAAGAGACCCGTAAAGTTTATGATGACGGGACGATCCAGGTGGAACAATCGTATTATTCAGCCCTCCCGGCACCACTGCATCAGGATGTCATCGTTCGGATTTATGAGTATGAGATTGAGATCATCGATCCCCGGACTATGGAAAAGATCCGTACCCATGTAAGAAGTCATCGGGTCGGCACGGTTAAAATGGAGCCCGAAGACCGCATTTTCAATCCATCCCGGCAGACAACATATCTGCTGAGCAAAGCAGAGAGTATCGGACCTCATACCAAAAAGCTGTGCGAACTTATTTTTGAAGAGCAGGGCCGGACCGGGCAACGGCGCTTGCAGGGAATCGTAAATCTGGCCCGGAAACATGAAGCAGCCAATATTGAGTCAGCTGCTGGGAAAGCCATAGAGAGGGGGTTGAGAAGTTACAAATCATTTTGCCGATTAGTCAAAACGCAGAAGCCATCAAACGATACCAAGGCTGAAAATTCAATCAGCCAGGAGCATAAACTGATTCGGTCATCAAACGATTATGGCGATTTTTTCAACAATTTCGCAGCCAAATCCGGCAATGATCCTATATCACAAGAAGATCTTCCCCAGGTGTGGCAAAATGCCGATTGGTTGAAGGTGATAGCGGCTTTTGGCCTTGAACCTCACAAGCACATAAAAAATGAGGTCTGGATTAAATCCCCGTTTACCGGAGAGAAAAATGCCTCTTTGCATGTGCATTTAGGGCAGAATGTATACAAAGATTTCAGCAGTGGTAAAGGCGGTGGGATTCTCAATTTCTGCCAGGATCTGTTGGGTCAACAGGGACAAGCGATGAACTGCTATCAAGTGGCGGCATGGATGGTTGAAAATGGGATTTCAGTTCTAAATAAAGCGACAAGCTTTGATCGAAAGCCAGTCCAAAAGCAGACTCCCCCGAAGGAAAACCGAACTATCGAGGTTGATTTGCGGCCTTTTTTGAATCCTGGACACCCTGCGTTTGAAAAACGGGGGATTTCCAGGAAAGCCTGCCAGTACCTGGAATGTGGGTACCTTCCGGAAAGAGTGAATGGGAGCAAATCGCCATTAAACGGGCGATTGGTATTTCAGGTGCGTGGGATCAGTCAGGACCTAAAGCCCGAGATTTTAAGCCATGTTGGTCGAGCACTGACAGACCGGCAATCGACTTCAAGAGGCAGATATTGGGCATTTCCTTTTTCCAAAGGGTTGGAAATTTACAACCAGGACAAGCTGCTGCTGGATCCTTTGGCAAAGGGGCAGGTGGAGCGTTTCGGGCTTATTCTCGTAGAGGGCTTTTTTGATGTGGCAGCACTTGTATCGGCCGGCTGCCTTAATGCAGGAGCCCTCATGGGTTCACATATCACTGTTGAACAGGTCCTTCGACTAAAATTTTTAGCATCACATATGGCTATAGAGGTAATCCACCTTTTTATGGATCGGGATGAAGCTGGGCAGAAAGGCTCCCAGAGGGCTGTATCATTGCTCAAGCGAAACGGGTTCGCCGTAAAGGAGTTTGATTGGGATCAAAAATTTGAGCGACCGGGATGCCCGTCGGTAGGGATCAAACCGTTGATAAAAGATCCGGCTGATATGTCCGGCGCCCAAATCGAGTATCTGAGGAAACATGAGACTATTTAAGGGATGAAAAAAGGAGAAATCATGAGTATGACAATGGTTGAAATCGAAAAACAATTAAAAGATCTAAGATTGAGCGGCATGTTGGCCACCCTTGAGAGCCGGGCTTTGCAAGCCAGTCAGTGCAATGCCGTACTGGTCGAGGCATTATCCTGGTTACTTCAGGATGAGATGGATCACCGTTCTTCAAATTTAAGGCAGCGGCGATTCAAGGCTTCGGGGCTTACTGAAATGAAAACATTAACAGAATTTGATTGGGGTTTTAATCCAAAGCTTCCCAAAATGGAGATTTATGAACTGGTGACAGCCAAATTTATCCAAAATGGGGAACATGCCCTTTTAATAGGGGCTCCGGGGACGGGAAAAAGCCATATTGCCAAAACCATTGCCCATGCTTCTATTCAATTGTTTCAAAAAACCGTGTACCGGGAGGCCCATGTATTTTTTGAAGACATGTTTGAAGCCGAACAAACCGGCAAGACAAAAAAGGTTCTCAAATTGTTTTCAGAAGCAGATCTTTTGATCATTGATGATTTGTTTCTACGAAAGAAAATGCCGTCAGACGCTGCCGACTACCTGCTGGATATCATCATCAATCGCTATTCAAAACGGAAAAGTACAGTGATTACTTCAAATCGACCCATTGAAGATTGGGGTTTGCTTTTAAAAGATAATGCTGCCTCATCGGCCATACTTGACCGTCTGCTTCATCATGGACATTTGTTGAAGTTCGAAGGGAAAAGCTATCGGTTGAAGGAAGCCGCCAAAAGGCTTTCTCTGATAAAAGATGAAAAATGAGAGATGAAAAATTTGAGAGAATTGGGTGAATATTATCACGCCATGGTTTAACTCATGACAGGACAGGGTTTTGTTAAAAACATGTATTCTATAAACAGGCAAAATCGAAAGGTCATATTTTTACGTGTGACCTTTAGGTTAAGTGAAAATCACCCTATTTTTTTGGGAAACGTAATACGCTTGTCTATAATCATGAAAACACGTGGTTTTTACGTGTGATCTTTAACCTGAAGGTCAGAAACCAGGTGGTCAAAAGGAGACTTTTATGCGCGGAGGCTACAGAGGAATACCAAAACCCAAATTACCATCACATTTAAAACGTGTTCATGTAAATGCCAGAATACAAAAATGGATGCTTGATGAATTAAAAAAACAAGGAGAAGTGGGTATAGTGTTAGAATATATTTTGGAAAAAAAAGCAGGTTTTAAGTATCAACCTGAAAAAGAAAGATAAAA
>JAADHK010000064.1:0-1518 GCA_013151835.1 Deltaproteobacteria bacterium
TCGCGAAAGCGGAGGCATACATATAGTATTCCGAGCATTTCGCGACCCGCTACAACGCAGTAGATGGGACTTTTTACGACGCCATCAACAAATAGCATTTCAGGTTTCGGAGAATTGCTTGTAAATCGCATAATGGGTGGGGCAGGTGCAGACTATGGACCCTCCGTAATGAATGCGGTAAGGGCAGTTTACGTACTTCCTTGAAGCAAGAAAAAGCACATTCTCTCCATTTGCCTGATCCACCCGGCATTTTTCAACGTCTCCGCAGGCTCCGGTTTCAAGGCATGAAAAATCGCTTGGGCACTTGGTGGTCTTTGCCAGTACTTCATCAGGAACAATCGGCTGCATCTTTATAACCTCCTAAGTATCCAGCGCCAAGCGCATGATACGTGCAAGCTCACGGACTGAATAGGGTTTTTTAAGGCACGCGCAGATTCCCAGGTCTTCTGCGGCGCAAAAAATATCGGCTGTGGCAAAGCCGGTTGCAAGAATGGCCTTTTGAGACGGACTGACCCTGCATATCTCGCGAAAAGTCGCAAGCCCGTCCATGCCGGAGCCCAGGTTCATATCCAAAATGACCACGCCCACGGAGTTGTTGCGGATATGTTCCACGGCAGCCTCTCCGCTACCCACAGCCTCGGCCCGATACCCCAGGGCGTTTAACATTTCAACGGTGATCTCTTGCTGGTCCGCCATGTCCTCAACCACCAGGGCCGTCTCCCCATTGCCACTGAATTTCTCGAAACCGAACATCAGACCCCCAGAGAATATATGCGATGTTATCTTTTCTTCTTAACAGTAAAACAATTATAGTCTATACTCTCTACATAATGGTCTGTATATCATCTATCCCCCCTTTTTTATGTAGGGCTTGTCTGATTTTTTTGTCAGTATTTGTCCTACAAAAATAAACAGGCTGCCGCGACTCGGCAGCTTTCTTTCCCTCCATCTGCTTTAAGTAGTCTTTTAACTCCTTTTGCAGCGCCTTGATATAGGCACGTCTTCGACGAATTGACGCACATAGCGACGCTCATCCGCTGCTGCCACCTCGATATCGGATTCCAGCACCTTGTCCGAGGGTTCCACATTGGCGCCAAAAGGGGGATTGGTAAGAACAATATCAAAGCGGAGAGATTGTATTTTTCCAACTTGCGAACGATTTCTTCGCCCGTGGCCGGTTTCAGGTTGATCCGTTAGTCGTCGTCAAATATCTTATCTGTGGAAATAATTAAGCAACCCAATGGCGAGTGATATCGCGGGGGACCATAAGGTCCCTGATCGGATGAAACCTTCACTTGGCGAGTTGTATTACAACAACAATGCAGGTATTGACAATCGGGAAAAAAGCACGGTGGCCGACCCTATACGCTGATCTTCAGCACGGGCGGGGATAAACCCTGCCCCTACAAGAGGTGTCGATATTGATGCGCGACAAAATATTTCCCCGGCACAATATGGATATCCGGATATGATAAGAGATTTTGCAAAAAAAAATCAACTCGCACATAGACCTGACCC
>JAADHK010000064.1:1536-19758 GCA_013151835.1 Deltaproteobacteria bacterium
GGGTCGATATTCCGGGTTTCTTTGTTTATTTGACATTTGACTTAACAAGTACATTGCCTTCCGTGGGATTGTATTTCCATAATTTGTAATTATTGCCGTCATCCGTGCTGTAAATCAATGAATCTTCAAGGGGGTATGGGATAATAGATAGGTCGGCGTTTGCCGTGCCGTTAATTGTGATGGGAACGTTGCTTACCGTTGGATTCAAGGAGTAAAGTGAATACCCATCGCTGGTTTCATTATAGGTTTTGATATAAAGAATATTATTGATGCAGAACATCTGCTCAATATAAATATCACTCCCCATCACATCAGTATTAAATTCAGTGAGTTCATGGGTTCCTGCCTCTGTGCCGTCACTTATATTCAGCGAGTGATTAATGGAAAAATAGAGACGGTTGCCGCATGCTGTCAAACTGCCGATGGAGCTGTATGCTGAGACCTTGACCTTTACGGTTCCAGCAGTTGTTCCGTCGGTTTTCCATAAATCATGATTATTATTACCGGTACCGTCCGTAGCCGTGAAAAATACCGTACCGTTTACGCCGGTAATATAACGAATATCAGCAGAATTACCATCGGTCCTGATTGTTTTAAGGCTACGGGTCCCGGCCGTCGTGCCGTCGCTTATCCACAAACTGCCATCATGATTCTGATCTTTACCCTCAAAAAATAAAAAATTCCCTGCAACAGCCAATGATACGCCACCCCAAAATGAAAAATCAGTAACATCCAGAAATTCATTGGTGCCGCTTTGGGTCCCATCACTCTTCCAGATAGTATGCTTCTCATTTTGATTCTCATCATAGTAAACCGCGCTATAAAATATACAGCCTTCAAAAGAGACTATATCCATATCGATTTGATCTGAATTTGTACCAGGCACCATATCCTTGACGGGATTGGTCCCACTGGTTGTGCCGTCACTTTTCCACAAAAGCCGACCGTCACTTTCCACAAACGGATCTGTCTGCCCACTGAAATAAAGAATGTTATTTAGTGAAGTAAAATCAGCTATGTTAATATGATCCTTAACTGAGTAAACATTATCTTTTGTTATTTTATACAACATCCCATATCCCTCCCAGCGATTAAGACCGGGCGGCACATACCAAAAGTTGAAATAATATGAATTATTCAGCTTATATATTTCATCCTCAACTTGTAAATCCATGGAACTTCCCGTTCCGGCATTTACATCACTTATCATATGGGTTCCGGCTTCCGTTCCATCGGTGACCCATGGCTCGACTCCATGATCCTGATCTGCAAAAGGAATCACAATTGTCGGGCCATTGACTTGAACAGTAAAATTCTTTGTACATCCGTCAACGGTAAAGGTAAAGCTGTCGGAACCATGAAAATTATTATTCGGCGTATACATAAGAGCAATAAATTCATGGCCTATAATGAAATCTTTGGAAACACCATTAGACGGCTGCGTATAGCTGTAAACCGTAGAATCCTGGTACCATGCGGCAACGATCTCAGAATCTGTTGCCGTATTCATATCTGTTGTAATGTCGACATCGGCAAGATAGCTGCAATCAATAAAAAAATGGCGGCCTGCCACGACATTTAACACATACAAGGCTTCTTCCACCCCGATTTTACCATCCTTGTTTACATCGGCGTTTGTATTAACGCCTGTTACGGGATTATCCACGCAAACCTGGATGGCCAGAATCGCGTCATTTAATCCTATTGTTCCATTACCATCCACATCTCCAACAGATGCGAAGGCAGTTGATAACTGGAAACAGCACACGACAATAACAAAAACAACAAAATTGCTTTTCTTCATTTTAGAGGTCCTTGAAAAGTGGCTTATAAAGCAGGGTAAACCAAAAAAAAACAGATAAGGCGATCATTTTCGTGACCGCCTTATCTGTTTTTTTTATTTGGCTCCCCAGCGCGGACTCGAACCACGGACACGGTGGTTAACAGCCACCTGCTCTGCCGACTGAGCTACTGGGGAATATAGACTTTCAGATAAATAATTCAGGCTGCGTTATCGGTCGGAGATATACCATAAGTATTATTTCCTCCCCATAGCCTTGCCAAATTATTTATCTGAAAACCTGTAATGGCTCACATCAAACTAGATTTAGCCTTTTAGTTTTCAATTAAATAATTGTCAAGTGAAAACATGGGCGGTTTTCCAAAAACCTCCACCGCCCACTCCCGGTAAATCACTCGATCAGGTCGACCTTGATGCCGAGTTCAAGCAATTGTTCAGGGCTTGCCGAAGACGGGGCGTCCGTAAGGAGGCAGGCCCCTTTCTGGGTCTTTGGAAACGGGATCACCTCCCGGATCGAAGCCCCGCCGCAAAGAATGGTCATGAGCCGGTCAAGCCCGAAGGCGATACCCCCATGGGGGGGCGCCCCGGACTCCAGGGCTGAAATCAGGAACCCGAATTTATTTTCGTATTCCGCCGCATCCATGCCCAGTGCCTCAAGTATCTTGATCTGCAAGTCCTTTGAGTGGATACGGATGCTCCCGCCACCGATTTCGGAGCCGTTTAAGACCAGGTCATAGGCCCTTGAGCGGACTGCGGTCGGATCTGTTTCCAGAAGCCCGTAATCTTCCTCAAAGGGCGAGGTAAAGGGGTGGTGCATGGCCTGAAAGCGCTTTTCCGTTTCATCGTATTCAAACATGGGAAAATCCGTGACCCAGAGAAATTTATAGGTGCTGTCGTCTATGAGCCCGAGTTTTTTGCCTAAAAAATTCCGCAAATGCCCGAGGGCCTCGTTTACGATCTTTTCCTGATCGGCCCCGAAAAAGACGATGTCACCCGGCTGCATATCGAGCCTTTCGGCCATGGCCGCCTTTTCTTCTTCGGAAAAAAACTTTATTATGGGAGATTGCCACGCATCCTGCCTTACCTTTATCCATGCAAGTCCCTTTGCCCGGTAGACCCCCGCAAGGTCCGTCATTTCATCGATCTCCCGGCGGGTAAAATCAGCACACCCCTTGGCGTTTATCGCTTTTACGATGCCACCTTTTTTAACCGCTCCCGAAAAAACCTTAAAATCCGTCTTTTCCATAATATCCGATATATCCACAAGCTCCAGACCGAACCGGAGGTCCGGCTTGTCAAGGCCGTACCGGGCCAGGGCATCCGCATAAGTCATTCTTTCAAACGGCGGGGCCACGTCAACGTCGGCAACAACGGCAAAAATTTCCGCGATCAGCCCTTCCGCAACACGCATGATGTCCTCTTCCCCCACAAACGACATCTCCATGTCGATCTGGGTAAATTCGGGCTGGCGGTCCGCGCGCAGGTCCTCATCCCGGAAACACCTGACGATCTGGAAATACCGGTCAAACCCGGAAATCATCAGAAGCTGCTTAAAAAGCTGCGGTGACTGGGGCAGCGCATAGAATGAACCGGGATTAAGGCGGCTTGGCACGAGATAATCACGGGCGCCTTCCGGCGTGCTCTTTGTAAGCACCGGTGTTTCTATTTCGAGAAACCCGTTGGCATCCAGAAATTTTCTTGCGGCAAAAGAGGCCCTGTGCCGTTTGATTATATTGCGCTGGAGAGACGGCCTTCTCAGATCGATATGCCTGTATTGCAGACGGATATTTTCATTTACATCAATATCGTCCTCAACAAGAAAGGGCGGGGTCCTGGCCGTGTTTAAAATCTTGAGTTCTGAAACCATCACCTCGATTTCACCGGTTGTAAGGCCCGTGTTGGCCATGCCTTCAGGGCGTCTTTCAACCTTTCCCCGCACCCCTATGACAAATTCACTTCTTATGGTATGGGCCTTTTCATGGATATCCGGATGGAACCCGGGGTTGAACACCACCTGGGTCAGTCCTTCCCGGTCCCGCAGGTCCACGAAGATGACACCGCCGTGATCCCGCCGGCGCTGTACCCATCCCATGAGTACGACCTCTTTTCCCACATCTGCCGATCCAAGTTCATTTAAATGATGAGTCCGCCGCATATCCTTTAATTTGTCCGTCACTGATATTACTCCCTGTTTTTCAATAAAGTGGCAACCGATTCGACCAATTCCGTAAGGGGAACCGGTGTCTGCGTTTTTGCCTTCATGTTTCTTAAAATCGCCTCGCCGGAAGCAAGTTCGTTGTCTCCGGCAATCAGTACATATGAGGCCCCGAGCCTGCCCGCCCTGCGCATGAGCGCCTTTAAACTCTTGCTCGTAAAATCAGTCTCTGTTTTTATCCCTGCCGTGGAAAGCCCGCAGGCCCATTTAGAACCGAGTTTTACCGCCGATTCACCTATGAGCGCAACAAAAAGGTCGGGCCCGTGCAAAGAGACATCCCGGCTGGCGGTGATAACCTCGACCAGCCTGTCCATGCCCACCGCAAAACCGATGGCCGGCGTATCCGGCCCCCCAAGGGCCTTGACCAGTCCGTCATAACGGCCGCCGCCCGCGACCGCGTTCTGCGCCCCGAGTGCATCCGTCTGGACCTCGAATGCGGTCCGGGTGTAATAATCAAGTCCCCGAACAAGCCTGGGATCTATTTCAAAGGGGATATTCATGTCCTTGAGCGCTCCGGTCACCCGTGCAAAATGGTCTTTGCATTCATGGCACAAAAAGTCGGCCATCTTTGGCGCGGACGCCAAAGCTTCGCGGCAGCCGGGCACCTTGCAGTCCAAGACACGCATGGGATTCTTGTCCATACGTCTGCGGCAATCGGCGCACAAAAGCTCCTTTTTTTCCGAAATCACCGAATGCAGGGCATCCCTGAATCCCGGACGGCATTCGGGACATCCCAGGGAATTTAAATGGAGCATAAGCCCGGATACCGAAAGTTTTTCAAAAAGGGTCCAGGCCATGCAGATAAGCCGCGCATCGGCATATGGAGATTTTTCGCCGAACAGCTCGGCGTTGATCTGGTAAAACTGTCGGTAACGTCCTTTCTGAGGGCGCTCCCTGCGGAACATGGGGCCGATGGTATAAAGCTTCCGTACAGGATCCTGCGCGTAAAGGTGATGCTGAATATACGCCCGTACAACCGATGCGGTTGCTTCGGGCCTGAGCGAGATCATCTTTCCCCTGCTTCCGGGAAAAGTGAACATCTCCTTTTCGACAATATCCGTCATATCCCCTATGCTGCGGGAAAAAAGTTCGGACTGTTCGACAACCGGGGGCCTGATCTCGGCAAACCCGAAATTCTCAAAGTGTTTTTTTGTGGTTTCCTCTATTTCCTGCCACACGCTTATATCCTGCGGCAGGATATCACGAAAACCTCTGACTAGCTGCATCATGGAATTCCGTTAATAATATGATTGATTTTTTGATAATTGTCATATAGTTAAAAATTATAAATACTGCACACGCGACCCGGCTGAGCATAACTTATGGTTTATAATAAAAGGAAAATACCGGGTCAACAATTATTGTATAAGAAGGAGAGGGGACGTTCATGAATTAATGCGAAATTTAAAATTTCGCATTAATTCATGAACGTCCCCATCACCATATGAGGAGAAAAGCCATGACCGATACCGTGACGGTAAAAACCCTTCTTAAAATGAAGGCGGAAAACAGGAAAATAAGCGCCATCACAGCATATGATTATCCCTTTGCCGGTATTGCCGATGCAGCCGGGGTGCATATAATACTCGTGGGCGATTCAGTAGGCATGGCTGTTGCCGGTGATTCAACCACGCTCGGGGTCACCATGGACCAGATGATCTACCATACCCGGATCGTCGCAAACGCCACAAAACATGCAATGGTGATCGGCGATATGCCTTTCCTCTCTTACCAGGTTTGTCTTGAGGCGGCCATTGCCAATGCCGGACGTTTCCTGAAGGAAGGGAATGCCGCAGCGGTAAAGCTTGAAGGCGGCGCGGCTGTAAGCGATACCATCCGCGCCCTGACATCCGTCGGCATTCCCGTTCAGGCGCATATCGGGCTCACCCCGCAATCCGTGCACCAGATGGGAGGCTACCGGGTCCAGCGGGATGAAGACAGGCTCATGGCCGATGCAAAGGAAGTTGAGGCCGCAGGAGCTTTTTCAGTGGTGCTTGAGGGCATACCGGCGGATATTTCGGAAAAAATAACCGCCACGCTCAATATTCCCACAATCGGCATAGGCGCGGGTCCCGCATGCGACGGCCAGATACTGGTGCTCCACGACGCCCTCGGGATCACGGACAGGCATGTGCCCAAATTCGTAAAACAATATGTAAACCTTGGTGAAGCGGCAACCGGGGCCATAGAGACATATGTGCGGGAGGTATCGGAGGGCGTATTCCCGTCGAAAAAGCATTGTTATTAATGGGGGGGGACGTTCATGAATTAATGCTAAATTTAAAATTTAGCATTAATTCATGAACGTCCCCATAGCCTACTCTATTTTGATTAACCCAACAGGGAACATCCGAATCCCATATGTTTACCCTTGCAAACAGAAAAAAACCAGCCGAGAAACCAAACCTGAGGATATATTCGGCCGATATCCCTCTTAACCGGCTCCGTCTCGGTGTGGACAATCTCCGATTCGATGTCCATTTCAGCGACAAATTCGTAAAAATCACAGAGGATCTCATCTTTCAACTGATTATCAAGCATTCCGGAGCCTCCCCCCCCTTACGAACCCGGCATAAAATCAACTGGTTCAAGGATGTTTCCGATTTCAGGGAATCCTGCGGCCAGATCATGACCGATGCCGTTAACCACGCTAAATCCGCCCATGAAATACAGATTGACTACCTTGCCCAGTCTGCCTTGGTCAAATTTTTGACAGGCGAGATTCAGAACCAGTACGATAATGCGATATTCCATTTTAAAAACATCATCCGAAAACAGGAAGTGTCCCAGCAGACGGAGGCTCATATCCGGCTGCGTGAAGAGGTTTCCGGTATTGTGCAGATAAAAGATTCCATTTTCCGGAAAACAGGGGAAGAATTGTTTTCCTTTTTTCTGGAACCCCGAAGGACAGTCAATGAGCTACGGGCGGCTAATTTTGGAGAAAACGCGCTCTTACCGGAAGAACTCTTTGCAAATCCCCTCCTGCACGCCCCCATGCGTCCTAATGACAGTTTCATGATGAAAAATTACGTCCTTCTCGGCCACCGCCTTGAAGACCCCCTGAATTATGATGCAATGGTCAAGACCGTCGCGGACGCCATTGCCGGAATAGATTTTTCCATAGCGGGAGAAGAGAAAGAAACGGTTCAACCTTCACCTTCCGGCGGCGATTCCCCGGCGTCTTTATCCATTGACAGTTCAATGGGGGGCCTGCTCAAGGAATCGACAAATTTTGAAATCCTGTTCGACTTTCAGGCAACCGCAGCCCGCTTAAAAAAAATGAAGAAAAACAAGGGAGACAAAAAAGATATCCAGACGCTTAAGACGGAAGCTGCGGCCAAAAAGAAACGCCTGGTGTTCATGTATAAAATCATGGCCCGGGAAAAATTATTAAACGGTATTGTGGCGGGCTTTGAAATCGAACCGCTCATCGATATTTACTGCCCGCCTCTGTCTCCCCAGGAAATCCTGCAATATATCGTCGTGCCCAAGGCCCGCAAGAGTATCTTGCGGAAAATAAAGAGGTTCAAGAAATACACGGGAAAATTCATTCCTGTTTCAATGCTCAACAAGGGGATTTCCAGGGTCTCGGGGGTAAAAAAAGAAAAAAAACTCAACCAGCTTCTCTTATTCCTTTTCGCGCTTTCCCGTTATCACAGGGACCGGGCCAACTATGACAGGATCAGGGAGACGGGCGACAGCATCAACCTGCTGTCGGATGAAAAAAGCATAAAGATGTCACGTGAAAACAACAGCCTGTATGATTTCAAGCTTCCTTCCGAATCCTCACAGGAAACCACACCCATAATAAACCATGTGGCAATAAAGGCTGATGTGCGCGGGTCGACCGACATGATAGCAAAAATGCAGGATCAGGGATTAAATCCCGCCTCCGCATTTTCCCTCAATTATTTCAATCCGATTAACAACCTGCTGTCCCATTATGGGGCTGAAAAAATATTTATCGAAGGGGATGCGATTATCCTTTCCATATTTGAAAATGAAGAAATGCCCCAGCGCTGGTACGGGATATCCAGAGCCTGCGGCCTTGCCATCAACATGCTGCTGGTTGTCCACCGCTACAACAAACGGAACAGTGAAAACGACCTGCCGCGCATGAATCTCGGGATCGGAATCAGTTATTGCCAGGGCGCGCCTACTTTTTTTTATGACGGAAACACCAGAATAATGATATCTCCCGCCATAAACGAGGCGGACATTCTTTCAGGATGCGACAGGGCCACCCGAAAACATTTTGCCCCCGAGGATATCCCGTTCAACCTTTATCTATATGAAACAAATGAGAAGGAAAACGGTGATCCCTCTGCCAAGGATTCAACGATACTGCGCTATAATGTCATGGGGATAGAGCTTGCGCCGCCAGGGTTTGAAAAGCTTTCAAAGGAAATTCATTTAACCCGTATCCAATGCATAATTCCGGAACTGCAGAAAGAACCGTTTATTGTCCACACGGGCAAATTTCCCACGGTTTCCGGAACCTATGAGCGGATAGCAATCCGGGAAGCGGAAATCCACTTAATATCGACGGAAGACTTTGCGCCCATACGCGGTACCGGCCAAAAGTACTACGAAGTCTGCACGAACCGGCTGATTTACGATTATGTCAAACGAATTAAACCGCAGAGATGAGCATTAGATGAGTAATAACATTCCCACGGTGCTGACGATTGCCGGCTCAGACCCTTCCGGGGGCGCGGGCATCCAGGCGGATTTAAAGACCCTTAGCGCTGCCGGCGTATACGGCGCTGCGGCAATAACCGCGCTCACCGCCCAGAACACCACCGGGGTTTCAGCCATCGCGCCGGTTGATCCCGCTTTTGTTAAAAAACAGATTAAAGCGGTACTATCGGATATCCGTATCGATGTAATCAAGCTCGGCATGCTGTTTGACGATAAAATCGCACGGGCCGTTGCCCCGTTTTTGCAAAATCACAAGGTTATCTGCGATCCGGTCATGATGTCCGGAACGGGTGAAAGCCTTGAAGGCGGCAATCTTTTCAAAGCCCTGGGGGAAGAAATTTTTCCCGCATGCGATTTTATTACGCCAAACGTGTTTGAACTTGAAACCATCTGCGGCAAAACGGGGCTTGCGGCTGCGAAAGCCGTGGCCATCATCATGGAACGGTTCCCGAAACTTTCCGGAATCGTAGTTAAAGGCGGCCATGTGGACATGGATAAAAAAACAGTGCGCGACCGCCTGTTTTTACGGGAAAATCACAGGATCAAGACCGAAGAATTCCGCCACGAGCGGGTGAAGACTAAAAATCTTCACGGCACGGGATGCACGTTTGCCGCAGCATTTGCCGCGTTTCTTGCAAGAAAATTTACGGTGCGCGAAGCATTTATCGGGGCCTCGGACCTTACGGCAAAAATCATAAGCGCTTCGGCCGGATACAAATTGGGCTCGGGACACGGCCCGCTGATGCATCACCTCGTGTGCGCAAAATAAACCTGACAGGAAAGACCATGACAAAAAACGAAAAATTTATGGACATCGCCCTAAAGTCTGCGGAAGCCGCGCTTTCCTCGGGCGAATTCCCCGTTGGATGCGTGATTGCTGACTCTGAACAGGTGATCTCGAGCGGGACCAGAACCGGCAGTTTCGGACCGGGCGCAAACGAAATCGCCCATGCCGAGATTACGGCTTTAAAACGCCTGTCTGAAACCGCCGGTGCCGGTAAGATTTCCGATCTTACGCTTTACTCTACGCTCGAGCCCTGCCTCATGTGCTTTGGCGCCGCGATTATCAGCGGCATCCACCGCATCGTATTTGCATACGAAGATGTCATGGGAGGGGGAACGGCCTGTGATTGTGGCGTTCTTCCATGTATTTACCGCGACAGGGAGATTTTTGTCACAGCCGGGGTGCGAAGACAGGAAAGCCTCCGCCTTTTTAAAAAATTTTTTGAAAATCCCCAAAACGACTATCTTCGCGGAACCCTCCTTTGCGAGCATACATTAAAACAGGAACGACCCTTGAAAAATGAATAATAACCGCAACCGTAAACCCTTCCCCCTGCCGGCCGCACTCGAAAAAGAAGCTGAAAATCTCTTGGAGGCGTTGTATAAGGCCGCAACAGACAAAGGCGTCCGCCTTCCGAAAGACGACCATGCGGTTTCAGGTATCCTGCAGGTATTCGCCTTAAGCCCTTTTGTGGCCAAAAGCTGCGTAAAGAACCCCGACATGCTGGCCGGCCTGATCGAAAGCGGCGATCTGGACCGGCCCTGTGACGCCGATAATTATGACCAAAAGACGGCACACGCCACTCAAACGGCTTCAGATGAAGCCGGATTGATGTCGGCATTAAGAAGCCTGAGAAACAGGGAGATGATCAGGATCGCCTGGCGGGACCTGTCCGGCCGGGCCGACCTGTTTTCGACAATCTCGGAACTCAGCGCATTTGCATCCAGCGTGCTTTCACGCGCCCATGCCTTTATTTACGACTGCCTGTGCCGTGAATTCGGCACCCCCATATCCGATAAAAAAGAAGCGCAGCAGCTTGTAATCACAGGCCTTGGCAAGCTGGGCGGGGGCGAACTCAATTTCTCATCCGACATCGACATCATGTTCGCCTTTCCCGAAACCGGCACGACTTCCGGTGGGGGCACACAAATTTCAAATACGGACTTTTTCCTCCGCCTTGCCCGCAAACTGATCAATGTCATCGGCAAGCCTTCGGCCGACGGGCTTGTCTTCAGGGTGGACACCAGGCTGAGACCCTATGGGGAATCCGGGCCGCTTGTCATGAGCTTTGACGCCATGGAGAGCTATTACCAGTCATCCGGCCGTGAATGGGAACGCTACGCGCTCATAAAGGCAAGACCGGTTGCGGGAGATATATCGGCCGGAAACAGGCTTCTTAACCTGCTTACTCCCTTTGTCTTCCGCCGCTACATAGATTACGGCACTTTCGACGCCTTAAGGGAAATGAAAGACATGATCTACCGGGAGGTCGCCAGAAAGGGATTGAAAAACAACATCAAGCACGGGGCCGGCGGAATCCGGGAAATTGAATTTTTCGGGCAGGTTTTCCAGCTCCTGAGGGGCGGGGTGGACCGTAGATACAGGGTTCCGGGTATTATGCAGGTTGTAGACATTCTGCGCGAAGATGCGCTGATAACCGAGGATGTCCATAAAGACCTTACGGACGCCTATATTTTCCTCAGAAACACCGAGCACTCGATACAAATGGCCGCGGATATCCAGACCCACACCCTCCCTTCCGGGGAAAAGGAGAGACTGCGCCTTGCCACGGGCATGGGGTATGAGAGCTGGCCGGATTTTTATTCGAATCTTTCCTTCCACATGCAAAGGGTTCATGCGCATTTCAACGATCTTCTGGCCGATGATTCAGGGTCCGTGACAAATGAGGAATCAGGTATTGAAGGCATATGGCTCGATTCAGGCGAAAGGGATGAACGGCTTAAAATACTTGCTGATGAAGGGTTTGAAAATCCGGAAGAGGTTCTGGACATCATTGATGATTTTAAACACCGGATCTTTCTGCGGACCCGTGAGGCAATCTCCCTGCAGCGGACGGACAAGCTGATGCCGAGACTTATCGCCTGCACGGCTGTATCAAAAACGCCTGAAACCGTCCTGAAAAAACTGCTCCCCCTGGTTGAATCAATTGTTCGGCGCAGTTGTTATATATCGCTCTTACTCGAAAATCCGGGAGTACTCCCCCAGCTTGTAAGGCTTGCGGACTTAAGCCCGTGGATCATCACATTTCTTGCCAGTCACCCCCTGCTTCTGGACGAATTGATAGATCCAAGGGGAATCGATGAATCACTTGACAAACCAAGGCTTGCCGCCGAACTTAAAGAAAGACTCGCATCCGTCTCCGACGACGGCGTGGAAAGCCAGATGGATGCAATGCGTGTTTTCAAGCAGTTGAACCTGTTTCGCATAGCAATTGAAGACGTGACCGAACGGCTTCCCCTGATGAAAGTAAGCGACAAGCTTACCTTTCTTGCGGAAGCAATCGTGGAGCAGGTCGTAAACATGGCCTGGCGGCACATGGCAAAACGTTACGGCAAACCGTCAACAGCCGATTCCGCAGATGACGGCATACCCGGATTTGCCGTCATCGCTTACGGCAAGCTCGGCGGCCTTGAACTCGGATACGGCTCCGACCTTGATCTGGTTTTTCTCCATGCGGCCGCCATTGGCATGACCCGGGGAGGAGACATGCCCGCCATCGGCACAGCCGAATTTTACACACGACTGGGCCAGCGGATCATCCATTACCTGTCTGCGGCAACATCTGCGGGCAGATTGTACGAGGTCGACATGCGGCTCCGGCCGTCGGGCAATGCCGGATTACTCGTAAGCGGAATCAATGCCTTCGAGACCTACCAGCATAAAAATGCATGGGCCTGGGAACACCAGGCTATCATAAAAGCAAGGCCGATTTGCGGGGACCCGCAGGTAACCGGAAGGTTCAACGATATCCGCCGGGGGGTCATGGGAATATTGCGGAACCACGTCCCACTCAGATTACAAGTATCTGAAATGAGAGAAAAGATGCGGCAGTCCAAAGACAATGACGACGTGTATGGTTTTTTTGACATCAAACAGGACCCAGGCGGCATTATCGATATTGAATTTATCGTTCAATATCTAATCCTTGCAAATGCCGAAAAATATGATATGCTTACTAATTGGACCGACGTTGTTCGCCAGTTAAATACATTGTCATTGTGCGGTGTTATCGACGACCTTACGGCCCATGCGTTAAAGCAGGCGTACCTGGTTTACCGGCATTACATCCACAGGTTAAACCTCCAGGAAAAACCGGCAAAAACTCCCGAAAACCGGTTCACCGAACTTCGCGCAAGGGTCAGGCGGATATGGAACGTGCATATGTGCGGCAACGGATAAACGGGGATTTCACCCCCATCAACTTTGACGGACTCGTAAAAAGTCCATCTGCGGCGTTGCACTAGTCGTGAAAGGGCTCAACGTACAAAACGTACGCCTTCGCCCTTTCCCGGCTCGCGCGCCTTGCATATGGATCTTTTTACGAGCCCTTATGCCCGAGTTTTAGTTAGGGCAATGTTAACCTCTTTGCCGGAAAAACGGCAAAATATTCGACTTTTTAAAAGTCCGTCAACTTTAATAAGGAGCAGATGTAATGAAAAAAATAGAAGCGATTATCAAGCCGTTTAAACTGGACGATGTAAAAGAGGCATTAAATGACATCGGCATACAGGGGATGACCGTCTCCGAGGTAAAGGGGTACGGACGTCAGAAAGGGCACAAGGAAGTTTACAGGGGGGCCGAATACGCTGTTGATTTCGTCCCCAAGCTGAAACTCGACCTGGTTGTAACGGAAGATATGTTGGAACAGGTCGTGGAAGCGATCAGCAAAGCAGCCCTTACCGGGAAGATCGGAGATGGGAAAATATTTATCTTCCCCATGGAAGACGCCATCAGGATACGTACCGGGGAGAGGGGCCAGACCGCCGTTTAAATAGGGCGAACTTGTAAAAAGTTCGTCTGCGGCGTGGCCTTGCATACGAAGCTTTTTACGAGCCCGCCGGGGGTGCAATACAAAAAAGTGATATTTTTCATTTCACATGCTTAGGGCTCACTTTTTGGTATTGCACCCATCACCGATACTGCCTGGGATCTATCCCGTACTTCCCCGCCTTATAAGATATCTTTCTCACGGTCGTATCCAGTGTTTTAGCGGCCTGCACCATGTTCCCGCGTGAATGCTTCAACGCCTCCACAATCATCTCGTGCTCAAGCTTTTTCACTGCGTCCTCAAGCGTCTGTGAAGGAAGGGAGCCGGACTCCTCGCCGGTCTGCAGCGTAGGAGGGAGATGATAACTGTTTATTACCCGGCCGTCGCAGAGAAGCACGGCCCTTTCCATGCAGTTTTCAAGCTCCCGGACATTGCCTGGCCAGTGATACGACATGAGCATGTCTATGGCAGGGGTGGAAAGCCTTACAATGTCCTTTTCATTTTCCTTTGCATATTTTTCCAGGAAAAAATCGGCCAGCGAAAGCACGTCCGTCCGTCGTTCCCTTAAGGGCGGAAGATAGATGGGAAATACATTTATCCTGTAATAAAGGTCGCTCCGAAAGGAGTCGCCGGCCACGGCATCTTCCAGGTTTTTGTTTGTTGCCGTGATGATTCTGATATCCACCTTGATGGTCCGGTTACCGCCGACCCGTTCAAATTCCATCTCCTGAAGCACCCGCAGAAGTTTTGTCTGTACTTCCGGATTAATGGCGCCTATTTCATCCAGGAAAATCGTACCGCCGGATGCCATCTCAAATTTCCCGGACTTTCTCGATACCGCCCCTGTAAACGCCCCTTTTTCATGGCCGAAAAGCTCGCTTTCAATCAGGTTTTCGGGAAGGGCCGCGCAATTGACCTTGACAAAGGGGCGGTTGGAACGTTTGCTGTTATAATGGATGGCATTTGCCACAAGTTCCTTGCCTGTCCCGGATTCCCCCCGGATCAGGACGGTGGCGTTACTCCTCGCCACCTGTGAAATCATCTGAAAGACATCGCGCATCTTGTTGCTGTTGCCGATGATATTCCGTACGCGATATTTTTTCTCAAGCTCGCTGTGGAGCCGTTCATTTTCGGCCGCCAGTTTTTCCTTTTCCCTCTGGGACCATTCCAGATAAATAACCTGGGTTGCAATCATCTGGGACACGACCGACAAAAACTTCTCCCCGTCGGCAAGACGATAAGCGTTATCCCTGGGCTTGTCCACGCCGAGGGCGCCGATTACCTGCTGTTCCTTTTTGATGGGAACGCAGATAAAGGAAAGCCCCTGCTTTTTTTTCGCGTCACGGGATTGGGTCCTGTTTAAAAATGTTTCCGATTCTCCTATATCAGGCACACTTATGGCCCGGCCGGTCTGGATGACCCGGCCGGTTATCCCTTCCCCCATCTTGTATTTGGCCTTTTGCATGGCCCTTTTTGAAATACCATGCGCAACCTCTATCCGGATATCCTCCCTGAACGGATTTACGAGCGTTATCATGCCCCGGCTCATGTTCATGTTCTCGGAAAGAATCTCCAGGACCATATACAGGGATCTCTTGAGGTTCTTTTCCCTGTTTAAAGCCGCGCTTATATCGTAGAGGAGGGAGAGTTCTTCTTTTTTTCGCATAGTTAATTTAACGGGCTCGACAAGTCCGTCAGCCTTCTTTTTTTGAGTGAATAGTGACCTGCTTATCAGGCCAATAATTAAAAAATGTTATAGCCGCGTATCCGGCCCTTGTCCTGCGTTTTCGTAGTATGCTTTCTTCTCCGTATACATTCGCTGGTCGGCAAGTTTCAAGACATTTTCGGAATCGGTTTCATCTGATCCGGCCAAACCCGCGCTGACACGGATGGGATATTCTGTTTTCCCGCCTTCAATAGACGAACAACCCAGATAAAGCATTTGCTCCTTTTTTCTGATGCGATCCAGAAGAAAGGCCGCATCCCGGACTGCTGTTGCGGACATGAGTATGGCAAACTCATCGCCCCCTATGCGTGAAAGAAGGTCCGTATCCCGGCAGATCGAACAAAGCATGGCCGCTACCTTTCGGATCATTTCATCTCCGGCATCATGTCCGAAATTATCGTTTACCTTTTTTAATCCGTTAATATCGATAATAATAATCGAAAAAAAGATAGTCTCAAATCGTTTGGACGTATTTACAGCCTTTGCAATCTCACGATCAAAGCATGAACGATTGGCGACGCCGGTCAGACTGTCGGTGGATGCCATGATCTCGAGGCGCTGCATAAGCAGGATATTGTGCGCCACGGCTGAAACCTGGGCTGAAAAAATCGAGATGACACGACGGGTGGACTCGTCGACGATTTCCCCGTGTATCACCATTTTTCCAATGGTCCGATCCTTTACTTTCATGGGGATCAGCGCCCACGACTCCGAAACAGGCTCTTTTTTGTCCGGACCCAGCAAGTCGTTTATATTGCCTTGATCAAGGCTTGCCATGACAGACAGAATTTTTTCCTGCTCCATGGGCGTTATTCCGTCAAAAACGCCGCTTTCGAGTATCCCGGCCCGGCCGCCTTCCAGGATAATGCCGAATCCGAGCCTGGGAAACAAGGACTTTAAATACTTAAGGACAATTGCAAAAAGCCGTTCAAAAGAACCGGTATCGTGGATTTTCGTACTTATCTCAAAAAGCGAAACAAGAATGCGGTTCTGCCGCTCTATGACATCGCTTTTTTCCCGGGTTACTTCAAGGGTGGAATGAAGATCATGGGTCCGCTCTTCCACGCTCTTTTCAAGGTTTTCTAAAATATGCACATTTTCAATATTGGGGCCCAGGACAATGCCGAGGCTCTTAAGCGCTTCCTTTTCAGCGGGCAGGTACGTCCGCTCGTGGTCTCCATGACCGAAAACAAGCAGGCATGAAAGGGTATCACGATAAAAAACCGGAACGATGACGCCGGCGCGCGACAGCCAGTCGGGCGTGTCCGGAGCCGTATCCCCCATCAATTTTTCGATCCTTTCATAAAATACCAGCGAAGGCTTCTCTTTTTCCAGATTGCGCACAAATGGGTGATCAACGGGGATGCTTACCGGCAGATGCCCGGAAAACCGCTCTTCTCCACCTGAAAACAGGCCCGAAAAAAATTCGGGATTGGTGGCCCGCCACCCTGAAAAAAAAGAGGCGCCTTCATCAAGGAAAACCATGGCAAACCGGGAAGAGGCAAATACGGAAAAAAACCAGCCCGACAAAAGCGTATATATGGTCTTAAGATGCGGGATTCCGGCAAGCCTGTAAGTAAGGTCATGATAATCGTCGGCAATACGCCTGGGGGATTGCCGGAAAATCCGGCTTAGTATTTTTATGCAAAGACCACGGACAAGCTCATAGGAAAAGGCAGCTGCCGCAAGCCCGACCGCCAGGGAAAAACCGAGGGGCTTGCCGGGAAAAAGAAAAAAGAAAAAAGATACAACCGATACGATCCAGACAAACATGCAGGTGTAAAGAAGAATGATACGCAAGCGCTGGAGGGCGATGCGCATGTTATATCGGTAAAGGCCGTAGGCCAGGAGGAGAAGCGGGATAAAGGTAAAAGTCCCCAGGGGATAAATTGCATGTCCGTAAATGGCCGGCGTATTGGTCAGGCTCAGCAGGCCTGCGAATATAAACCCGGATGCAACGTATTTGACCCGGTCTTTTCGGCGGCGATCCTTGAATTTCCCGATGGTGCCCACCATCAGGGCAATACCGATGACAAGACCGGACAGCCACAAAATGCTCATTACATCATATAAAACGGCGTGCCTGGCGAAAAACCCCCAATAATAAGTGTAAAGCCCTTTAAAATAGAGGTCGGTCGAAGTAAAAAGGGCCATGACCGCACCGATTCCATAGGCAATCCATACAATCCACCACTGGTCTTTTTTCTCGCATACCCTGAATGCCAGGTGCAAGTTGGCGCCAAGCATAACGAGCGCAAGGAAGAAATGGTCTATCCTGGAAATGGTCAGCGCAAGACCGGGGTCATGTATTATCCCGAGAAGGAAAATATCCGTGTTAAGGCCGGCAAACGCGAGGCATATGGCTGAAAAAAGAAGGGTCTCAACGGATATCCGCTCAAGGGCCAGGACGAAAAAGGACAAAAACGCGGCGCAGAGCAGTGATAACAGCGGTGGAATATCATAGGGGATGATACGGGCAACAACATACTTGAAATCATATGGAAAAAGAATCATCGCGCATGCGGTCGCAAGCACGATGTATATCCCGGACACAACGCACCTTAAAAGATATGTCCGCGTCCGGATATCCGGAAATCTCAACTTGATATGCATTTATGATATTGTCCCGGCCACATGGTACTCATCTCTGCTGCGGCCCCCCCCGATATATTAATTATTTTCCGGCAATCGCCTATTTTCAAATGTAAATAATATGTTTTCACCTGCATTGCAAATGTTTCTCCCGCCGACATACGGATATATTTCCTCCAAAGGATTTTAAAAAACCTCTTTATTTTCAATATTATATTATGATAAATCAGTAGCGTTCGATTTGATTCTTGCAGACTGTTATTTTTCTTGTACAGCCATCGTAGGGGCGGCCTTCAGGCCGCCTTTAATTTAAAGGATATTCCAGCATGAACAAAACAGGAATTATTATTAAATATTTTATTGTGTTAATTTTTGTTGTGGCGGGCTTATTTGC
>JAADHK010000099.1 GCA_013151835.1 Deltaproteobacteria bacterium
GAAGGTCTCGGCCTCCTGCTTTTCCCTGCCCGCGACAATAACCGTACCGGATGCTTCCTTTTCCTGCCGGGGCGCATTGGCCGCGTTCTCGCAGGCCTGCATCAAGCGGGTGATATCCGCCTCGATGGTCTCCGGGGCTTCGTTGAACACCCGGCAGATGTCTTGCGCCAGGGCTCGCCGGGCACGGGCCGAATAAAAATCGAGCGTATCCACGTGAAGCCTGCCCGCATGCTCGATCCTCACCGTGCATTTAAGCTTGCGGGCCCCTTTTTCAAGGCCCATGACACGGTATTTGCGAAGGCCGAAGGAAACGGTAAACCCGTCGCCTCCGGTGTCCGGAGCAGGCCGGATGTCCGGTGCGGAGTCAGGCGCGGTTAAAGAAGAAAGGGCGGGCGTGTCGGGTACGTTTTTCGGTGCAACGGGTTCACTTTCAGAGGCAATAAACCCGGCCAGGCTGTCGGCCCCGTTTGCCATGAGAAAGCTGTTGGGGTCATGGCCGTCCGGCAGGGTTTTTATGGTTATGTCAAAGCCGGGAAGTCTTTCTTTTATGCGCAGGGCCGCTTCCCTGCCCGGATCGTCTCCGTCGAGCAGCAGGGTGATCCGGCTCACGCCATGCGCTTTGAACATGCCGATATCGGCGTTTGACAGCCCGTTTGTTCCCTGGATCGATATGACGTTTGAATACCCGGCAGTCTCGATACTCAGGGCGTCCATGATCGATTCAGTCAGGATGATGTCCGAACAGGACTTGATGATCCAGATGTTCCAGCAGCCCGTGGAACGGTGCGGCAAAAAGACATGCCGCCTGGTTGCCTGGTGAAAAAACCGGCCGTAGATGGTCACGATATTGCCGTCAAGGTCGAAGACCGGGAAGACCAGGCATCCGGAAAAGTGTTCCCCGCCCCGACTGTTCAATATCCCGATCCGTCCAAGCTCTTCTATGATTGGCCCGGTCTGCGGCAATATCTCCTTTAACTTGCCGTTGCAATACCCGATCCGGTGCCTGCCGAACAGCCCGGCATCCGCAATGCCGCGATCATAGAGGACTTTTTTGCCGGTGTTTTCAAGGTTGTTTTCGTAAATCGAGATTACCCGGTCAAGAAGCTGCTGGATTTTCGGTTCGGGCAAAGGTTCGGGTTGATCCGGTTGGGCGGGCAACGGCTTTAAATGCGGGTGTTCATGATGCAGCTTTTCAACGGCCAAAGGGAACTTTAGCTTGTCGTAAAGCTCCACGAACCGGAACACATCGCCCGCAGCCCCGCATCCAAAGCATTGCCATAGCTGTTTTTCGATATTAACGGATAATGAAGGTTTGGTGTCCTGATGGAAGGGGCAGAGGCCCACATAGCCCCTGCCGTTTTTCTTCAGGGGTATGCCCCTGGACTCGATGTAGGTCCTGAGGTCAACGCCTGATTTGATGGCCTCGATGGTTTCTTTTTCTATCACTATCGTATCTCCCCTCTTTTTCGCGTAAGCGTTCAAACAGGATATCCCGTAGCCGGTTTAAGGATTCTTTCAACTGTAGCGGGTTGACCCTGGCCAGCCCGTTCATGTAGTCCCTGTCGTGGCGGTCCAGGTCCGGACCGGTGAACAAAAAGCTTGCGTTCTTCCGGCCGTCCCGCCTGAACTTCACGCCGCTCAAGGCCCCGCCCATGCACAGGAAGAACGCGCCGCGAAAGATGTCGGTCGTTTCCAGTCTGCTGGTGTTCAAATGTCATCACCTCCTTTCCGGTTGATTTTTAAGGGAAGATACGGTAGAAAAAGAAAGCTGTTCAAAGGGGAACCCCCTTTGACTCTTTCCGGAAGCCATCAGCCGAGACCCGCCAAAGTCAAGGGCTGATGGCTTTTTTTCTATTTACTCTCCCGTTGCTGATCAAAATATACAAATTACTATGGCATTATTTGATTATTTTTTAGCATCAAAAAATCATTTGTCAAGAAATTTTGGTTGCCCTGGCAATATTTCCCAGTTAATGTGTCACAAGGAGGGGCAACCATGACAAATAAAAGCAAATTAATAATCACATCAGATCTGCCCAAAAAATTAAAACAGGCCAGAAAATTAAAAGGATTGACCCAAGGGCAGCTCACCCGAAAAATCGGGGTGGATATCCAACGGATTTCTAAATATGAAAGGGGAGTGCTTGTACCAACCACGGAAATCATGGTGAAATTATCTGACGCCTTGGATATCAGCCTTGATTACCTGCTGAAAAACGGTAAAAATAGAGTGACAGGCAAAATTCGGGATGAAGAACTCATCGACAAGGTTATTCAAATTGATACGTTGCCTGATAAAGACCGACAGATTCTTAAATCCCTTCTTGAGGCTTTTATTAAAAAGCACCAATTCGAAGAACTGGCAGCGAGATAACTCGAAAAAAACATGAGGCATAAGATGGAACCGGAAAAAATTATTCATGAGATTAAAGAACTACCGCCCGAGGCTCAGAAAGAACTCACTGTGTTTATAGATTTTTTAAAATTACGCCATAAAAAAATAAGAACAAAAAAACGCGGCACTGGAATTAACCTCGCAAAAGAACCATTTATCGGCGTCTGGAAGGACAGGAAAGATATGATGGACAGTCAGCTATGGCTTCGCCGAATGCGAAAGGCTGAATGGAGAGGTGCCGGTGGCTGACATAGTGATTGTGGATACGGATATCCTGATTGATACCGGTCGCGGTGCAGATGAAGCAATTGCCTGTTTGAACCAAATTGAAAAGAAATTTTCGATAGCATTCAGCACCGTCACACAAATGGAACTTATTGTCGGATGCCGGGATAAACGAGAACTTCGTCTGCTGAATAATTTTTTGAAAAGATTCCAAGGTATAAAGCTGGACGAACAGATTTCTGACATATCAGTCGGCTTGTTAAAACGTTATCGCCTGAGCCACGGACTTCTTATCGCCGACGCAATTATTGCCGCTACAGCCATGGGCCATAGAGTCCCACTCGCCAGTAAAAACCAACGAGATTTCCAGTTTATTGAAGAACTGGACCTGCTCCCTTATCCAAATCCCTATCCATAATCGTTTAAATAAAAACGGTTCGTCTGCCTCCTCGGGCTTTTCGCCCGGCAAAAAGCGCGCCGGGCTTCCGCTCCCTGCGGGGGCAGTCGGCCTGATCTGATCCCCCGCCCGCCCTGTGCTTCGGGCTTTCTTTATCTGAAAGAATGTACAAATCATCCCGGTGCGCCCATTGCTCACTGATAAGGAATGGGCCGTTTTATATGGCGGTACGCGTAAAGCCGAGCATGAAACCGGAGAGAGGCATTTTACATCGCCGACGTCGGCGATGTAAAAAAAGCTGCGGTTAAAAAAAAATGGTGGTGGGTAATGTAAGGTATGCCGGGGCCGGGATTGTTTGAATTTGGATGGGTGAGCATGGTAGGTTTTTCTTTTTAATCGAAATCAGGCTGGCTGCGAGCGCAGGGAGCGGAAAGCCCGCCGGTTTTTTTGGCGGGCTTGGAGCCCGAGC
>JAADHK010000104.1 GCA_013151835.1 Deltaproteobacteria bacterium
GCAACCGCCAAACTTGAGCAATGCTGGTCGCGGGCGGAAGATTCCGATGAACACCCGGGGTAGTAAGCGTATTTCATTTTTTATTTTCCTTGCCGTGTGGCGTCGTTAAAAGTCCCATCTACTGCGTTGTACTGATTTTTCAGTCACTCAATATACTACCTGTATTATTTTGCGCCTGAAAAATCAGTACGCCTTGCCAAAGTTTATGGGATTGGTGAACCTTTTAACTTAGCCATTTATTTTTTCTGTGAAGCTTTTTTAAAAATTCTTTTAACGATTTTCCGGTTGGCGCTCCATGACGGCAGTATGGAGATTTTTTTCTTAAGAAATATCAGCGGAAGCTTGTCCGTATCCTGAGCATAGGAGGATGTGCCGATCTTATACATTGCCATCAGGCCCAGAGCCCAGATCATATGTCCGGCCAAAAAATTTTACTGTTTTAAGAAACGCATTGTTAAATAAAGGAACATTTCCTTCCGGAATTTTCGCTCTCCTTTCAATGGCCAGTCTGCGCAATGCATCCATGACCGAAACCATATCAATCCCCATGGGGCATCTTGCATAACATGTCTCGCAGGAAACACATGTCCAGATGAGATCATTGTTCAGCAGTTCCTCGCCCGCCCCAAGTTGCAGGCGCCTGACAATTTCAGACGGCGGTGACTCGGCATGATTTAATACCGTACATCCGCAGGAACATTTTTTGCATTGATAACACACACTCAGATCAACACCGGACATCTCGATGACCGTGTTGAGAAGGCGTTTTCCCGTTTGACCTTTTCTGATTCTGATCGTCATATTTTTACCTGTTTCGGTTAATTATAGAGATCGCCTACGGTTTCTACTTCCGGGCTCATTTCTTGTTCTTTTTTCAGAATAACTGCCGCAACCGCTGCCGGCACCACTTTGCGGTACACCTGGCCCGGCGATAATAACCGACCGTCAATGGTCAGCAAGTCCTTAATTTTGATGCCAAACAGCCGCTCGTTTTCTTCCAGGTAAGGCAGAATGAGTTTCCAGTCCTCGTCTGTCATGGCAAAAAAAACACCCCCGTTTAACTGGCCGTCAACACATAACTGGTGCGGGTCCCGGATATAGATGGCGCCGCCGGAGGCCAGTGAAAAAAGATTGCTGCCGGGGTATGGCTCGGGCAGGGGAACGATATTCCCGTCATCATCAAACCGGACGCTGTTTAAAATTACAAATCCGCCGCCGTTATGCGGGTCTCCGGCCATAAAGGATTCCGCTAAAAAATCAAGCGACGTGCCGTTTATAACAACCCGTGGTTGGCCAACAGAATTAATCAGCGGACGTCCGGCGGCATTGCCCATGATATACACCTCCCCGCCCTTGGCGCCGTACATGAATGTCTGGCCGGTATCTCCATAAACCACGAGTTTTCCGCGTTTCATGATCTGGCCGAGCTGATCTTGGGCGTTGCCATGGACTGCTATGGTTAAACCGTCAATACCGGAAGAAAGGTAATCCCCGGAGCTGCCGTACATATCAATGACAACATCATCTGTTTCAGGGCCGAGCCCGCAGCCGACATACCGCTGTCCCGAGCAGTCATAGCAGATAAATTTTCGCCATCCCAGCATATAGGCATCCGTCATAAGAGCGGCATCACATTCATCGCCTTCAGGGGGAAACACATCGGCATGGATAACCAGCGTTGTCTCTTTTGCCTGCGGCGGCCGCAATGATTTACGGGTATCGTAGTCAATCAGGCGATAAGCTGTTTTTTTGCTGTTTTTTGTGTCGAATTTCGGGATTTTGGCAAACAGATCATCCAGCTGGGTGCGGATCATATGAAGCAGGTTGCTTCTTTTTTTTGATCCGGTGGGATATCTTAGGTCGTTTAGCCGTGTGAGCGCGCCGATTGCAGCATCCGTATATTCAGGGTCTTTCCCGAGAACGCTTATGGTGCGACAGGCAGCTAAAACTTCATCAAAATTCCAGTCAACCATATGATCCCGAACATATTCAAAAACTATTTCCGGCTCCCCGGTTTCAAGACAGGCGGATATTTCTTTTTCAATATCCGGGTCCGCATTTCCGGCTTCTTCTTTTGTAAAATCAAAGGCTTCTGAAGGTTCGGGCATGGGCACCAGCTGGCCGAATTTATCCGTGCAGCTCATCCGGATATTGCCTGACGCATCCGGTTCCAGATTGAATATAAATGCACCGCCATCCGTATGGCTCCCGCCGCGGGCGTTCCAGTAACGATCGGCCACCGGGCAGATGCGTTTGTCGTCTTTTGCCAGGCTGAAAAGCGTGGCGTCAATCGCCTGTTTCTCGGAAGCGATAAGGCCGACCTGAACCTCGCCATCGCAAAAGGCAAATACCTGGGGACGCAGCATGGCGGTATCCGTGATGCCCAGAAGTTGATATCGATTCTTTTCAGGAATATTGCGGGTCACAATAAAAAACCATGGCCCGTCCGGGGAGCCATGAATATGCGTGGCCTGGATGTCCCGGTAAATTTTCTGTTTTTCTTTGGGAAGATGATCAAAATCCAGCTCTGTTGTCGGAGCCAGCGCTTCGATGATGTATTCGAGGGGATATTTATACGTCCGGTTGAGCAGATCGAACATCAGGGCCGACACTTCGGTGTCCGTTATGAATTGCGGGTAAATATGGCGTTGTAACAGATATTCGGACACCGAGTGATAGTTGGCAAAATCACCATTATGGACCAGCGCCATGTTTATGCCGGCAAACGGGTGGGCGCCACCGGGATGCCATACGCGTCCCTTGGTGGGAAACCGCTGGTGGGCGATCCATGTATGTGCGCAAAGCTCTTCTATCTTATAATATTTTACAATGGCTTCGGCATATCCCACCACCTTGAGAATCATGATATTTCTGCCGTGAGACAGGACAAAAGCCTTTTGATCCGTCAGAGACGCATAAAATTCATCATTAAGCTTAAAGCTGTTTTGATTGATAAATTCTTCTTCCGCTTCGTGAGCGGTAATGTGGTCAAATTTATTTTCTTTAATAAATGCATCAAGGACATCCGGCTTTACGCGAACAAAATACCGCCAGACATCCGGCGGTTTTACTTCCAGTCCGGTAACCGTCGTCCAGTCATCAATGGTTTCGAGTTCAGTTGATTTTTCAAGATCAAAAAAAGGGGTAATATACTTGTCTTCGAGTTCCATGCGGGCCTTAGGGTCTAAAAATGCCACATGAATCATATAGCAATTATCAAGAACATCGCGACTGACGCCAAGCTGTTCAGGGATAAATCCGACCGCAGCAATTCCGCCGCCTTTCCCGTTGCCGCGATTATGCATCAATCTTGACGGTTCATAAATATGACGTCCGGCCACCGGTTCCGTGCAGCAAAAACCGACCACCCCGCAACCGCCTTCCTCCGCACATTTAGTGATGTCCGGGAGAGAGCGCCCTTTAATCAGCCTCTTTTTTGATGCTACCAGTTCTTGAATTCTATTCATTTCTGATATGCTCCACAATTTTTGTGGTCAATAATATGCTGCATGCGCTATACCTGCTACTTCAATCTCGCGAAAAAACGCCTATCCCGTTGATACAGGAACAGACGCTTTTGTCTTCTTAATCCGGAATTTAAAACACGTCTTTGTGTTTATATAATTGATTAAGCGGTAATTTTATAATTATTCAGAAGATGCCTGTCAAGGAATTAGTCATAAAAATCAAAATATCAATTTTTTTTCATAAAGAAATGTTTAAGAAAAATATAAAAAACCTCAATGAATAAAAATAACCTTGC
>JAADHK010000010.1 GCA_013151835.1 Deltaproteobacteria bacterium
TCTTTTGTTCTTGTAACAAAGTTTAGCAATTGGCCCGCCGTAAAATGAAATAGAAAATGGTACTACACCTATCGTAGCACTGATTGAACCAAAACCACCAAATTGAATCTGTCCACAACCACAGTAACCTGGCTCTCTTTCACTACCTGACAACATTTTTCCTTCGACATAAATACCAAAATCAAACTTAGATTTAAGAGCAATCAACATTTTTTCTCTAAGTTTGGATTGAGGTACATACCGATCTATAATAGATCGTATCATCCCTGCTACGCTGAATTCATAGCGTAAGCTATCAGGGATAAGAGTATCTCCAATGAAGTCCCAAGTTGCCCTTAAATCAAGTCCATAAGGATCAATTAAATTTATGGGGTTATTCAGAACATATGCATAGAGCTGTATGCCACCATGTTCCCCTGTGGGGTCCCTACTCAACCACCGCCCCAATTCCGGCTCAAGGTACCGGTAACCATAATATCCCAGCCCCGTCTCGTCATCCCAATACTTCGTGCTGAACCGGAACGGATTCTCCCCGGCCTGCTCTCCTTCAGCCCGGACGACCTTCCCATAGGGATCATACTCGTAAGCGGCTGCAATACTCCCATCCGCAGCCTTCACCACCTGCCCGACATTCCCGTTCCCGTCGTAGCAGAAATAGTATGTCAAAGAACCGCCTGCCCCGTCAACCTCGGCTACCAGCCCGCCGATGCCTCCGGCTCCCTGCATGGATTGCGATAAATCCAGCCCCCACACAAAATACCGGCTCGTCTCGGTCGCGCCTTCCCGCTTTATCTCTTCGACCAGGTTCCAGCCGTCATAAACGAAGAGCCGTTCTTGTTCGAGCGTCCAGGCCCCGGCCGCGTAATCATACACGGCCTTCTTTACGCGACGCCCCAATTAATCATAACCGAACTCTATCTTCTTGTCGCCGGCCAGTGTTTACGGTGCCGGCGCTGGACAGAATCTCTTTGTTACGCTGTTTCGCTGGCCAATGGGGTCATAGGCATAGCGCCGGGTTTCTGGGTCGACTTGGAGAAAAAGATCGCTCAGATCCGTGCGCTGACAGCGGTTCGAACCCGTAAACCCTTTTCCGGCGTTATGCGCCCATATTTTTCCTTCGGGTCCGGAACACCGTCACCAGAAAAATCAGGAGAAAAAAGATGACGATGCTCCCGGACGTGAGCCATGCGCGAAAGGCAGGTGTCCGGGGCAGCGCAGAAAAATGCCGTTGGACGGAAAAATCCCCGCTGAATGACGACCCGTCGCGTATGACATTGATCAGGCAGCCGCCGGTTCCCACGTTCGGGCCTTCATCCAGGCCGGACATGGGTAGCGGCGGGGTATCATCAGCACCGGCAATCGCGGCGTTCGGGCTCATCCACCGTTTTACTCCGGCTTCAACGCCATGGAGCATGGCAAGGACGGTGACGGCCGGGTTATCCAGAAGACCGAGTCTGGCATCCGGAATAAAACGCAGCGAGACCTCTTCGCTCCTGGCCTTTACCCAGTAACCGGAATGGTCTTCGAGTGTAACGGTATCCGAAAAATACCTGCCCCGCTGCCAGCGCCACAGGCTGGTATTGATCCAGGGGTTCTTCGGATTGTCTGCGGCAAGGCTTTCTATCGTACCGACGGATACGCCCTGGTGCAGCACCTCGACGGCGGCCCAGGCGTATTTCATTTTATTGGGCGGCGCGATCATATTCCAGCCATTGCCGGATTCCGTTGAATAATCGAGCCGGACATCAACCGGAAGATTCAGGGTCACCGACACGCCTCTGGTTGAAATCTCCCGCCCCTGGCGAACCAGAACCCAGTAAGCCCGGCCCGGGATAAGGGGAACGCCGTCGGTGTATTGCTCATACGATCCGGTCCCGGGGTTGTAGGCGCCGAAACGAAAGTCTTCCAGGTTGTCGGGCATGGTGAAGACCTGGTCGGCCGCCTGATCGGAAAACCACTGGGTAAAGGAGATCATCCGGTAATCGGCCAGCCGGAGGCCCTCGGCAACCCGGATGGTCTGCGTATCGTATGCGCCAATGATGAAACGGCCGGGATCGGCCCAGGATATGCCGTTGCTGCCAATATCCGAATAGCCGGCCCGCCACTCATAGGCCAGGTTCGGGGCAAGGCCGCTTACGATTGATGCGGTCAGGTCCCCTTTGGTTTCACGATTCTCAGCCACGATATCCCGCGGCCGGTCCTGCCGCCATACCTGCCAGCGGCTATCTTGCTGCCCATCGCCCTCGGGATCATTGAAAACCCCGGCATCAAGTGTCACCTCTCCTTCGGGAAGCACCTTTCCGCTGACCGGCGAGGTCAGCGCAGGCGGCTCGGGCGCAAGATTTTCAGCAAGATCAGCATCCAGGATCAAAAGGAAGATCGGCTCGGGCTGAATACCGTCATATAACGGGTCGTTGCTTTGAACACTAAGCCCGATAATGTTCAGGCTGTCGGTTTCGGAAATATTGTCGACAACGGCCTCGATCTCCAGGGTTTGCGGCTGGAACCAGTCATCGGCCGTGAATATCAGGCGCGTTTTATCCGGGGCGACCTCCTGGTCCGCCTCAATGGCAATGGTGACCGGCGCAACGGGCTGGCCGGCCAGGACAAACTCATAGGATATACGGTTTCCCTCGCGGACCGGGACGGCGATTACCGGGGACGGCCGCCAGGCGGAAACATTGTCCGTGCCGGTCAGCGCGCCGTTATTTCCATTTCCTGAGACATCGTGTGCCGTAATGCCTTCGCCTTCATTAAAATCCCAGTACCCGACCAGGTTTTCATAAAATGGATGGGCCGGGTCAATGGCCCGGTGCATCCAGCCGGAAATGGCTGCCTGATCAAGCGCCGTATTCCACAGGCTCACCTCGTCGATCAGGCCGTGCAGATACATATTATCCCCGGAATCGGCCCCGATATAAAGGCTCTGGGAGCTTACGGAGATGCTCCCGGAAACTGCCCGTCTTGCCGCCAGCGCCCCGTTGAGATACAAAAACATGGTATTGCCGTCGAATACACCCGCAGCATGCTGCCATTGATCGGAAGGGATGGTCGATTCCGAACTCAGGCAGTACTGCCGGTCTCCATCAATAAAAACGCAGAATTCCAGGTTTCCGTTTTCCAGCCAGAGGCCGTACCGGCCCCATGTTCCGGGCCCGTCCTTTTGAACAATGGCCCCGTTTTCGCCGGTCCGGCCGTCATACCTGAACCATGCCGTCAGGGTCAGGGCGGAACTGATATCCAGAGCCGCCGAATCCCCGACGATGACGCCGTCGTCGACGCCGTCAAGGGCAAGCGCGGTTGTCCATTCGTCCGTGTGGACGAGGACATCCGCAATGGCGAACCGGGTCTCTTCCACCGCCAGATCATCGTCATCGCTGGAATCCGTTATATAGGTTTCCACGCGGGCCTCGTTACGGCCAAGCTCCACGGCTTGGGCCGTAACACCAATGTTAATCGTAACGGACGCACCGCGTTCAAGAACACCGAGATCACAGACAACCACCCTGTCGGATTCCACGCATGTCCCCCGGGAAGCATCAACAGAATCAAAACCCGCCCCGGCCGGCAGGGTATCGGTCACTTTCACCCGGGTCGCGGGGTCGCCCTGGTTGGTCACGGTGAGGGTATACGTGAAGCTCTCCCCCACCAGGACCGGATCGGCATCGTCAACCGACGAAATGCCCACCCCGGCGACCGGATCGGCGTAAATCACCAGCCGGTCATCGTCCTCCTGGGCAATAAAAAGATCGCCGGCGGCGTTGATATAGATGCCGGAGGGCCAGTCCATGGTATACGCATTCCGCTGGCCGTCGCCATGATCTTCGCCGGTGATAAAACTCGTCTGCCCCAGGACCGTAACCGCCCCCTCGCCGTCGGTGATGCCGTCGGCCGTGTTGTATGCCACGACCCGGTTATTGCGGCTGTCCACCACCCATAGAAGGCCCCGCATGGCGTCGTACGACACATCCTGGGGATAGGAAAGGCCGTCGCGGGTGGTGCGGGGCAAGGTTGTATCGAAATCAGCCTGACCCAGGACATGAACGGCCGCCTCGCCGTCAACAATGCCGTCGGACAGGTCAAAAACCATGACCCGGTTGGCGACATAATTACTGCTGCTCCCGCTGTCCACCACGTAGAGGATCCCAGAGGCATCATCAAAGTCAAGGCCGAAAGGCTGGGACAGGGTTTCTTGGTCAGGCGTCATATCCCAGGAGGTAAAGGACGAGGAGCCCAGCACATGATCGGCGGGCTCATAGGTGGTCACCCCGTCGCCGATATTAAAGAGCATCACCCGTGTATGGCCCTTGTCGGCCACAAAGAGGTACCGTTTGCCCGCATCCGGCCCGGATTGAATCGTCCCTGTGTCCATGCGCCTGGGAAGGAAAACAGTCCTCTGGGAAATACCTGATGTATCGCTTGTAAAATCCGGCTGGCCAAGAACAAATGATGCGGCCATGCCGCTGGCGATCCCGGAAGACAGGTCAAAAACCAGGATACGGTTGTTGCCGCTGTCCGCCACAAAGAGGTATTCGGTTTCATCATCAAAAGCGACACCGATGGGCTGATGCATGCCGGTTACGGTCGTATCCTCCTGCTCGTGTTCGAAATCGGCCTGGCCGAGGACGAAATCGGCCTTCAGATCAAGGGGAACCCCGTTGACATCGCTTTCATAGGCCAGCACCCGATTATTGGCCGCACCGGCAACAAAGAGAAAAGGCGCTCCGGCGGCAATGCCGACAACAGCGTCGCGGGGTTCTTCAAGCCCCACGGAGTTAACGTCATCGTTTCCCGCTGCGTCAAAGACCGGATGTATGGCGGCAGCGCTGCCCGAATACCAGTCGGTCTGCCCCGCCAGGTCGAAGGCCGGCGGGCCGAAATCGCTATTGCCGATTGCTGACGTCAGGTCGGCGATATCATAAAAGGCCACACGATTGTACTGGTTGTCTGAGATCATCAATTTTGAACCGGCGACGGCAATCCCCCAGGGATCGGCTGCGCCGGACGCGGTTAGCGTGTTGCCCGTGGATGTAAAATCCGGCTTTCCGAAGACAAATACAGCCGTAGTGTTAAACTGGGACAGCCCGGTCAGGTCATAGACAAGGGTACGGTCATTGTTTTCATCAACCGCAAAGAGGTAATCCCCTGACACCGCCAGGTAGCGGGTGTCGGAAAGGGTATTGGCATCAGCGGAGCCGCCCTGGTTGCCTGATTTCCCGTTAAATGCAGCCTGGCCAATCACAAGGACGGCTTCCAGCCCCGCCGTAGTCGCTGCCAGGCCGGACGCTTCTTCGCCCAGGTCAAAACCCATGATACGGTCATTGTATCGGTCGCCCACAAAAAGGAGGGTGTTGCTGACGGCAAGTCCGTAAGGATCATCCAGGGTCGCCGCAGATGCACTGCCGCAACTATTGGAAGACCGGGTCTTAAAATCGGGCTGGCCGATCACATAGTCCGCCGCCTGGCCCGAGGAAAGGCCGGCGATGCCGTTGCCGACATTCCAGCCCAGCACCCGGTTATTGTCGGTGTCTGCCACCAGCAGCAGAGGGGTTGTGCCGATGTCGGCCATTATCACGTTTACCGGCATGTTCAGGGTGGTGGCGTCAACTTCGGCCGGGCTGCACCCGTAATCAATACCGCTCCGATTGGCCTGATCCCCGGTGAAATCGGCCTGTCCCAGAACAATGTCCGCAGCCATGCCGTCAACAATTCCCGTGGTGATATCATAAATCAATACCCGGTGGTTGCCGGTATCCGCCACAAAAAGCCATAGCCGGGGGCCCTCGTCATAAAAGGCGACCCCTTCGGGCGCATCCAGCGTTTCGGGCCCCGGGTCATGGTTCCGGTCCCCGTCTTCATGATCAAAGTCGGGCTGGCCGAGAACATGGGCTGCCCGGTGGTCGGCGATATTGTTGGCGCTGTCCAGATCAAAGACCAGAATGCGGTTGTTGCCGGTATCGGCCACAAAAAGGCGATGGTTTACCGGATCTGCGGCAATGCCTTCGGGATTTTCAAGGCCGGTGGGGCCAACATCGTTGCTGCCGCCGCTGGTGTATTGGCCGTTGGCAATGTCAACGCCCTGGTTGTCCGTCTGCCCTAACATGGCAAGCACCGCCATGCCCGAGCCGGGGATAACCGGATCGCTGTTGAAAACCGATTCGGCGCTGTCGATGACCCCGTCGCCGTCCGTATCCGTCCGGTTGGGGTCCGTACCCAGGGTCACATCGGCGCCGTCCGACAGGCCGTCATCATCGGTATCGGGATCATAGGCAAGGGTCGAAAGGGTATGGACCTCTTCACCATCGCCCAGGCCGTCGCCGTCCGTATCCGCATTGCCCGGCAATGCGTGATTCAGGTATTCGTCAAGGTTGTTCAGGCCGTCTTCGTCCGGATCGAGAAGCGAATCATCTTCGCCGACCACAAGGCCGTTTACGCTCTCCCATCCATCCGCCATGCCGTCATTGTCGGTATCGGGCAGGCTGAACAGAAACGACCGGCGATGAAGATCATAGACCGGTCCGTAGTTAAAGGAAATATCCAGGTAATTTTCGTCGTCGTCACTGGAAATTCCCGAGCCCGAGTCATCACATCCTTCGCACTCAAAAAGCCGGTAGTCGATCCTCAACGTGCCGTCCCTGAAGATGACCACCTCGAAATTATTCAGGTTGCCGCTGTCCTCCTCATCATAGGTCTCGGTGTCCCATTCGATGACCACCCGTTCGGGGTTATTTTTGTGCTGAATCCGGAACTCATCCTCAAAATCGGAAGACAGGTCCGTATTCCAGGCCGATATGACCGGGCCGTAACCTTCGTCAGGAAGATCGATATCGTGCTCGGAGCCATCGTGCGCAAACCAGGTGTTGCCGTTGGAGTCGACGGTGACCTGCTCATAGGAGACGCCGTAGAAATAGACCGGCCAGGGGAGCGTGTAGGAAAACGAGGCCTCATCCCCGGAACCGGACATCTCGGCCATATCCACCCCGTCCCAGGCAAAAGACTCCGAAGCCAGCGTATAATTAACATCCGTAAGAGTGGGCAGGCCGGACCGGGAAGGATTCCATCCATTTATATATTCGTCAAGGTTGTCGTGCCCGTCAGCATCTTCGTCTCCGGACGGTGTCATCTCCCGGGGATCGCCGGCATATTGCATTTCCCACCCATCCGGCAGGCCGTCGCTGTCGCTGTCCAGAAATTCATCCGCGCCCATGTCGGGACCGGCGTCCGCCGGCCGGGCTTCACCCTCGAAGTCATCCGCAGGAGCGGTAAGCGCGTCACCCGTGTCCCGGCAGGGAGAGGCGGACTGAAGGTGTCCGTCCGGGACAAGCAGGGGATCGACCGCAAGGTTGTTGCCCCTGTCGATATAATTTCCGGACCCGGTGATGGATAAGGCACCGATGTCGGATGCCGCGACGCTGACCGTCCCGGATTCGGCATGGACATCATCCACGCCGCTGTTCCAGATGATAACGCCGTCGAGGTTCACCGTCAGCCCGATTTGATTGTTGTAATCATAGGCGATTATGCCGTTTTTATGGTTTCCGGAAATAGTCGAGCTGCTGATATTGACGGCAGCCGAATCAATATACCCGTTGAATGATCCGCCGGTGACGGTAACGCCGTCCCCGTGGTTGCGGCAGATCTTTGAATTGATAATCAAGGCCGACGGGCTGAATGAATCACCATCGGCGTTATTATCATAGAAATATATCCGCACGCCGTGATTGTCATTCTCTTCGACAATGCTCCTTTCCAGGAGGAAAGGATATGCCCCGTCATTGCTGGTGTAGGACAGGCCGGAACGGTTTGATGCGATACGGGAATCAATGGCGGTAAAGGGCGCGTTTTCGATCCAAACCCCCGTATCCTGGTTATTGGTCACCTTGCCATGCTGCATGACAAGTTGGGACTCCGCCTTGATTCCATTGATATTATAGGTAAATATATCATCCACGCTCTCCGTCATAACGCCGCCGGAAAGACTCAGCCCTACATTGTTCCATGTGCTGTTGTTCCCGGTGTAGCGGTTGTTGTGGGAAAAAACATGGGTCTGATTGTTTGCAAAAACCCTCATCCCGTCCGTACCTCCGGTAAAGGTAAGGGTATCGACCGTCAGTTCCAGGCCCAGGGTGAGCGTATTGACCACGTCAAGACAGGCGCCCGTTCCCTTGCCGTTGATGGCAGTCAGGCTCCCGTCGGTGGACCTTCCGGTAAATGCGGCGTCCCATCCTCCCTCGATCCTCAGCTCATATGGAGGGATGGGAACCTCGGTGCTCACGGTTACATTTTCCATGTACACGCCCCGGGCCACATGAATGGCGGTGGCATAAGAGGCCATGTCAACCGCCGCCTGGATGGTACGATAGGGGGCTTCCATCGTCCCGTCCCATAGCGGGCCGATGGAATTGCCGACATTCACATAGAGATGTTTTCGGACATTGACGGTTTGAGCAGAGGCGTTGTTTCCGCTGTCCGGATCATATTGGTCGCTTATGAGCCCGTTTACCGCCGGCTCGATGATCGCACCGCCGGACCCGCTGTCGACCCGGGCCGTCACCCGCAGGGACGTGGATGCCCCGTTCGTCAGAAGCCCGGCCGTCCAGCGCCCGGAAGATTCGTCATAGGTCCCGCCGGCGTCATCGGATTGATAAGTCAGCCCGTCGGGCAGGATAAAGTCAAGCGCTGCGCCGGTGGCGTCATCGGGTCCGCCGTTGGCAGCCGTCACCATAAAGACAATCGTGTCGCCCGCCTCGGGAACAGGTTGATCCACGTTCAGCGTCACACCGAGATCTGCGATCGCCTGTCCCTGGCCCGTCAAGGGGAGTGACAGGGTCGGGGTGCCGGGGCCATCAGAGACAATATCGAGTGAGGCGCCCAGACTGCCTGCGACGGCCGGTGAAAAATCGACATTAATCCCGCAGTCGGCAGCGGGCGAAAGGACAGCGCCCGAACAGGTATCCGACAGGATCGAATAGTCGGGCGCGTGGCCGCCGCCGAGCAAAACGACGGAAATGGCCAGATCGGCCGCCCCCGCGTTGGTAATTGTCACCGTTTGCGGCGCAGTGGTCGCTCCACGGGGGACAAGACCGAAATCAAGCGCTGCGGGCACAGCCAAGATATTCGGATCAACACCTCCGTCAGCCATGCCATCAACAGCCGTTAACAGTAGAATCAGGATAATAAGCACGGTTTTGCGGATCAGCCGTTTACCCGAAAATATGGAACTATTCTTTTTCCTGTGGGATTTTTTTTTCTCAGACATGCGAGACCCTCGCCCATGAAGAGGTTTAAGATGAAATATAGCGAGAACTCATAATAAAAGAAATTTCCACAAAAGAAAAGCAGATACAAAATATTCTTGACTAGTAAAAAGTCTATCAACCCGTTAAAGATGGCTAAGTTAAAAGTTCCATATACAAGGCGTAGTGGTGTCGCGAAAGCGGAGGCATGCATATAGTATTCCGAGCATTTCGTGACCCGCTACAACGCAGTAGATGGGACTTTTTACGATGCCATCAAAATATTCTTGACATAAACAGCCTTATTGTTTAAATTTTATCCATCATTTGCTGGAAGCGCATCTTTATACTTTATGATGGGAAGTATTGCTCCTGGCGTTCATCCAAAATCATCCCGAAAATCATCCCCTGGAGGAATACATGAATTTCAGGCTTACCAAGGCGCAAAAAGAGATACAAAAGGCTGCCGTTGAATTTGCCAGGGGCGAATTCGACAAGGAAATGATTATTGAAAAGTCGGGCATTCAGGAATTTCCGGAAAAAATCTGCCGCAAGGCTGCGGATTTGGGTTTTGTGGGCATTAATTTCCCGGAAAAATTCGATGGCGGGGGCATGGGGCTCTTCGAATATGTCCTTTTGGCCGAAGCTTTCTGCAAAAAAGATTCCACCCTGGGCATGGCCCTCCTTTTTTCAGCCCTTGGCGGGGAATGCCTGTTTGCTTTTGAAGAAAACAGAGCAACCGAAACCTATCTTCCCAAAATAGCCCTTGGCGAAACCAGATGTTCCGCAGCCTTTTTCGAACCCGGCATGGGAAGCGACCTGACAAAAATTGAAACACACGCATTTATCGAAGGTGAAGACTGGATCCTAAACGGCAAAAAGGCCTATGTCATAAACGGGGCGAATTCGGATATTTTTATTGTTCTGTGCCGCACCGGAGAAAATGAAGAGGGAGCCAGCGGCATGAGCATGATCGCCGTGGAAGCGCAAAGCCCGGGGGTCGATGTAAAACCTGCGGGAATGCAGCTCGGCGCAAGGCTTTCGCCGTTTGCACACGTGACGCTTGAAAACGTGCGCGTCCCAAAGGCAAACATTGCCGGCAAGGCAGGTGATGGATACATCCAAGCACTTTCATTTTTGGCCATGCTTCGGGTGCAGATCGCGGGAATCGCCCTTGGAACCGCCCAGGGCGCCCTTGACCGCGCCATTGATTATATCAAAAACCGGGAACAGTTCGGCAAAAAGATAGGCCTTTTTCAGGTCACCCGCCACAAGATCGCCGACATGACAACCCAAGTCGATGCTGCCCGAGCCCTGACCCATTTTGCCGCTTTGCATGCGGACACCCATAAAATAGATGAAAAAACGGCGGCCACAGCCAAAATTTTTGCGTGCCGCGCGGCCATGGCGATCACCGACGAGGCGGTCCAGCTCCTGGGCGGGTACGGATACATGACCGAATACGAACTCGAGCATTTCTACCGGGACGCCAAGGCGCTTGAAGTCCTCGGCGGCGCACCGGGCACGCTCAGGGATATTATATCGGATCAGGTCATCGGCAGAATCAAATAACCCGAAGGATGTACAAATGGAAATCCTGAAATACACCGAAGATCACAAGGCCTTTCGCAAGCGGGCAAGGGAATTTATCGCAAAAGAGATCACCCCGCACGTCGAGGACTGGGAAGAAGCGCATATCACGCCTAAATGGGCCTGGAAGAAGATGGGCGAAGCCGGTTTCCTGTGCACGGCCGTGTCTGAAAAATACGGCGGCTTAGGGGGCGATTTCCTCTATTCGGTGATCGTTGCAGAGGAAATGATACGCACCAACCATACAGGGCTTGCCACCATGCTCCACAGCGATGTTGTCGTGCCCTATATCGATTCTTTTGGAACGGAAGATCAAAAGAAAAAATACCTGCCCGGATGCGTGTCCGGGGAGATCATCACCGCCCTGGCCATGACCGAGCCGGATGCGGGAAGCGATCTTGCGGGTATGACGGCAACGGCGGAGCAAGACGGAGACAAAATTGTCTTGAACGGCGCCAAGACGTTTATTTCAAACGGTATCAATTCACACCTCGTTATAGTTGCGGCCAGGGCCCCGTCCGTGTCCAACCCCTATGAGTCGGTCTCCCTGTTTCTCGTGGAAGACGGCACACCCGGGTTCAAACGGGGCCGCCACCTGGACAAGATGGGCTTTCACAGCCAGGATACGGCGGAGTTATTTTTCACCAATTGCCGGATTCCGGCCGAAAACCGTCTGGGTGAAATGGGGAGCGGTTTTAAGATGCTCATGTCCAAGCTCCAGCAGGAACGGCTCATGACCGCCATCGGGGCACAGGCCGCATGCGAGCTGATCCTGGAATGGACCCGTGATTTCTGCGTGAAAACCACGGATGCCTCCGGAAAACCGCTCTCAAAATACCAGGCAAACATGTTCGCACTCGTGGAAATGGCCTGCGAGATAAAGCTCGGCCGAACTTTTTTAGACAAACTCATTGCCGAGCACGCCGCCGGGGAATTCGTTGTGGTGGAAACCTCCATGGCCAAGTACTGGACCACGGACCTTGCCAAACGACTTACCGTCAGATGCATCGACCTGTTCGGAGAATACGGCATCATGGAGGCCTGCCCCCTGCCCCGCGCATTCAGGGACTTGCGGGTCATGTCCATATTCGCCGGAACAAACGAGATCATGAAGGGGATTGCGGCAAAATTCATGGGGCTGTGATGGCGTCGTAGAAAGCCCCATCTCCTTCGTTGCAGCGGGTCGCGAAATGCTCGGAATACTATTTGTATGCCTCCGCTTTCGCGACACCTCTGCGCCTTGTATATGGAACTTTCTACTTAGCCATCTTTAGCGGGTGAACGGACTCTAAAAAATCATAATTGACGGGATTCGAACATCTTTCCCAGCCGATCAAACAGCTCATCCCCCTCGGCCCAGACAATCTCGGCGAACCTTGCGCCTTTTTTGGAACGGGCCTTGTAATGGGTCAGGCATTTTCCCACGATTTCAAGGACGGTCGCCTCATCGTAAATCCCGGGAAGCTCCCGCGCAAGACGGGGATGGCGGCCCAGCTTTCCGCCCAGCAGGACCCGATACCCCTTTTTTCGCGCCTCAAGCGTGCCTGTGGGGCAGGCCGTAACGCATTTCCCGCAGTCCACGCACCTGTCCCTATCGATCTCCGGCCCGGCATCCTCATCGGCCACCGTTACGGCGTCTTCATGGCAGGCGGTCACGCAGGCCAGGCATCCGGAACATGGCTCATCCGTAACACCCGGGACTGCGGCCCCTATGATACCGATATCCTTGATCTGGGGCTGGGAGCAGGCATTGGGACAATCGGCCAGGGTCACCCGAAATTCATGGTGGAACTTTACCTCCCCTTTGACTTGAGACCGTAAAAATGTAAGCAAATCCTCTTTTTCAAGGAGAGATTCCACTGCGGCAATAAGCCCGTCGCTTTCAACCGCCCGGTTGGGGCATCCCCCGGAACCGAAACAGGTATCGACCGAAAAGCCCCGTACCTCCGAGGACATATTATCCATGAAGCGCTTCCTTGCAGCATTCACATCCTCGATGCCGACACTCTTTTTCCCCTTTTCTGCGGCATATGCCTCTACTTTTGACCTGACCTTTTTACGGACAAAAAAAGGAACCTTTTTTATGGCCGTATTTGCTTCGCTGGACCATTGCATTTCAAACCTCCGGATTTGTTTTTTCCAAAATACCATATCGCCGATTAACCGCTATGGAAATTATTTTGCGTTTGTTGTTATCACTTTGCCTTGACTTATATCAAAAGCAAAGCCTATTATCATCTTATATATTCTGACAAAGCCATATTCTTTCGTTAATTTCAAAACCTGATGTTTTCAAATCCAACCAGCAGGAGATTTTCATGGAAAAAGTAGAAAACAACGCATTTGTCAGCGTTGATTACAAAGGGACCTTAACAAACGGTGAGGTATTTGATTCAAGTGAAGGGAGACAGCCGCTGGAGGTACAAATAGGCGCAGGCCATGTCATAAAGGGATTCGAAAATGCCCTGCTCGGCATGGCCGTAAACGAAAAAAAGACCTTTTCCCTGGAGCCGGAAGCAGCATACGGCGAAAGGGATGAAAGCTATATGCACACATTTCCCCGGGCGGACATTCCCCCGGAAATGGACCCCAAGGTCGGCGAAACCATTGGACTTCACACCCCGGACGGCCAGCAGGTACCGGCCAGAATCACCCATTCGGATGATGAAAAGGTAATCGTGGACTTAAACCACCCCCTTGCCGGGGAAACGCTCACGTTTGAAATCGAGGTCAAGGGGGTCAGCAAAACCCCGACCCAGGAGCCCACGAGCTGCGGTTCCGGATGCGACTGCTCTTCCGGGTGCTGCTGATCCGCACCATAAGCCTGATCAGTAAGTTTTCCAATCCCGCCGGTTTGTCCGGATATGGCCTTAAGACGGCAGTCCGTAATAATTCATACCAACAACAAAAAAACAAGGGGGAAACAGAGGTCATGAAAAGAAAAAAAGTAGCGACGAAAAAAATTGCTGTAAATCTTTTTCTTGCAGCCGCTCTATTGATGTTTGCGCTGTCCGGATGCACCATTGAGCACGGCAGCGATATGTCAGATGGGGTTTTAGTGGACAGTCCTTTAGGCGGCATTGACTACACCTCATACACGTATTCGGGAACGACGGAAGCAGATGGCGGCTTCAGATATTTTGAAGGCCGTACAATAACCTTCTCGGTGGGCGGCATTATATTGGGTAGTTCCGACAATCCCAATCCAATAATGAGCCTCATGGATCTTGTGCCGGGAGCGACGGACGTCACTGACCCCACAGTAACAAATATGGCCCGTTTTTTGCAATCCCTGGATGATGATAACGATTTGACTAACGGAATATTCATTACCCAGGCGATAAGGGATTCGTTAAAAGGAATGTCGATTGACTTCACCCTATCCACGACCGATTTTGAAGCGTCAGTGGCGGATCTTTTTTCAGAACTGGACCAAACGCTTATTTCAGCGGCAGATGCCCAGAATCATCTCCGGGAATCGATGCTATTCTATGGCCTTACAGATTTAGACAATGACGGAATACCCGACTATGAGGATTCGGAATACACAAAAACGCTGACCATACTTCAGACATCCGACATGCACGATCATGCAAGCGGATACGGCTCCAGAGCAGAATATACCCCCTTAGACACTACCGACGATGATCCCGTTAAAGGTGGATATGCCCGTCTGGCCACCAAAATAGAGGATATCCGTAGCCAGCAGGATAACAAGAACCTGCTCCTCCTTGATTCAGGCGATTTTTTCATGGGGACTATTTACGACATGTCAATTCCGCCCCTGGCGCTGGCTTTTTTCCAGGCCATGGGCTATGACGCCGTTACCCTCGGCAATCATGAGTTTGACTGGAGCCCGGCCGGACTCGACCTGCTATTAAACGCAGGCATTGATGCCGGTTTTAACGTGCCGATCGTCGCCTCCACCATGGATGCTTCAGGTGACGCAGGTCTTACAGCGCTGATCAACAATGGGGCAATCCGTAACAAGATGATCATCACGACGGATAACGGGCTTAAAATCGGTATTATGAGCCTTGAAGGACCAAATTCAATTCAGGACATGCCGGCTGCCGCACCGGTTACATTTACAATAAATTATGCCGAGGCCCAGGCAGTAGTGGATGATCTGAGGAATAACGACAAGGTAGATGTAGTGGTGGCATTGTCTCACAGCGGGATAAGACCTGACGGCACGGGTGATGACGCAGACTGGGCCGAAAATGTTACCGGCATTGATATTATTGCATCGGGTCATTATCATACAGTCGACCAAACAGCTCACGTCGTGGGGCCATCAGGCACCATCATCTTTTCCCCCGGTTCATACACCAGATGGCTGGCTAATCTGGATATAACCTACACCTTCGACAAGATGCACATAGTGAGCCATACATTTGACTTCACCCTGATTCCCATCGACGATACCATACAGGGAGATCCCAATATCCAGGCCATGGTTGCTGCCACGGACAGCGGGATCAGCGCGGCTCTGGAAGCCTCTGGCCTGCCCGCAGACTTGACTCCAGTATCATCGACTTCCTTTGACCTGGTAAAGGAAGAATTTGCCGAAACAGCCATCGGCAACCTCTCGGCTGATGCCATCCGGTTTACCGCAAACCAGCTATCGACAGCTACGGGCGGCACGCCTTTCACCGCCGGGATCGTGGCAAGCGGCGTGATCCGGGATGCCCTTTTAAAAGGCGACACCGGGCTTATCACCTTCAGTGATGCATATAATGTCCTTCCACTCGGCATTTCGCCATGGGATCAGAGCGTACCCGGCTATCCGCTGATATCCATCTACGTGACAGGTCCTGAAATACGAACCACATGCGAAATATCGGCAATTCTTTCCATTCTAAAAGATAATGTGGCAACTGCAATACCGGGATTTGGACCGGATGTTTACCTGAATGTTTCAGGGCTTCGGTATAAATATCACTACGATCCCACTGCCGCTCAATTCACCCCGGGCAGCCTTGGAATGACTGTGTGGCAGGTCTCCGTGACGCCCCCGGATGATTATACAACCTCAAATGCGGGAACCCCGATCGACCTCACCGATACCACCACGCTCTATCGTATCGTGGTCGATTATTATGCGCTGCAGATGATGGGAATCGCAACCAGCAAGGGCTTTTCAATTGTGCCGAAGGATGCCTCCGGCAATCCCATAGACCTTTCCGACCCTGACATTGTTGAAAATTACAGGATTGACAGGGATCCAGCAACGGAAGGTGTTCAGGAACTCAAGGAATGGATGGGACTCCTGCAATACTTCCAATATATCGGCGCAGCTTACAGCGGGCAGATTCCGACTGCGGTTTACGATGACGGCGGAACCGGATTCGGCCGGTCCGAAGCTGCGGTGCCACAAGGGTAAATCAATCCTTAAAATGCAGCCATAACAATCAAAAAGCCCCCTGCAAGGATGTTGCAGGGGGCTTTTTATTCTCGTGCACTTTCCCTTGACATCACCCCGGCTCCGCCTATAATAAATTATCCGCCATGATAACCTGTTTGGATAGTATCAGGTCTTTGGCGAAGGCCGCAAACAAACATAAAAAAGGAAAAAACAAAAAATGCTCATGACAAAGGATACGAAAAAAAGAACCCCTGTAAAGGAACTAGACCTGAGCCTCCCGTATAAGGTAGCCGATATCTCGCTTGCCGATTTCGGATTTAAGGAGATGGCGCTTTCGGAAAATGAAATGCCCGGCATCATGGCCGTAAGGGAAAAATACGGGCCCGCAAAACCTCTTGCCGGCATGAAAATCACCGGAAGCCTTCACATGACTATCCAGACGGCCATGCTCATTGAAACATTAAAGCAGCTCGGCGCCGATCTCAGATGGGCCTCGTGCAATATCTTTTCCACCCAGGACCATGCGGCCGCTGCCATTGCGAAATCCGGGGCTGCCGCAGTCTTTGCCTGGAAAGGTGAAAACCTGGAAGATTACTGGTGGTGCACCGAGCAGGCGCTGACCTGGCCTGACGGATCAGGACCCAACCTGATTGTTGATGACGGCGGGGACGCGACCCTTTTCATCCATGAGGGCGTAAACATGGAAAACGACCCCGCGCTTCTGGAAAAATCCTATGATGTGCATGAATACCAGTGCATAATCAACCGGCTTGCCGCAGCATATGACCGCGACCCCAAGCGCTGGCGCCGGGTGGCCGCAAATATCCGAGGGGTTTCTGAAGAGACCACCACGGGTGTAAACCGGCTCTACCAGCTTGCGGCAAAGGGAGATCTCCTGTTTCCGGCCATAAACGTAAACGATTCTGTCACAAAATCCAAATTCGACAACATTTACGGGTGCCGTGATTCCCTGGTGGACGGCGTAAAACGCGCCACCGACACCATGGTGGCCGGCAAGCTCGTTGTGGTATGCGGCTACGGGGATGTCGGCAAGGGGTGCGCCCAGTCCATGCGCGGCTTCGGCGCGCGTGTCGTGGTTACCGAGATTGATCCCATCTGCGCGCTCCAGGCAGCCATGGAAGGCTATGAAGTAACCACAATGGAAGAGGTAGCGCCAAAGGGCGACATCTTCGTCTCGGCCACAGGGTGTTGTGACGTGATCCGGAGCGAACACATGGAAGAGATGAAAGACGAAGCCATCGTGTGCAACATCGGCCATTTTGACCATGAAATTCAGATGACGTACCTGGAGGAAAACTGCAAAAAAAGCCCGGTAAAACCACAGGTGGACCAGTGGACCTTAAAATCCGGCCGGACAATCATCATCCTGGCTGAAGGAAGGCTTGTAAACCTTGGATGCGCCACGGGCCATCCCAGCTTTGTCATGAGCAACTCGTTTACAAACCAGGCCCTGGCCCAAATCAAGCTTGCGGCGGAAGACCTGGAAAAAAAGGTCTATACCCTTCCCAAGGAACTGGATGAAGAAGTGGCACGGCTCCATCTGGACCGGCTCGGGGTAAAACTTTCAAGTCTTACACAAACTCAGGCCGAATACCTCGGGGTGAGTATCAACGGCCCGTATAAGCCGGATTTCTATCGTTATTGAACCGTATGGTGTAGGGGCAGGCCCCCTGCCACCGTGCCTGCCATGCCACCGTACCGTAGTCGTGTACGTCCTGCAAAATCATCCGCCGAATGAGGCCTCTTCCATCTCCACCGCAGCCTTTGACGTGGCCTCGATGGCGTCCATCCGCCCCATGGTCACGGGAAGCATGCTTTCAATGAAAAAACGGGCGGTTTTAACCTGGCCGTCGTAAAAAGCGGCATTCTTGTTCTTTTTTATCTTCTCAGCCCTTTGCGCGTCATCGAGTTCGGACACAATCTTTTCAAGTCCGGGAAAAGCCGCCACTGCCCGCCACAGAAGCATCCATCCCATGATAACATCTCCCATGGCGTCAAGAAACGGCATGGCATGGGCGAACGCAGACTTGAATTCAAGCGACATGGCGGTCTTGCCCAAATGCATGGCAACCGAACCCAGCCGGTTTACGGCCTCTTCCAGCTTTACCGCAAGATCACTCAAGCCTTCATTTTCCTTGGCCGCTGCAATCACCTTCTGGATTTCCATTAGAAACTGCATGAAGACCGCGCCCTTTTTCATTCCCATCTTTCTTCCCAGAAGATCCATGGCCTGAATCCCGTTGGTCCCTTCGTAGATGGAATTGATTTTAGAATCGCGCACGAGCCGCTCGACGGGATAGTCCTTTGTATATCCGTAACCCCCGTATACCTGCATGGCCATGACAGCACACTCAAACCCCCGGTCCGAGCAATACGACTTGACAATCGGGGTCAAAAGCCCTGTCAGATCGGAAATCTTTGTCTTTTCATCGTCATCGGAAGCCGTCTCCTCCCGGTCAAACAGATAGGAAATATAATAAACCAGGCTGCGCATCCCTTCCGTATACGCCTTCATGGTCATGAGCATCCTTCTTACATCCGGATGGCGGATGATGGAAACGGGCTTTGCCTCCTTGTTGAGCATATCGGCGAGATCCCTGCCCTGGATGCGCTCCCTTGCATAATTAACCGCGTAAAGATACGCGCAGGACGCATTGAAAAGCCCTATGGCTCCTACCCCGAGGCGGGCTTCGTTCATCATCTGAAACATAACGCGCATCCCCTTGTTTTCCTCACCCAGGAGAAGGCCCCGGCATTTTCCCTTCCCGCCGAATGAGAGCTGACAGGTGGGACTTGCGTGAAGCCCCATTTTTTCTTCTATGGCGGTGCAGACGACATCATTGAACTCGCCCTGCGTGCCGTCTTCGTTCACCCAGATCTTCGGAACAATGAACAGGGAAATCCCCTTTGTCCCTGCTGGGGCGCCTTCGATGCGCGCCAGAACAGGATGAACGATGTTTTCGGTAAGATCATGCTCTGCGGCGGTAATAAAAATCTTATTCCCGGTAATGGAATAGGAACCATCCTCGTTTTTCTTTGCACTCGTGGTAAGCGCCCCAACGTCGGACCCGGCCTCGGCCTCGGTCAGCACCATGGTTCCGGTCCACTGGCCGGAATACATCTTCTTTAAAAACAGCTCCTTTTGCTTTTGGGTCCCAAAGACCTCGATCATCTTGGCGGCCCCGTGGGTGGCAAAGCCGAAAGCGGCAAAAGAGAAATCCGCGCCAACGATATACTCGGAAGCAGCCTGGGCTATGGTATGCGGCAGGCCCTGCCCCCCCACTTCCGGGTCCTCGCTCATGGCGATCCATTCACCTTCGCAAAGCAGCTTGTAAGGCCGGTGAAAGCATTCAGGCACCTTTACCTGGTTGTTTTCAAAAACCAGTCCAACCTTGTCACCTTCCTCGTTAACCGGCAGAATCTCCTTGATGGCAAATTTTCTGGCCTCGTTTATGATCATGTCAAACATCTTCCGGTTCATGTCGCTGTATCGATCATGAACAATCAGATCATCCACTTTTAGCTGCTCGTAAAGTACGAAATCGATATCCCTTCGGTCGGCTATCTGCTGTGCCATGGCGTTGCTCCTTTCGTTTTCGTGAAATGGTGGTTAAAAACAATTCCTTATATTTTTATCCAAAGCAGCCTGATTTTCAATCCACTCCGGAAACATCAGCTTGCACCTTCTTCCCGCAAATTCCGTTAAAAACAATACCGCAAATCTCATCTGTCATACGATGCACGTCCACGCTTCGGCCGAATAAAATCGGGGCGAGCATGGCATGTTCGATGGCGCCGAATATAATCCTCAAAACCACGGCGGGAGAGATATCCGCCCGTATCTCTCCTTCTTTGATTCCCTTTGCAATAATCCGGATCACCTGACGGTTATGGGAGCGGATCAGGTTATATGCATTGCTTTTAAAAAAATCCGTCGAGTTCCTGGCCTCCAGCATCAGCATACGTGCGAGAACCCTATCCCGGTCATAGGCGGTAAGATAGCAACGGACAAGGGTGCGAAGCCTTAAAGTCGCGCCGGAAGTCTTTTCAAGCTCGATTGATGTCTGATTAATAAAAAGGGAAAAGGATTCGGCCAGAACCTGGAAGAGAAGATCACGTTTGCTATTGAAATATTTATAGATCAAGCCTTCGGTGACCCGTGCTGTCCTGGCGATTTCAGCTGTGGTAATGGCGGAAAAATCCCGTGCCTGCAAAAGAGTGGTAAAGGCGGCTACGATCTTGATCCTTCCCGGTGGATGGATATTTTTATTCGATTTGGTCATAATGCCAGAATAAATCAAAGCGGTTGCTAATGAAAACAGATGCCCCGCACTTGCGGTAAGTAATGCTTACTCAACTGTGTTTCCATTGTCAATAGTTTTGAGGCGGACTTGAGGGGAAAAAGAGGAAGGATGCGGGGAAGATAAACCATCCCCCGCATCAATGTCATTAACTAATAGGGTCATTAACTACAGGCACTGGCCGTTTTATTAAAAAATGTCGAATATGGTAAAAATCGGGGCTGAGGTCTTATCGGCAAGCCACCCACACCCGGTCCTTTTGCCAGAATCCGGGACGGGTTTCAATCCGTATCCGATGTCCGGGGACCCATTGCTCATAGGCATTATAATGGCCGGGATTCCAGACGGTTTTATATTCTGCCGAAACCCATGTCTTGCGCACCTTCCAGTAACCGGATCGGTATACGGGGGCCGGGGCGCGATATACGGGACGTTCGATCACCGTCACGCGGGAAGGATAACGCTCTGCTGCGCGATCATGAAAAATAGCCTGTCCCAGCAGAACCGCGCCCGCACCGATGGCGACACCTTTCCAGATATGCCTCTGTTTTGAACCCGCAAGCGCGGGCTGTGCCAGAAGGGTGGCACAAAAAACCATTGTAATTGTGGTTATAATAAGCTTTCGCATGATGCACCTCCCCGTGAAGTTTAGTTTACGCCGTTATCTTATCTTGTTTAACCCCGGAAGTGGAAAAAAGTTTCACTACTTTTCCGGAATACGCCCCAGAAAAAGCGAAAGATGCAACCCCCCGTGAAACAGGGGAAAAGACCGTACGGGAAAGGGAAGCTGCCCCGCCCATCGCCGGTCCGGGGCCAAAAGCGCCACCCGCCAGTTTTTAAAATCAGCCGAAAGTTTTTCGCCGATTGAAGAAAATAGCTCAATTCCCTGTTTTTTAGTTGACATGCGCCGGCCATAGGGCGGGTTGATCACCACCAGGCCTTTTGCCGGACCTCCGCTTTTATCCGGCGTTACAGGGGGCGTAAGATCAAAAAAATCCTTTTGGCGCAGGCAAACCGATTTTAGAAGGCCCCCGGATTCCAGGGCCTGATTCAAACCCTTCACCGCAGTGCCGTCAATATCGGACGCAAACACCACAGGCTCATTTAGGGCCGACATCTTCCCGCCCGCAATTTTTCGCATGTAATCCCACCGGGGCCGCCTGAAACACGGCCAGTGCATGAACGCAAAATCGCGAAACCACCCGGCGGGAATTTGACTGGAAATCATGGCGGCCTCAAGGCTGAACGTTCCGCTGCCGCACATGGGGTCTATAAGCAGATCGCCCGGCCGGAATCCGGCCATAAAAAGAATCGCCGCAGAAAGAGTTTCACGGATTGGCGCCCTTCCCCCATGAATCTTAAGGCCCCGCTTATGCAGAAGTTCACCGCTGGAATCAAGAGAAATGGTGAAGGTGTCGTCAATGGCTCGGACAAAGATCCTTTGAATCGCTGCCTGATTCAATGCCGGGCCGCAAGGTTTGTCGTTTTGTGACGAAAGCCCGGCTTCGATCCCCTCCCGCACCGACCCGGCCACGGCATCAGTATGAAAAAGTCTTGAATGCCTTGATTTTACGCTTATTTCCATGGGCATACCCGGACAGAGATAAAGCTCCCAGGCCATATCCCTGACTTTTTTCTCAAGACCCCGGAAATTTTCCGCGTGGAAGTTTGCCACGCGCATGAGTATCCGGTTTGCAGTGCGTAGATGAAGGTTGGCGGAGTAGCAGTCATGCACGTGGCCGGAAAAGGAAACGCCCCCTTTTTCAGGCATGTTAAGTCCATCTGCGCCAATGCCTAGCCTTGCAAGCTCTTCCACGCAGATCGGCTCGATTCCCGGCGAGACTGAGACATAAAACTCCCTCGACCGCCCGATGACATGCCGTTTGATCCTTTTTTCAAGCGCGCCTGCTCTCAAATCCCCGACCCTTCCGGCAATAAACCGGCATTTTATGAAAATAAGGTTTTTCCACCCCTGTTTTCAGGTTTCCCCTGATTGATTTTTTGAATCCCAGGGGCTAAAAAGAAACTAAACAGTGTTTACACCCTTTACCGATGATTATTTTTAAAACTTGGCTTTTGAGAGAAATAAACGATTCACATGGAAAAAAACAACCATAAAACGGGAATTCAGGGGGAGAAGAAAATGAAAAAACTATTTGCAAGCATTTTAATGATCATGGCCGTTTCAGTTATGCTGGTACCGGCTACCGCTCTTGCCGGCGGCAGCAGCAACACCTGCGACACACGTTATCCGGTTGTCATGGCCCACGGAATGGGCGCATCTGCGGAAATACTCGGCATTGTCGACTATTGGTGGGGTATTCCCGGAGCTCTTGAGGATGAAGGATGTGATGTTTTCATTACTTCCGTAAACGGCATGGACAGCACCGCAAACAAAGCTGCGGACTTTAAAAACCAGTTCCTTCAGATCAAGTCTCTTACCGGGGCCTCCAAGCTGAACGTTATCGGCCATTCCCACGGTACGCTCTATACCCGTTACGCAATATCCAATCTAGGACTTTCCCCTTACGTCGCAACTTACACCAGCATCGCCGGTCCACACCGGGGCAGTTCGATGGCCGACCTTATAATGTTCGGCACGAGCAGTACAGTAAGAAACGTACTTGGTTCCTCGCTTGACTTTGTTTATGCTTTTGTCTTCGGCGACACCAACCCGCAGAGCATTCAGAACGGATATGACGTGTGCACGGGCTACATGATCAACACCTTTAATCCCAACACCCCGAATATGCCGGGAATATACTACCAGAGCTGGGCCGCCAAGGCCAAAATATCCTGCCCGTCGATTATCCTCGAACCCTCTTGGCTTTATATCCTTACCCAGGAAGGCGCGAATGACGGCCTGGTCAGTGTCAACAGCGCAAAATGGGGAAGCTTCCGGGGTATTGAAGACGCAGCCTGGTACAGCGCCGGCTGTGACCATTTAAACATCGTGGGCCAGCTTTTCGGCATCACCCCCGGGTTCGATGCTCCCGGCTTTTATGTAGACATCGTGTCTGAACTCAAGGGATGGGGCTATTAATCAATCCTAATTCATAACTGGCCCACTCATAACGGGTCTTTCAATTGATAAAAAAACCCCGGGTTGTGGTTAGTCCACAGCCCGGGGTTTTTGCTTTTCAATGCCTGTGGAAGCGTACGGCCGTGCGTTTCCACAGGCATTTTTTATAGGCGGTGAATGCCCGATTCTGATTTTGTTTTCCTTGACAAGCGCTCATCGTCTAACATATGGTTTATAGTATAAATTTTTATACGAATAAGTTATAGCCACAGCCCCGGCGATAAAAATATGATAAATATGTCCAGGGCATTAAATAAACCCGTGCGCGATCAACCTGACCCAAAAGGAACAACAATGGCGGAAAACGAATTTTCGGTAGTATATACGGGCAGGATCGCCGAAGGTGAGAATCTCGACAATGTAAAGAAACGACTGTCCCGCCTGTTCAAAAAACCGGAACCGGTTATTGACAGGCTCCTGAAACCGAATGGATCCGTCATCAAAAAAGGAATCGACAAAAAAACCGCTGAAAAATATCTTAAAGCAATTGAAAAAACAGGGGCTCTCTGCAAGATTGAGCCGGGGGAACCGGAACATGACGAGACGCCGCCGGCGGAACCTGAAAGACGCGCTGAACCCAGGGTTGTTGTCATTCCTCTTATGAAAAAAGGAGACGAGAGATTTTCGCCCAGGCAGGCAGCCGGCATAAGCGGAAGAGACAAGGCAATAATTATAAAGGCGGATGAAGACAGAGCCGTCGCCTATTCCGGGATCAAAGCCATTGCAGCCTTTGAACGCGCCGAGAGCAATGAAGATGCCATAAATTTCCTGTTTTATACCTCATCCGATGCCCGGCCGTTCATATGCGCCATAGAATCCATCTCGTATGATAATTTCCCGGTTAAGATTTTTGAAAAAAGTCTGGCCTCTTTTCGCGGCTTTCTTCACTTCCTGTGCAGCAAGAACCCGTCTGTAATCCTTGAAGAAACAACCTTTGATTTTCTTTCCGGGAGTTCTCCGCAGAAACTCGATGAAAAAACGATTCTTAAGCTTTCAACCGGATTGGGGCAATTGATTGAATCCGGTGATGCCGAGTCTCATACTTGATGATCTCGTAAAAAGTCAGACAACCCGGTAAAGATGGCTAAGTAGAAAGTTCCATATACAAGGCGTAGTGGTGTCGCGAAAGCGGAGCGAGCATTTCGCGACCCGCTACAACGCAGTAGATGGGACTTTTTACGACGCCATCATACTTGACAGACTCGTAAAAAATCCGTCTGCGGCGTTGCGCGAGCAGTGAAAGAGCTCGACGTACGAAAAGTACGCCGTCGCCCTTTCCCGGCTCGCGCGCCTTGCATACGAAGCTTTTTACGAGCCTGTCAATTTTACAGGAAAAAGCACCATGTTTTCAGGCATAACAAAAAGTCTTGGCAGCCGAATCAAGGAAACATCGATAAAGTCAATACTCGCAATGGTTAATGCCACGGAGCGCGTCGTTAATAAGGATGCATTGAATCTCACGGGCATGACCGGCCATAGCGTGATTTACAGAGACGACATATTGTCGGTACTCCATTACGACCCGCTTGACGAAGAAGAAATCACCATAGGGAACCGAACCATACCGGTCCAAAAATCGACACATAAAACCCCGCTTGTATATATCCCTCCCCTTCTCGCGCCGGGATTCGCTTTTGATATCTTCCCTGAACGGAGCCTGGCACGATACTTTCTCGCAAGGGGCTTTGACGTCTTTCTTGTCGATTTCGGCAGCCCTGATAAAAGCCATTCCCACCTCTCATTTGAAGACTATATCCTGAACTGGATGCCTGCATCCATGGCCGCCATACGAAAAGAATGCGAATCTGAGGAGTTATCACTTTACGGTTACTGCATGGGCGGCCTCTTCTGCCTGCTGTACACCGCAGTTGCGAATGATATCGCGATAAAAAACATAGTCACGGTCGCAAGCCCCATAGATACACACCAGATGGGAGTCGCGGGAAAAGCGCTCTCTATCCTTGCATTGCCGGCTCACAGGCTTGCCCGGATTTTACACTTTAACCTCATGGACTTAAAACCCGAATTTCTTCACATCCCCGGCTTTCTCGGCACCATCGGATTTCACATGATAAACCCGTTCGGGGTGGTGAAAAGCTATTGGGACCTTATGTTGAACCTCTGGGACCGGGATTTCGTGACGGCCCACGAAAGCCTGGGCTATTGGATAAACAACCTTCTGGACTACCCCGGGGCAACGGTTGGCGAACTCATCGTAAAAATAGGACTTTCAAACACCCTGGCCCGAAAAGGCGAGATGGAAATCGGGAAAAAGACCGCAAAGCTTAAGAAAATAAACGCATCGCTTCTGGCTGTGGCGGGAAAAACCGATCAGATCGTGCCCGAACGGTCGGCAAAAAAAATCATGGATGTTGTTTCGTCAACGGACAAGACATTTGAGGTGGTTCCCGGAGGGCATGTGGGGCTTATCATAGGGAGCCATGCCCCGGAAAACCTGTGGGAAATCAGCGCGGACTGGCTGGCAAAAAGATCGTAAAAGCGGTTACCGGTTATCCCCGCCCCTCCCTTGCCGCTTCCCTTGGATCGACATTGCGTGTAACAATCGGAGACAAGACATAAAGGGCCATAAGAGCAAAAACAACATACCCGAACCACGGGGTGAAGACAAAAACAAACAAAAGGCATAGCACCAGGCCGGTAAACCATGGATTCCGGTCCATGAACCTGCCCATGTGCAGGTATTTTACCGGATAGAGATTCATGAGCACGGCGGTTATAAACATAAGTGCAACCGAAAAAACAGAGACATACCAGTCCCATTGAGTGTGCCCCGAGCCCGCATGGCATAAAAGAAGAAGCGGCGCTGTAACAAACAGAGCGCCGGCCGGAGTCGGCATGCCCTTGAAGATGCCGGGAATGGGATGCCGGTCAAGCGTAAAATAGACAAGCCTCGCAAGGCCTGCGACAACATAAACAACTGCCGCAAACATGATGGGCAACCCCTGCACCTTCGGATCCGAGCACCCGGAAAGCATAAGATAAAAAATCCATGCCGGCACAATACAGAAACTTACACCGTCTGCGACATCATCTAAAATCCCGCCAAGCGTGAACCGCTTTGCCTCGGTATCCGGCAGTGGCTCGGTGAGCCCCAGCTTCCTGGCCAAAGCCCCATCGAGTTTATCAAAAACAGTGGCGCCAATAAGAAGGATATAGGCCTCGTGCATCTTTTGCTGGCTGGCAAAAAAAACAGCCATAAGCCCCATCATGGCATTCATAAGGGTCAGGGAATTGGGAAAAACGGAAAGGATTTTCCGGCGCAGCACATCGTCACCCAGGCACAGGTCGTCTAAACAATATGAACCGTACTTGCGGCAGTAACCCGCGATTGATCCGAAATTGATGGTTAAAAAAACAATCTCAACGACATAAAGGGTGCGGAGCGGAAGATGGCCGAGCCACGAGATCGCGGAATACAACGGTAAAGGTTGGCCATGGGGAAGAATATAAAAGGCATGAGCATACAGCACCAGTCCGAGCGGAGCCGCAACAATGGTTCGCAATCTGTTCAACTCGGCAAAACCGACTTCCTTGTCATTCCGTACGGCCATGCCCCGCATAAAATGTGCAAAATTATCCCGTATCAGCACGGTCACACACAAAAAAAGGACGAATATCGCATGCACGAGCTCTTTTTTCCCGTGGACCGGGGAAAAAGATTGAAGCCTCCACATCATACCGACTGCCACCAGCGGAAACACTATTGAATATACTACCCGATCCATAATCCTGTCGGCAAGCTGGGCAAGGCTCAGATTTTCTCCGAAACGATCCGAAAACCATCCGTCCACAAGATCAAAAACCATGGCGGCAAAAAAAAGAAGGGTTCCGCACAAATAGACCTCAGGCCGTTTAGTCAGCATGACTGCAATGGCGCAGATCATTCCGCCGAAAACCAGAGGCGGACGGCCATACACCAGGATGGGAGTGATCTTTTTAAGTAATTTCCGGTCAGACGGCATATGTAAACCCTTATGAATTTGCAGCCGATTTTCGCATGGCAGGCTGCACCGGCTTGGCCTCCAAAGCCATGGCCCATACAGCCATCAACAAGTGAAACAACTCTTTATATGCAGTAATTTATACGCAATGTCAAACCATTATCCCCACATTATTATCCCAAGGCTTATCTCAATAGTTATCACGCAGACACCGCCGTAAAACGCGTATCCCCGGCAACCCATATCTCCATCTACGGCAGGCTGATTTTTTCCTTGACCCCCTTATGCTTATGGACTATAGAAATCCATTTGGCATAAATTTTATCAGGTTATACTACAATGTTATCTTTTTCGGGCATAACCTGAAAATGCCCGGATACCGGCCGATGCATCATATTCGCAGGGAAGTTACGGAGGTTTTATCAGATGTTAAACGAGTACTATCCGATCTTATACATAATTATCCTGGCCGTCGGTTTCGGCGGCGGCACCGTATTTCTCTCAAGCATCCTGGGGCCCAAACGGCCGTTTACAGTCAAGAAGGAATCCTACGAGTGCGGACTTCCGAGCGAAGGCGCCGACTACGCCCATACACCCATCAAGTTTTACATTATCGCCCTGCTCTTTCTGGTATTCGACCTTGAATGTGTGTTTCTCTACCCTTGGGCGGTCTACTACCGGTCACTCGGCCTGTTCGGATTCTTCGAGATGCTGGTTTTTCTGGCAATACTGATCGTCTGCTATATATATGTATGGAAAAAGGGGGCACTGGAATGGGAATAGAAAATCAGCTCACAGGTGATAACATACTGGTGACCAGTTTAAATAAACTGGTCAACTGGTCCAGGAGCAACTCCGTATGGCCCTGCACCTTCGGCCTTGCATGTTGCGCCCTGGAAATGATCGCCACCTCCCTGGCAAGTTTCGACATCTCACGTTTCGGTTCGGAAGTATTCAGGCCCTCCCCCAGGCAGTCCGACCTGCTCATTGTCGCCGGCACGGTTTCAAAAAAAATGGCCCCCATGGTCAAGCGTGTTTACGATCAGATGGCCGACCCCAAGTGGGTAATCGCCATGGGTGCGTGTGCATCGTGCGGCGGGACATTCCAGAGCTACGCCGTCCTCCAGGGAGTCGACCAGATTATTCCGGTGGATGTCTATCTTCCCGGGTGCCCGCCCAGACCCGAGGCCCTGCTGGCAGGGCTCATGAAGATACAGGAAAAAATACGGACCGAGAACCTGAACCAGCGGCCGGATTTTAAGCCTGGGGAGCGGTATGAAACTCAGGTTCCAAAGGTCGAATTAATCAGATAAAAATACAGACAAATTATAATATGATGATCTCGTAAAAAGTCAGGCAACCCGGTAAAGATGGCTAAGTAGAAAGTTCCATATACAAGGCGTAGTGGAGTCGCGAAAGCGGAGGCATACATATAGTATTCCGAGCATTTCGCGACCCGCTACAACGCAGTAGATGGGACTTTTTACGACGCCATCATAATTATCGTACAGGAATAAATAGATGGATATAAAAGGCATTGTAAGCAGGCTCGAAAAAACGGATCCCGGCGCAATCGACCGGGTGAGCGGCGAAAATGAAATCACGCTCAATTTCAATGATTTCAACAAGGCCATGCAGACCCTTCACGATGATAAATCCCTATGCTTCGACATGCTCGTGGATATCGTGGCCATAGATCGGATAGATCGCATGCCGCAGTCTCATCGCTTTGATCTCGTTTATATACTTCTTTGCTCAAAAGACTTTTCCCGGCTTCTTGTGCGCCTGGCCGCCGGCGAAGACAACGAGGTCCCGAGCGTTTCCTCCATCTGGGCTTCCGCCGACTGGGCCGAGCGGGAAGTATATGATCTCATGGGAATAACTTTTTCCGGCCATCCCAACCTCAGGAGAATCCTGACATGGAAAAATTTCGAGGGGCATCCGCTGCGAAAGGATTTCCCGCTGGAAGGAAAGGACTTTGATCAGCAGTTCGACACAACGTCCATAGAAGACTATTAAAAAAAACAGGTAAAAAACATCATGGCTGAAGGCAAGACCATCACCCTGAACATGGGCCCCCATCATCCCGCCACCCACGGTGTATTGCGCGTGGAAGTGGAACTCGACGGGGAAATAATCGTAAAAGCGACCCCGTACATCGGCTACCTTCACCGGGGCATTGAGAAGTTGGCCGAAAGCAAAAACTACCAGCAGGCAATCCCATTGAGCGACCGGCTCGATTATGCCTCGGCATCGGCCAACAATATGGGGTATTGCACGGCGGTGGAAAAACTGATGGGGATCGAAGTGCCGAAACGGGCGCAATACCTGAGGGTGATAATGGCCGAACTCGCCAGGATAATGGGCCATCATCTCTGGATCGGGACCCACGCTCTGGACATAGGGGCAATGACCGTCATCTTCTACGCGTTCCGTGACCGTGAAATGATCATGGATATAAACGAGGAGATCGCCGGATACAGGCTTACGCCCACATTTTTCCGCATCGGCGGGGTTGCCGCCGACACGACACCCGATTTCATCAAGAAAGTCCGGGAATTCGTCAAGTGGTTTCCAAAGGCCCTGCAAGGATATCATACTCTCCTGACCGAAAATAAAATCTGGACAACCCGGACCATGGGAATCGGGCCTATTTCGGCAAAAGATGCAATAAACGCAGGACTGACCGGCCCGAGCCTCAGGGGTTCGGGGGTGGCATACGATATACGCAAGGCTTTCCCGTATTCGTCCTATGATGATTTTGACTTTAAAATCCCGGTGGGCGAAAAAGGGGACGTGTATGACCGGTACCTGGTCAGGATGGAAGAATTCGCACAATCGATTAAAATTATTGACCAGGCCATAGAAAATCTGCCCGAAGGGCCGGTTGCAATCGACAGCCCGTGGATCACAAACCCGGACCTTGTATCGGTTCAAACCGATATCAGCGAGCTTGCCAGGCGGTTTGTACTCCACACAAAAGGGCCGGTGGGCCCCGACAAAGAAGTTTACCATGCGGTTGAAGGCGCAAAGGGAGAACTCGGTTTTTATCTTGTGGGCGACGGCACAGAACACCCTTTCCGGATGAAAGTCCGGTCTCCGTGTTTTTATCTCGCCTCCGCCCTTCCCCGCCTCCTTGTGGGACACATGATAGCGGACGCAATCGCCATTATCGGCAGCATTGACGTGGTACTCGGAGAAATTGACCGATAGTGATAGAAAAGGAATAAAATATGGTCAGCGCAACAATAGATAACAGGGAGATAAGCGTTCCTGAGGGAACGACCATTCTTGAGGCGGCACAAAAGGCGGGGATAGATATCCCCACCCTCTGCCATCACAAAAGACTCCCGCCCATCGGCTCGTGCAACATGTGCATCGTTGAAATCAACGGCAATACAAAACCCGTGAACTCATGCAACTCACCGGTAGAAGAGGGCATGAAGGTTGCGACCGATACCAAAGCCTTGCACGAGCAACGGGTAGTCAACCTGAAAAAAATATTAAAACACCATGCCCTGGACTGCCCCATCTGCGACAAGGCAGGCGAATGCGATCTCCAGGATGTCGTTTACAGGCTGGGGGTCACCGACGCCCCGTTTGAACCGAGAGAAAATCCCCGGATCGCCGAATATTCAACCTCGCTCATACGCTACTGGCCCGAACGGTGCATCCTGTGTCAAAGATGCGTCACCGCATGCAATGCAATAAAAGGGATAGGCGCCATCGATATAAAGTCTGACGGAGACGACGGACAGATCGTGGTGGTCGACGCCGACAAGTGCAAGTCCTGCGGGGAATGCCTGTTTGTCTGCCCCACGGGTGCGCTCACCGAAAACCTGAGCCGTTACAAAGGACGCCCATGGCTGGAAAATCGCGTGGAAACCACCTGCACCTATTGTGGATGCGGATGCCAACTCCAGTTAAAAGTCATGGACAACCGGGTCATAGGGGTGACAACCGATGTGGACCGTGGCGTAAACCAGGGGAGCCTGTGCGTCAAGGGGAGGTTTGGATACGAATTCATAGGCGATGAAAACCGGCTTACCACGCCGTTAATAAAAGAAAACGGAGAATTCCGGGAAGCTTCATGGGACGAGGCCCTTGATCTTACAGCCCAAAAGTTTTCGTCCATTAAGGAAGAATCCGGACCTGACAGCATTGCGGGCCTTACCTCGGCCAAGTGCACCAACGAGGAAAACTATCTTTTCCAAAAATTCATGCGCGCGGTGATCGGCACGAATAACGTGGATCACTGCGCCCGGCTCTGACATTCCTCCACGGTGGCAGGTCTTGCCGCCACGTTCGGAAGCGGGGCCATGACAAACCCCATACCCGATTTATTAAAATCCGAAGTTATTCTGACCACGGGGACGAACACCACCGAAAACCACCCCATCATCGCAAACTATATAAAGGAGGCGGTGACGAAAAGAGGCGCCAAGCTCCTGGTGATCGATCCCCGGCGGATCGCCCTGGTGGATTCTGCGGCCCTCTGGCTCCGGCCAAGGCCGGGCACTGATGTCTGCTGGATTAACGGGCTAATGCACATCATCATCAAAGAGGGCCTGCACACAAAGGATTATATTGAGGAACGGACAGAAGGATTTGACGAACTTTCCGCCCACCTTGAGGAATTTACACCCGAATACGTCTCGTCGATCACCGGGATATCGCAAGACGATCTTTTTGCGGCAGCCCGTATGTATGCGGGAGCGAGCCCTGCATCTATCCTCTATGCCATGGGGATTACCCAGCACATAACCGGCACGGACAACGTTAAATCCCTTGCAAATCTCGCCATGCTCTGCGGAAACGTGGGCGTTACGGGAGGCGGTGTAAACCCGTTGCGGGGCCAGAACAATGTACAGGGCGCCTGCGACATGGGCGGGCTTCCCAATGTGTTCACCGGATACCAGCCTGTTTTAAACGATGACGCAGGCAATAAATTCGCCACAGCCTGGGGGGTGGACAATATCTTTGCCAAGCCCGGGCTCACGGTTACTGAAATGTTTTCGGCAGCCGAAAAAAAACAGGTGCGGGCAATGTATGTCATGGGTGAAAACCCGGTATTGAGCGACCCGGACAAGAGCCATATAGAACATTGCATTGCATCTCTCGACTTTTTAGTGGTCCAGGACATATTTCTTACGGAAACGGCCCGGCTTGCGGATGTGGTTTTTCCTGCCACCTGCTTTGCCGAAAAGGACGGAACCGTCACCAATACCGAGCGCCAGGTATCACGGGTGAAAAAGGCGGTCGATCCCCCGGGGGATACACGGGAGGACATATGGATATTAAACTCTCTTTCCGCACGAATGGGTTACGAGATGTCCGCAAGGACCGCAAAACAGATCATGGAAGAGATAGCGAAAATAACGCCCAGCTACGGCGGCATCAGTTACGAACGACTCGAAAACGAACGTCTGGCCTGGCCGTGCCCGGATGAAGACCATCCGGGAACACCGGTTCTCCACGTTGGTAAATTCGCACGCGGAAAAGGGCGTTTTTTCGCCATCAAGTTTATTCCGCCCTTTGAGTCTCCTGACAGCGAATATCCCTTCCTTCTTTCCACCGGAAGGGTGATGGCCCATTATCACACGGGCACCATGACCCGTAGAGGGACCGGCTTAAACAGGATATCACCCGAAAGCCTTGCCGAGATCAACCCGGTTGATGCCGAAAAGCTTTCCATTTCGGACGGCGACATGGTGAGTATTACCTCAAGGAGGGGAAGCATAACCGTGAAAGCCTGGATAAACAAACGTTCACAGCCCGGCATGGTATTCGTGCCCTTCCATTTTCATGAGGCGCCCGTCAATCTCCTGACCAGCACGGCCATAGATCCGGTGGCCAAGATACCTGAATTCAAGGTCTCTGCCGTCAGAATCGAAAAAGCGTCATAACGGAGTATGCCAGATGATTGATTTTTTTATCATTCCAGTAATTAAAGTAATTATATTATTTACGGTATGTCTGCTGATCGTCGCCTACACCACATGGGCGGAAAGAAAGATCCTCGGTCATATCCAGCTCAGGTACGGACCCATGCGGGTAGGCTGGCACGGGCTTCTCCAGCCCATTGCCGACGGTATCAAAAACTTCTTCAAGGAAGAAGTGATCCCGGATAACGCAGACAAGGCGGTCTTTCTGCTTGCGCCGGTCATCAGCATATCCGTTGCCATTATTCTGCTGGCTATCATCCCCTTTGGGGAGCCGTTCACTATCTTCGGCAAAAAAATAACGCTCTGGCTGGCAAATCCGTCCATCGGCATTCTCTTTATCCTGGGATTCGCCACGCTCGGGTCATACGGCACCATTTTAGGCGGCTGGTCATCCGGGAACAAATACGGTTACATGGGCGGATTGCGGGCGTCCGCCATGATATTAAGCTACGAGCTGTCCCTTGCATTTGCCGTCATCAGCATCATCATGATGACCGGATCGCTTTCCCTGGTTGACATGGTGTCGGCCCAGCACGGGCTCTGGAACGTGGTGAAACAGCCTGTGGCGTTTTTCGTGTTTCTCATAAGCGGCACAGCCGAGTTGAACCGGACCCCGTTTGACATGCCCGAAGCGGAGTCGGAGCTTTGCTGCGGGTACAACGTGGAATACAGCAGCATGAAATTCGCGCTCTTCTTCTTGGCCGAATATACCCATATGTTCGTGTTCGCATCGCTTGTAACCACATTATTTCTAGGTGGCTGGCACGGGCCCTTTCTGCCCGGCATAGTCTGGTTTTTCATCAAGACCTTTGCGATAATTTTTGTCTGCATCTGGGTGCGGGCGACATTTCCGAGGCTCCGCTACGACAAGGTGATGAAGCTTGAATGGAAATTCTTACTCCCGGTGGCATTGGCGAACGTTATCGTTACCGGGGCGGTCATGGCGCTGGTATAAAATGGAAACAGGAGCTACAGATGGATAAATCTGAAATAATAAACGTAAGTGGAATGAGACCGGAAAAAGGGAAATACGTGCTCCCGTTTTTAAAGGGGCTCGCCTATACGTTAAAAAACTTTTTTTCAAAGCCGGTCACCCTTCAATATCCAACGCAAAAGACAAAAAGAAGCGAGCGCTGGCGAGGTCTTCACCGTCTTAACGTAGACGAGAGCGGAAAACTCCTCTGCGTGGCATGCGGTCTATGCGCCGCAATCTGTCCTCCAAAGGCGATTACAATCATCCCCTATGAGGATGAAGGGGGAACGCGGTATCCTGAAAAATTCGTCATTGACGAATTGCGCTGCATCTTCTGCGGGTTCTGCCAGGAGGTCTGCCCCAAGGGGGCAATCAGCCTGACCGGCGTCTACGATTACGTTGATTATAACCGGCGGGATTTCATATTTGACATAGAAAAGCTTAAAAAACCCGAGACATTCGAGTTTAAGGGGAAATAAGGGATGGAACTTTTTGCCATACTTCTTTTCGGCATTGCCGCCACAACCACCGCGCTTTTCGTAATATTTTCCAAAAATACGGTACACAGCGCACTCTGGATGGTTGCTAACTGTTTTACTGTTGCGGTTCTGTTTCTGCTGTTAAACAGCCAGTTTATAGCGATCCTACAGATTATCGTCTATGCCGGCGCGATCATGATGTTCATCCTCTACGCCATCATGATGCTGAACCTGAAAAAGGCCGGAGACGAAGACCAGGTAAAAAACAACCTCGCACCTGGCAGACTTCTGATCCTGGGCCTGTTTTTCATCGGTCTTATTATTCTGGGAATCGGGTTTTCTCCGCAGGCCCTGAAAGGCGGCATGGGAGCCGATGCGCTGGCCGGTTTCGGTGAAATCAACCTTGTTGCAAATTACATCTTTTCAAAAGGACTTATCCCCTTTGAGCTTGTTTCGGTCTTGCTTACCGCAGCGGTGGTTGGGGCGGTTTACCTGGCTAAAAAGGATTGACGGCTCCGTAAAAAGGCCGTCTGCGGCGTTGCGTTTCGCCGTGAAAGTGCTCGACGTACAAAAAGTACGCCTCCGCCTTTCCCGGCTCACGCGCCTTGCATACGGCGCTTTTTACGGAGCCGTCAGAATAAAAGGAAAATATTAAAATGTATCAAAATGTATATCTAACGTTTTCGGCGCTTTTGTTTGCCATAGGCGCATTCGGTGTACTCACCCGTAAAAACGCCATCGTGGTATTTTTGTGCATAGAGATCATGCTCGGCGCGGCAAACCTTGCGTTTATCGTCTTTACGGCGGCCAACCAGTCGGCCGAGGGAATATTCATGGTCATGTGTGTTATGGCCGTGGCCGGGGCCGAAGCCGCGGTGGGCCTTGCGATTTTCGTTCTGCTCTACAGAAAAACCGGCTCCATCAATATCGACAAATTTAACTTACTGAAATGGTAAATCGAGGTTTTGACTATGTTTGATCTGGTATGGCTGATCCCAGTGTTCCCGATTCTCGGGGTCTTTGTAAACGGCCTTTTGGGCAGAAGGATCGAAAAGACAAATAGAAGTATTGTCCACTGGATTGCCTGCACTGCGGTGGGGCTTTCGTTTCTGGTTACCGCAGGCATATTTTTAAAGATGCTTTCCCTGCCCCCCGAACAGCGGCTCTATGATTTCACATGGTTTACATGGATTTCCGCCGGCAGCTTTCACGTAAGTATCGGCTATCTGGTGGATCCGCTTTCCATGTTCATGTGCATGTTCGTTACGGGCGTGGGATTTCTCATCCATATTTACTCCATCGGGTACATGGGGCATGAGGAAGGCGGATATTACCGGTATTTTACATACTTGAACCTGTTCATGTTCTCCATGATCAACCTGATACTGGCCGACAACTTTCTTTTAATGTTTCTCGGATGGGAGGGGGTCGGGCTCTGCTCCTACCTGCTCATCGCCTTCTGGTTCACGGATATGGCAAACGCCGTTGCAGGTAAAAAAGCCTTTATCACCAACCGGGTGGGCGACTTTTTCTTTGCCGTGGGAATGCTATTTTTGCTCGTAAACCTTGGAAAGCACGGGATTTGGTCGCTAAATTTCACGGAAGTATTCACGCACGCGTCCATCCTTTCTCCGAAACTGATAACTATTATCTGTTTGTTATTTTTCATGGGATGTACGGCTAAATCGGCCCAGATACCATTGTATATCTGGCTTCCGGACGCCATGGCCGGCCCTACTCCGGTGTCCGCCCTGATCCATGCTGCCACCATGGTAACCGCAGGTGTTTATTTTGTTGCCCGGTGCAATATCCTGTACACCATGTCTCCAATTGCAATGGGGGTCGTGGCCGTTGTGGGCGCTTTAACCGCCTTTTTTGCCGCAACCATAGCCCTGACCCAGAACGACATCAAAAAGGTCCTCGCGTACTCAACCGTAAGCCAGCTCGGGTACATGTTTCTGGGCCTTGGCGTGGGGGCTTTTACCGCCGGGCTCTTTCACGTGCTTACCCATTCATTTTTCAAGGCGCTTCTCTTTTTGTGCGCAGGTTCGGTCATCCATGCCATGGGCGGAGAGCAGGATATGCGGAACATGGGGGGCTTGCGCAAAAAAATACCGATTACCTTCTGGACCATGCTGATTGCAACCCTTGCCATCATAGGGTTTCCTGGGTTCTCAGGCTTTTTCAGCAAGGATGAAATCCTGTGGCAGGCATTTTCCAGCCCGCATGGAAACATTTTCCTCTGGCTCATCGGCTATCTGGCTGCCGCACTCACTGCGTTTTACATGTTCAGGCTCATCTTCATGACCTTTTTCAATGAATGCAGGGCATCGGAAGAGGTTAAAAAACATATCCACGAATCACCCAAATCCATGACCATACCGCTCATGATCCTTGCAATATTATCCATTGTCGGCGGCTGGATCGGGATTCCCAAATCGTTGGGCGGCCATAACCTCATTGAGCGCTATTTCGAGCCGGTCATGGGAATCGGGCCGGGCAAACTCATTTCCGGGGCGGCCAGCCATGAAACAATAGCTCATGTTGCCGAAACAGCCGGGGAACACGCATCATTCGGCATCCAATACATGCTTATGGCCGCAACAACGCTTATCGTCTTTGCCGGAATACTCACAGCCTGGATGATGTACATGAAGAAACGGGAAATACCGGAAAACCTGGCGCAAAAACACTCCACCCCGTACAGGTTGCTGTTAAACAAATGGTTTATTGATGAAATCTACGAAGCCTTTGTCATCAAGCCTTTGCACTCTTTTGCCATGTTCCTGTGGAAGGGGATCGACGTGCTGGTAATAGACGGGATCGTAAACGGAACAGCCCGCTTTTTCATGGGATGCGGCAGGATGGTCAAGACGATCCAGACCGGATACGTGCAGCAATACGCCGTATCCTTTTTGTTCGGGGTTATGGTCTTAATAGGATACTATATTTACGCGCTTTAATGGAGATTAGTTAAGATGACTCAGCTCAACATTCCGATCATCAGCATCATCATATTCTTTCCCCTTGTATCGGCCCTGGCGCTTTTTTTCATCAAGAGCCGAAACGGGGAAAACGATGAACTTTTGCGGAAAATAGCCCTTGCGGCGTCTTTGATAGAATTTGTCCTCTCGCTTTACATTCTCGTATTCTTTGATTCAAAGACCGCTGCCATGCAGTTTGTGGAACATGTGTCCTGGGTCAAAGACATGGGGCTCGGCTATTTTGTGGGCATAGACGGAATCAGCCTGTGGCTGATCATTTTGACCACATTTTTCATCCCTTTATGCATACTCTGCTCGTGGACGTATATTGAAAAAAGGGTAAAGGAATTTCTGATCAGTATGCTCCTTCTTGAAACCGCCATGCTTGGAGCCTTTGTGGCCCTGGACCTGGTTGTTTTCTATATTTTCTGGGAATTCATGCTCATCCCCATGTTTCTGCTGATCGGGGTCTGGGGAGGCCCCAGGCGTATTTACTCTGCGGTCAAGTTCTTCATCTATACCGCAGCAGGAAGCATCTTCATGCTGGTCGCCATCATCTTCCTGTATTATTACAGCGCAAGGACCACCGGCGCCGGCACATTCAACCTTCTGGAGCTTTATAAGCTGCATATACCGATATCAACGCAATTCTGGCTCTGCGCCGCGTTTCTCCTGGCCTTTGCCATAAAGGTGCCCATCTTCCCGTTTCATACCTGGCTTCCCGACGCCCATGTGGAGGCGCCCACGGCCGGCAGTGTCGTCCTTGCGGCCATTCTTCTTAAAATGGGGACATACGGTTTCCTGCGATTCGCCATGCCGCTGTTTCCGTACGCATCACACCAGTTCCTTCCGGTCATCGCATTTCTCGCCATTGCGGGCATCATCTACGCCGCGCTCGTGGCATGGGTGCAGCCCGACATGAAAAAACTCGTGGCCTACTCGAGCGTAAGCCATCTCGGATACGTGATGCTCGGCCTCTTTGCCTTAAACATCCAGGGGATTGAAGGCGGCATCTACCAGATGCTCAACCACGGGGTAAACACCGGTGCGCTCTTCCTTCTGGTGGGAATGATTTATGAACGTCGTCACACCCGCATGATGGACGACTTCGGCGGCTTAGCAAAGGTAATGCCCGTATTTGCCACATTTCTGATGATCGCGACCCTTGCCTCTGTTGCGGTTCCGGGCACAAACGGATTCGTGGGTGAATTTCTGATTCTGGTAGGCGCATTTAAATCATACCCGGTATTCGGAGTATTCGCGGTATCCGGAATGGTCCTGGGCGCGACCTACATGCTCTGGATGTATCAGAAGGTTATGTTCGGGCCGGTTACGGTCGAGGCCAACAAAAACCTCCCGGACTTAAATACCAGGGAGATCATCACCCTGCTCCCCATTGCGGTTCTCGTGTTTGTCATGGGAATTTTTCCAAACTTTTTTTTACGGAAAATGGACGTGTCGGTTACGCATTTTATCACGCAATACCAGCACCGATACGAACTCTATGTGGCGGAAACGGACTCACCGGTAAGGGAGTTGTTGGGCAGGACCGGACTTTCAAATGCTTATGAAAAAAAGATAAACATCGAACGGCTGAACGTCGAACATCGAACGTCCAACGTCGAATAATGAACAAACGGACGACATAGGAATAGGATAAAATGTTGAAATTTACTTTACCTGCAATGAACTATATGGCTGTACTCCCTGAAATTATTCTTATTCTTGCGGGAATGTCCCTCATTGTTATTGGATTATTCAAGAACCGGGAAAAATCCGGGTTCATGGGCGCAATCGCCCTGTTTGCATCCATTGCAGCGACTCTAAGCATCTTTGCCGGAAAATACACTCACCATATTTCATCGACTTTCGGCGGCATGATCCTTACGGACGGGTTTTCATTTTTCTTCTCCCTTGTCATCTGCGCCATACTGATACTTACAATTCTTGTATCCATAAATTACCAGACTTTATTTGAGCACATTAATTCAGGTGAATATTACGCACTTTTATTTTTTGCGACAACCGGCATGCTGCTCATGGCAAAGGCGGGCAACCTCATACTTTTGTTTGTGGCCCTTGAAACCATGTCCATATCGATCTACGCGCTTTCCGGATTTCACAAGGATGAATTGAAATCGACCGAGGCTGCCCTCAAATACTTTCTGTTAGGGGCCTTTTCCTCAGGGTTCCTGCTTTACGGGTTCGCGCTTGTATTCGGGGCCACCGGGAGCCTCGACATTGTGACCATCGGCGCTTTTCTTGTGGCCCATCCCGCAATCATCCATTCAAAGCTTCTGGTTGCCGGCCTGGCTTTAATGACCGCCGGATTCGGATTCAAGGTATCCATGGTACCTTTTCACATGTGGACCCCGGACACCTATGAGGGAGCGCCCACCTCCATTACCGGATTCATGGCAACCGGGGTCAAGGCGGCGGCCTTTGCGGCCCTGATCCGGGTAATTCTCGTTCCCCTTGCGCCCCTGCAGGGCCTGTGGATTCCCATCATGTGGGCTGCGGCGCTGGCCACCATGACCATTGGAAACATCATCGCGCTTGCCCAGGAAAATATAAAACGGATGCTCGCCTATTCGTCCATCGCCCACGCAGGCTATATCCTGGTGGGATTCGTTGCAGGGACCAGGCTTGCACAGACAGGCATGCTCTTTTACCTCATGGGATACGCCTTCATGAACCTGGGGGCCTTCGGAGTCGTGGCGCTTGTTGGGAAACGGGAGAAGGAATATACAAATATTTCCGATTTCACAGGACTCGGAGCAAAATACCCGCTACTGGGAATAGCCATGGCCGTGTTCATGTTCTCCCTTGCGGGCATACCGCCCACGGCCGGATTCATGGGGAAATTTTATATCTTTACCGAGGCGCTTAAATCAGGCTATGTCTGGCTGGTCATATTCGCGGGGATAAACAGCGTGGTCTCGATCTACTACTATCTGCGAATTGTCGTGGTAATGTATTTTTCACCTGCGAAAGACGCCGTCTCGATTGTCCGTCCCGCCGCAGCAGCTGTTGCCGGCCTTGCGGCCGCAACCCTCCTGGTGCTGGCCATGGGGATTTTCCCGGGCACATTCTGGGAGTTTGCCCGGCAGTCGATTTTCAGCCTGGTTT
>JAADHK010000122.1 GCA_013151835.1 Deltaproteobacteria bacterium
GTGTCGCGAAAGCGGAGGCATACATATAGTATTCCGAGCATTTCGCGACCCGCTACAACGCAGTAGATGGGACTTTTTACGACGCCATCAGAATTGCTGTTTCCGTATAAAGTCCGCAGCGTTTTTCAGGCGCGCCACGGTCTCCGCTTTCCCCAGCGCTTCGATCATTTCAAATATCCCGGGGCTTACGGTTTTCCCCGAGAGCGCCAGGCGTACCGGCTGGGCGACTTTTCCGAATTTAAGCTCTGATTTTTCCATGATGTCCGTAAATACATCCTCAAGGCCGGGCTTGTCAAAGGGCTCGACATTTTCGATTCCCGCACATGTCCGGTCTATCAAGTCGGCAGCCCCGGGTTTAAAAAACTTTTTCACCCCTTTTTCTTCGTAGGTTTCAGGGGGGATAAAATAGAAGACCGCGCTGTCCGCCATTTCAATAAAGGTCTTGCTCCTGGGCTTTAATGTTTTTATGACCGAGTTTAAAAAAGGACCGGCTTCGGCCTTTATCCCCCGTTCTTCGAGAAAGGGGATCAGGTGTACGGCCAGTTCATCTTCCGTGGTCGCCCTTATATGCTCTGCGTTAATGGCTAAAAGCTTTTCGGGGTTAAATACCCCGGCCGATTTGCCCACATGGCTGATGTCGAATTTTTCGATCAGATCGTTTCGTGTGAAAAATTCCTGGTCGCCATGTGACCATCCGAGCCGCACAAGGTAGTTTAAAAGTGCGTCGGGATGAAATCCCATCTCCCGGTATGCGGTTACGGACATGGCCCCGTGCCGTTTGCTGAGGCGCGCTTTGTCATGGCCGAGCACCATGGGAACATGGCCGAATTCGGGCATATCGGCCCCGAACGCCTCGTACAGCAGAATCTGTTTCGGCGTGTTGCTGATATGGTCATCCCCCCTGATTATCATGTTCACTCCCATGGTAAGGTCGTCGACGACAACCGCCAGGTTGTAGGTGGGCATCCCGTCGCTTCTTTGGATGATGAAATCGTCGATCTCGGAGTTGTCAAAGGAGATGTTGCCTCGGATTTCGTCCCTGACAACCGTTGTTCCGGCGATCGGCGCCCTGAAACGGACCACGGCTCCCTTTGACGGACCGAGCCCTTTTTCCCTGCATGTTCCATCGTATTTTGGCTTTCCCCCGGTTGCCATTGCTTTTTTTCGCATGGCCTCTACTTGTTCGGAAGTGCAGGTGCAGTAATACGCCTTGTTTTCATCTATTAATTTCCGGATATATTCACGGTAGATATTGATCCGTTTTGATTGGAAATACGGACCTTCATCCCAGTCCATTTCAAGCCATTTCATGGCCTCAAAAATCGCGTCGACCGATTCTTTCGTGGATCTGCGGGTGTCGGTGTCTTCTATCCGTAATATAAATTTACCCTTGCAATGCCGGGCGTGCAGCCAGTTAAAGAGCGCCGTTCTGGCCCCGCCGATGTGAAGATATCCGGTCGGGCTCGGGGCGAACCGGGTAACGGGCGACTTATTTGATTCCATATTCATATTGTTGATTTTATTCCTTAAAATTTTATTGTTTTGCAAGTATCGACCATTGTTCTGCCGGATTTGAAAATTTTTAACCATAACCGGGAAAAAGGAGAAAATCAAGAGATGAAATCGAAAATCAGAGTTTAAATTCCTTGACATCACCCATGAATTAACATACTAGTTTTAATGAAATTTTTTACGGAGATGTATGAATTGTACTTTTAAAAACAAATAGTTAGGAGTTATGAAATGGCAGTTCCAAAACATAAGGTGTCCAAATCGAAACGTGACAAACGAAGGACTCACCAGAAAACCGATGCTCCGGGCCTCTCTAAATGCCCCCAGTGCGGCGAGGCGGTTCTGCCGCACCACGCATGCCAGCAATGCGGGACTTATAAAGGGCGCAGCATTATAGAACCGGCGGAATAGTGCCCATCCGGAAATGGTCTTTTTGTCCAATATCTGCGTTATGCTCAAAAAATAATCCTCGGAATATCAAACATATGCCTGTGGTTATTTTTTTCGCATGCCTTGATCTTGAACAAAAATCCTCATTTCTGGATGGACACTGCTAAATAGTTGTTTTTTTCCAGGCGCGGCGGTTGACCGCGGCATTTATCACCTCCGGGTATTATAAGTTCACGCAAAAACCCGGGATGAATCGTGCGGAGAAGCATTGAGCAGGGACGAACCGGAAAAAAAGACGGTGATCATAACCGGCGGAGCCAGGGGGATAGGACGCGCCCTCTGCCTTGCTTTTGCCGGGCCTGATACCGAGATTTTTTTCAATTATTCCTCTTCCGGGCCTGAGGCGGAAGAGACCGGCAGACTGGTTGATGCTGCGGGTGGACATTCTACGGGTGTCTGTGCGGACGTGGCGGATGAAGACGCCATGTCCGCTTTTTTTAAGCGCATCAACGATGAAACCGGCCGCATAGACGTACTTGTGAACAACGCCGGGATTACAAGAGACTCTCTGGTTATGCGGATGAAGGCTTCGGACTGGGACGCGGTTATGGATGTCAACCTGAAGGGGGCCTTTATCTGCACCAAGCTTGCCTCAAGGGCAATGATCCGCAGGCGCTGGGGCCGAATCATCAATATCACCTCCGTTGCCGGAGTGGCGGGAAATCCCGGCCAGGCCAATTATTCGGCTGCAAAAGCCGGACTCATTGGGCTGACCAAGTCTGTGGCCCGCGAGCTTGCTTCCCGCAATATAACGGTCAACGCCATTGCACCCGGGTATATCGACACCGGCATGACGGCCCGCATAGACGCCGGTAAAAAGGCGGATATCCTGGCGAATATCCCGCTCGGACGACCGGGCGCCCCGGATGACGTTGCGGGGCTTGCTTTTTTTCTGGCGTCTGACTGTGCGGCCTATATTACCGGCCAGGTTGTGCACGTCAACGGCGGCATGTATATCTGACGGGCTTGTAAAAAGTCCGGAACAACCTCTGATAAGGAGTAATTGCCATGACAATCGAAGAAAAGGTCAAAAAGCTTATAGCCGAAAAACTCCCCAACGTGGCGCCGGAAGACGTGAAGCGTAAAGCCTCGCTCATAGACGATCTCGGGGCCGATTCCCTGGCCATTGTCGAGCTTATCATGACCATGGAAGAGGAATTTGATATCGAAGTGTCTGATGAGGACGCCGAGGGCCTTGCAACGGTTGGGAATGTAATCGATTACATCGAGAAACAGACAGCCGCGTAAGGCGTGTCCCGTCAGAGCTAAGCCCCGTATAAATTGGGGGGCAAAGGGAGGAAGATATGGATGACGAGAGGGATAAGGTCATCATAGGATGCGACCACGCCGGTTTCCAGTTAAAGGAAATCGTAAGGGAATACCTGGTTATCCTCGGGTTTGATGTGGAGGACTTCGGAACCCACAGCGAGGACTCGGTGGATTATCCGGATTTCGGCATGCAGGTTGCGAAAATGGTTTCCACCGGCAAGTACAACCGGGGGATACTGATCTGCGGAACCGGAATGGGTATGTCCATGGTTGCAAACCGTTTTGCCTCGGTACGCGCCGCCCTGTGCAATGATCTTTTTTCCGCAATCATGAGCCGCCGTCACAACGATGCCAATATTCTTGTCATGGGCGGACGGGTCGTGGGCATGGAGCTGGCAAAGGAGATTGTCCGGTACTGGTTTGATACCCCTTTTGACGGGGGGCGGCATCGTATGAGGCTGGAAAAATTTGACCGGATTTGACGGCTCCGTAAAAAGTCCGTCTGCGGTGTTGCGCTCGGCGTGAAAGAGCTCAACGTACAAAAAGTACGCTTTCGCCCTTTCTCAACTCGCGCGCCTTGCATACGGAGCTTTTTACGAAGCCGTCGGCTTGATGTCCTTTGCGGTCGACGCGAATATTTTAAAAAATGCGAAAATATTAGATATGAATGAACTCGAACAAGATATAATGCGCGGTATTGAGAGGGTCGGGCAGTCTGATCCGGATATCGCGGCTGCCGTTTTACGGGAATATGAACGCCAGAAAACAACCCTCGAGCTGATCGCCTCGGAAAATATCGTCAGTCCTGCGGTGCTGGCCGCCCAGGGAAGCCTGCTTACCAACAAGTATGCCGAAGGCTACCCCGACAAGCGGTATTACGGGGGATGCGAGTTTGTTGATGTCGCTGAAAGTCTCGCCATCCATCGTGCCGAGGAGCTTTTTTCTGCGGACTACGCCAATGTTCAGCCCCATTCAGGTTCTCAGGCCAACATGGCCGCGTATTTCGCCCTGCTGGATCCCGGGGACACCGTTCTGGGCATGTCTCTGTCCCACGGCGGTCATTTGACCCACGGGGCTCCGGTCAGTTTTTCCGGCCGGCTGTTCAATTTTATCCATTACGGCCTGAAAAAAGAGACCGGGATTATCGATTATGACCAGGTGGCGCGCCTGGCCGAAGTCCACCGCCCGAAGATGATCGTGGCAGGCGCAAGCGCCTATCCCCGGACAATCGATTTTGACGCATTTTCTTCCATCGCCAAATCCGTGGGCGCCCTTTTTATGGTGGACATGGCCCATATCGCCGGGCTTGTTGCCGCAGGCATACATCCCTCTCCCGTGCCGATGGCGGATATTGTAACCTCGACCACGCACAAGACCCTGAGGGGCCCGCGCGGGGGGCTTATCCTGTCCAAAAAGGAATTTGAAAAACCGATTGGAAAGGAAATCTTTCCCGGGATTCAGGGCGGCCCGCTCATGCACGTCATAGCGGCCAAGGCCGTGGCTTTCAAAGAGGCCATGTCTCCATCCTTTAAGGCATACCAGGCCGGTGTCGTAAAAAATGCCAGGGCCCTTGCGCAATTTCTGAGCGAAAACAATATCGACCTTGTTTCCGGCGGCACCGACAACCATATGCTCCTGGCGGATTTGAGGAACCTGTCGATAACCGGAAGAGCCGCTGAAAACGCGTTGGGCTGTGCCGGTATCACAGTAAACAAGAATGCAGTCCCCGCAGATACCCAAAGCCCTTTTGTAACGTCCGGCATACGGATCGGGACCCCGGCAGTCACGACACGGGGCATGAAGGAAGAAGAGATGAGGATGATCGGCGAGTTCATTGTCGATGTGCTGAAACACATGGATGATGATGCCCGCATATCAGCGGTGCGCGAGCGGGTCAGGAGGCTGTGTGCCGCTTTCCCGCTCTTTGGCGGGGAAAATTGAGGATACCTGGAGGACTATGAGCGCCACCCCCGAAAGACCTGAATGGAACGAGTATTTCATGGAGATTGCATTTCTGGTTTCCAAAAGGGCGACCTGCCTCAGGAGGGCCGTGGGCGCGGTTATCGTAAAAGGTAACCGGATGCTTGCCACCGGTTACAACGGTGCGCCCGCCGGAATAAGGCATTGCAGTGAAACCGGCTGCCTGAGGGAAAAATTAAACGTTCCGTCGGGACAGCGCCATGAACTCTGCCGTGGAATCCATGCCGAACAGAATGCCATTATCCAGGCGGCATATCACGGTGTTCGTATTCTGGAAGCGGATCTTTATTGCACAAATCAACCCTGCTCCATCTGTACCAAAATGATCATCAACGCCGGCATATCCACCATATATTACGCCTCAGGGTATGCCGATGAAATGTCGGTGGAACTTTTGGCCGAGGCCGGAATTGGGCTCGTCAAGATGGAAAGGACCTCGCCAAAGGAGGAAATCTCATGAATTGTCCATTTTGTGGAGAAAACAATAACAAGGTCATAGATTCACGTCTCAACAAGGAGGGGACTGCAATTCGCAGGCGCAGGGAATGCATCGCGTGTGACAGGCGTTTCACCACGTATGAGCATGTGGAGGAAGTCCCGCTGATGATCATAAAAAAAGATCGGCGGCGGGAGGTGTTCAGTCGGGAGAAGGTCCGATCCGGGCTCAAGAGAGCGTGTGAAAAACGGGAAGTCAGCATGAACGTCATCGAGGAGTTTATCGATGAACTCGAACGGGACCTGAGGGAATCCGGGGAAAAGGAGATTTCCTCGGATGTCATAGGCGGGAAGATAATGGCCAGGTTAAGTACACTTGACAAGGTGGCCTATGTCCGTTTCGCGTCTGTTTACCGTGATTTCAAGGATGTAAACGATTTCGTAACCGAGCTGAAGACACTACTGGACCATCGCCAGGAAGAATGATGGCGTCGTTAAAAGTCCGATCTACTGTGTTGTGGTATTTTTTCAGTCACTCGACATACTATATGTATGCCTTCGTTCCTGAAAAAACACCACGCCTTGTATATCGAATTTTTAACTTAGACATCTTTTCGGTTTGAGCGGTTTTTTACGAAGAAGCCATCAACAATAGAAATGAACGACACTGATTACATGCAGCAGGCCCTGACGCTCGCGGAAAAGGGGCGGGGATATACTTCTCCCAACCCAATGGTGGGTGCGGTTGTCGTAAAGGACGGCGAGATCGTTGGCCGGGGCTGGCACAAAAAGGCGGGCGGCCCCCATGCCGAGGTGAATGCCATCGCGGATGCCGGGAAGAAGGCCGTCGGCGCCGCGCTTTATGTAACGCTTGAACCCTGCAACCACCAGGGACGAACTCCTCCCTGCACCCGTGCAATACTTTCTGCGGGGATTTGTCGTGTGGTTGTGGCCATGGCCGACCCCAACCCGGATGTGGCAGGCGGTGGACATGCGTACCTCAGGGCAGCGGGCGTGGAAGTCACAACCGGGGTTTGCGAAAAAGATGCTTTGCGTTTAAACGAGGCCTTTGTCAGGTTTGTCCGGACAAAACGGCCTTTTGTTATTTTAAAGTGCGCCGCGACCTTAGACGGCAGAATTGCCACAAGCGCGGGTGATTCAAAATGGGTGACCGGTCCGGAATCAAGAAAGTACGTACATGAGCTGAGACATGCGGCAGATGCCATAATGGTGGGCATCGGCACGGTACGGTCGGATGATCCGTCTTTAACGACAAGGATCGAGGGGCGGCAGGGAAAAGACCCGGTCCGGATTATACTTGACACCCGACTTACCATATCTGAAGATGCCGTGGCGCTTAGGCAGAAATCAGAAGCCAAAACCATTATCGTAACCGGTCCGGGCAATTTTGGTGAAAAGGCTGCAAGGATAATCGCCGGGGGCGCTGAATTAATCGAGGCGCCGGTCAGTTCCGCCGGAATCGATCTTGACCGGCTCATGGAAATTTTAGGCCGCCGGGGGATTTCAAGCCTGCTGATCGAGGGGGGGAGCCGGGTGGCCGCATCCGCGATCTCGTCTTCCATAGTGGATAAGGTCTGCTTTTTCTATGCTCCTAAAATCCTGGGCGGAGACGGGGTTCCCATTTGTGCCGGACCCGGGCCCGCGCTCATGAAGGACGCGGTTCCCGTATCCATTTCCGGTATCAGGCAATTCGGTCCGGATTTTATGGTTGAAGCATATATCAGATGAGGCGCCTATGTTTACAGGCATCATAGAAGGGCTCGGAACCATAACCGGAGTCAGGCGTGCCGGGGAATCAAAGGTGATAACCGTTAACGCGGGTTTTAATCTTTCCGGGTCAAAAATCGGGGACTCCATAGCGGTAAACGGCGCGTGCCTTACGGCCGTCAGCATCGACGGGCCGATCTTTTCGGTCGATGCCTCGCCTGAAACCCTTTTGGTTTCCACCCTGGATCGGGTTGGAGTCGGGGACAGGATCAATATCGAACGGGCCTTAAGGCTGTCCGACCGCCTTGACGGGCACCTGGTCTCCGGTCATGTTGACGGGCAGGGAAAAATCGTAAGCAAAAAGGATCTCGGGCGGACTCTCGTGGTAAGGATCGACGTGCCTGAAATTCTGTTGCGCCATATGATAAAAAAAGGGTCAGTTGCCGTGGACGGCATCAGCCTGACCATAAATGAACTCGACCGGTCCGGATTTTCGGTGGCGGTCATCCCGCACACGGCGAAAGTGACGACCATAGGCTTGAAAAAACCGGGAGATACGGTTAACCTTGAAACCGATATAATCGGAAAATATATTGAGAGATTTTTACTTTACGGAAAAGACAGCAAAAAAGAGCCTTCCTCCCGCAGGATTGACATGGAATTTCTTGCCGGAACCGGATTTTTATAATTATCTATCTGTATTGCGAGGTCTGCCGGAAAAAAGGCGACGACACGGTTGTGGCCTGTTCGGATTGCAGACAAACACCCGGCAAAACTGTCAAATTCGTCCTGCTCGGCCCTCATGATGAGGCTTACGGGATTTAGAAGGACTCATACGAGTCTTTCCACATATACTTTAGGAGCAACAACAACATGCCACACCTTACCATAGAACAAGCAATAGAAGATATAAAAGCCGGGAAGATGGTTATCCTGGTTGACGACGAAGACCGTGAAAACGAGGGAGACCTGACCATGGCCGCCGAGGCCGTGACTCCGGAAGCGATTAATTTCATGGCAAAATACGGCCGGGGCCTCATCTGCCTGAGCCTGCCGCCGGACAGGGTCGAAGCCCTGAACCTCCCCATGATGGTTGAAAACAATACTTCCCAGTTCGGGACCGGGTTTACCGTCTCCGTCGAGGCCAGGCACGGGGTGACCACCGGGATTTCAGCGGCCGACCGGGCCACGACCATCCAGGCCGCCATTGCCGATGACGCGAAGCCCGATGACCTGGTGCGGCCGGGCCATGTCTTCCCCTTGCGGGCACGGCGCGGCGGGGTAATCGTCCGGTGCGGCCAGACCGAGGGTTCGGTAGATCTGGCTCGTCTTGCGGGAATGAAGCCCTCCGGCGTAATCTGCGAGATCATGGATGATGACGGGACAATGGCAAGGATGCCCTCTCTGGAGGTGTTTTCCGAAAAGCACGGCATCGGGATCTGCACCATCGCGGACCTGATCGCCTACCGGATGCAGAATGAATCCTTTGTGAGAAGGGTTGTGGAGGTCGAGGTTCCCACGGCCCATGCGGGAAAGTTCAAAGTGATTGTTTATGAAAACGATGCGGACGATTTCCAGCACATCGCTCTTGTCAAGGGCGTGATCGATCCTGAAAAACCGACGCTCGTCCGGGTCCATTCCGAATGTCTCACCGGCGATATTTTCGGCTCCATGCGCTGTGACTGCGGGGAACAGCTCCACCGTGCAATGGAGATGATGGATGCCGAGGGAAGCGGTGTGCTCCTCTATGTCCGGCAGGAAGGGCGGGGCATCGGTCTTGTCAACAAGCTCAAGGCTTATGTTCTCCAGGATCAGGGCTATGACACGGTCGAGGCGAATGAAAAACTCGGCTTCAAGGCGGACCTCAGGGACTACGGCATCGGGGCTCAGGTTTTGGCGGACCTTGGCGTAAAAAAAATGCGGCTGATAACCAACAACCCGAAGAAGATCGTGGGCCTCGAGGGTTACGGCTTAAGCGTCGTGGACCAGGTTCCCATCAAGACTGAGCCGAATAAGTATAATCAATGCTATCTCGAGTGCAAGCAATTGAAGATGGGGCATTTTTTAAACGTGGCAAGTGTCGATAAAATAAAGAAACAGGGGAATGAAAATGCCGAAAATAATTGAAGCGAACGTAATCGGGAAGGGAAAGCGGTTTTCGCTCATCGTCAGCCGTTTTAATGATTTTATTTCTGAAAAACTCATGTCCGGCGCCATTGACGCTCTTATCCGGAGCGGGGTTTCCGATGACGATATCGATATCATCAAGGTGCCGGGCGCCTTTGAAATACCCCTGGTCGCCAAAAAGGCGGCCGAAACCGGCCGTTATGACGGCGTGATCTGTCTTGGCGCGGTTATCCGCGGGGCAACCCCTCATTTCGACTACGTTAGCGCTGAAGTTTCAAAGGGCGTGGCTTCTGTAGGGCTCGATACGGGCGTGCCGGTAATTTTCGGGGTCCTTACCACGGATTCCATTGAGCAGGCCATCGAGCGGGCGGGCACCAAGGCGGGCAACAAGGGCTGGAGCGCTGCCGTTGCAGCCATGGAGATGGCGAACCTCATGGATAAAATTAAATAAAACGGATAAATCGACATGGGTTTTCGCCGGAAATCACGCGAGCTGGCCTTACAGATTCTCTTTTCAATGGGCGGGCCCGGTGAAAATCGTTCTGCTTCCGTGCAGGAATTTTTTTCAGCCCTTGAAGCGCCCGGGGATGCCCGGGAATTTTCTTCGGAACTGGTTTCCGGGGTTTTGGCGCACCGTCAGGAAATTGACGCGAAGATCGCGGAGGTTTCCAGCAACTGGAAGCTAAGCCGCATGGGCCGGGTGGATTTGAACGTGATCCGGATAGCGGTTTTTGAACTCTTTTATTGCGGGGATATTCCGCCCCGGGTGAGCATAAACGAGGCTGTGGACATAGGCAAAAAATACGGCACGGAAAAATCCGGCGCTTTTGTAAACGGTATTTTAGATAATATTTATCATGGGTTACCAGTAGAAGATCGGGAGGAAGACCGGGAGGAAGGACCGGAGACGGACGGGGCCTGAACGCGCCAGGCAGGCGGATGGCCATGATGCCAATTTTGAAACAAGGAGCGAGCCGATGAGAAAAAGACAGATTATTTTAAACGCGGATGAAATCCCGAAACAATGGTATAACATCCTTGCGGACATCAAGATGAACCCGCCCCTGGGACCGGACGGCAACCCGGTTTCCCCGGATCAATTGGCGCCGGTTTTTCCAATGAACCTGATCGAGCAGGAGGTTTCCGATCAAAGGTGGATAGACATTCCCGACGAGGTGCTCGATGTTTTAAGCCTCTGGCGGCCCGCTCCTTTGGTTCGCGCTTACAACCTGGAAAAGGCATTGGGCACACCGGCGCATATTTATTATAAAAACGAAACCGTAAGTCCTGCCGGAAGTCACAAGCCGAACACGGCCGTGCCCCAGGCTTATTATAACAAGGTCTTCGGCATAAAGAAGATCACGACCGAAACCGGGGCCGGACAATGGGGCAGCGCGCTTTCCTTTGCGTGCAGCCAGTTTGGTCTTGAATGCAAGGTTTTCATGGTGAGGATAAGTTTTGACCAGAAGCCTTACCGGAAGAGCATGATGGCGGCCTGGGGCGGGAAGTGCATCCCGAGTCCGAGTACGGAGACAAAGGCTGGACGCGAGGCGCTTGAAAGGGACCCCGACACTCCGGGCAGCCTGGGGATCGCCATCAGCGAGGCCATAGAGGCTGCGGTCACGGACGAAAGCGGTGAAACCCGGTATTCCCTTGGTTCTGTTTTGAACCATGTCATGCTTCACCAGACGATCATAGGGCTTGAGGCAAAAAAACAGATGGAGATCGCGGGAGAGTATCCTGATATCATCATAGGTTGCGCCGGCGGTGGGAGCAACTTTGCCGGTCTTGCCTTCCCGTTTGTCCATGACAAGATCAACGGAAAGCAGATTGAAATATATCCGGTGGAGCCGGCCGGCTGTCCGACCCTGACCCGGGCGCCCTTTGTGTACGACCACGGGGATACGGCCCGCTACACTCCGCTTCTGCCCATGTACAGCCTCGGGCATGCGTTTGTTCCCCCGCCGGTGCATGCCGGGGGGCTTCGTTACCACGGCATGGCGCCCACGGTCAGTCAGCTTGTGAATGAAGGCATGCTCACCGCCAGGTCCGTCGGGCAGCAGAAGGCATACGAGGCAGGCGTGCTCGTGGCCAGGAGCGAGGGGATTATACCCGCACCCGAGACCACCCATGCCCTTGCCTGTGTGGTCGAGGAGGCCCTCAAGGCAAAGGAAGAAGGGAAGGAAAAGGTCATCCTCTTTAACTGGAGCGGTCACGGATTGCTTGATCTCGCCGCATACGATGCCTTTTTCGAAGGCAATATCAAGGATTTCGCCCAGACGGACGAAGAACTTGAGGCATCCGAGAAGATATTCGCCGATTTCCCGAAACCTGCGAATATTAAAAGCAGGTAACGACAGACGTCGTAGTTCCAGGGGCGGGGTTTAGCCCCGCCCTTTTTTATAATCACCGAATAATTTGTTCTGATGACTGATGGTTGGATATGAATGATTCACAGGTTAATTCGCAAAAGCGGAGATGCCCTCGGCTCGGGAGCATCATAGAGTTTCAATACTGCCTGATTTCAGGCGAAGACGATCTTCCGTGCTGGAAGATACTCGACTGCTGGTGGGAGACATTTGACGTGGAGTCATATCTTAAGGCCAGGCTCCCGGAAGCGGTTTTTAGCCCTCTGGCAACGGCCAGGCCGTCAAACAAGGTTGCATCCATTCTGGATATCGTGGAACAGGCGAAAAAAAGTAAATAAGGAGTTTTACACGTGATTATAAAGACCCTTGAAGTGGGGCCGATAATGGCCAATTGTTTTATTGTGGGATGTGAAAAAACAAAATCAGCAGTAGTGATCGATCCGGGCGACGAGGCGGATCGGATTCTGCTGGAACTGGCGGAATCAGGCTTAGCCGTGAAATATATATTAAATACCCATGGCCATTTCGACCATGTTGGCGCAAACGGGCGCCTGAAAAAGGCCACGGGTGCGGATATCCTGATTCACAAGGGAGACGCTCCCATGCTTCCCATGCTTTCGAGCGCTGCCGCAGCCTTCGGGGTTAAATCCGAAAACTCTCCGCCTGCGGATCGTTTTATCGCCGACAAGGACACCATTACATTCGGGGAGATCACGCTTACCGTTATTCATACCCCGGGCCATTCTCCGGGTGGCGTTGCCTTTGTTACGGACAGGACGGCTTTTGTGGGAGATACCCTTTTTGCAGGTTCCATCGGCAGGACCGATTTCCCGGGCGGCGATTTTAACACCCTGATTTCAAGCATCAAGACCAAACTCTTTGCCCTGGAAGATGACACAAAGGTCTATACGGGCCATGGTCCGGCCACTACCATCGGCCGCGAAAAGCGATCCAACCCCTTTTTGGCCTCGTAAAAAGTCCGTCTGCGGCGTTGCACTTCACCGGGAAAGTGCTCAACGTACGAAAAGTACGCCTCCGCCTTTCCCGGCTCGCGTGCCTTGCATGCGGAGCTCTTTACGAAGCCCAAAATGTCGCTTCTTTACGGACAGGCCCTTGGTGTCAGAATGCGCCGAGCTGACAGGGCTTGATCTTCACGCCCATGGCCTCGCACGCCCCGCTTACCTTTATTTTGGTAAGGCTCATGCGGGCGGCGATATCCCATGCCGTGGCGCATGGTATGCGCCCATCCTTTAATTCTTCCCGGATGGCCGATTCAAGCGCTTCCGGGACCTTTTCCATGGGCAGGATATCCTTTTTTTTCCCGTGGCCGCCGAAAAGCCCGAGCTGGCAGCCAATGATTTTTAATCCCATCAGGTCCGCGTAAGCGCCCGCGATATCAGGCGCGATCCCGATGGATTCCAAAATCTTGAATACGGAAGCGCAGGGAATTCGCCCGTCCGCCGCTTTTTCATTCAAGGCCAGTCGAATAGCCCTGTCTGTATCCTCTGGTATGTTTAATTTTGATATGTCTGTTTTTTCCTTCATGGTGTCTCCTTTTGCCGGATGCGTGTATTTGTTCCAGTCTTGATGTAATGCCATGATTCAGGTATAAAATCAGAAAATTGACATGTCGGTGCGTCGTATGGCCGTTAGGCATTCTACTTAAATTGTATCCCGAAATGCCGACAAAATCAAGCTTATACATAAGCTCATACATAACTTGACAAGCGCTTGTAACGAGGTTAAACTTAAGATGAACTTTATATCCCTTCCCATTTATGGAGTCTTGAAATGCAAAGGATCATAAATGTAAAAGAGCTTCGCGCCACCCTGCCGAAGATAGTGGAAAACGTCAGGAAGGGTGAACATTTTACCGTGCTTTACCGGAGCCGTCCCGCTTTTCGGATAGTGCCGATCGAAGAAGAGGATCTGATTTCCTGCCCACTTTCCAATGATCCTTTGTATCGGGCTAAAGCCTTCGGGGAATCGTCTGGCGGCATGGAAGCTTCCGACCACGACACACTTCTGTACGGTCATTGTGAAAAATGAAGCGGCTGTTTGTTGATACGGCCGGTTGGATGGCCATGGCAGACGGTAAAGACCCGCTTCACGGTTTTTTCCTGTCCGCACGGGACCGCTGGCTGGAGCAGGGCGGTCTTCTGGTTATTTCCGACTATGTTATTGATGAGACCCTGGCGCTTATCCGTATGCGACTCGGCATGAATGCCGCAGAAAAATGGTGGGATACAGTTTCTCAAAGCCCGCGCTGCAAAACCGAGTGGATCACTCCGCAAAGAGCTGAAAGAGCTCTCCGGTGGTTTTTTAAATGGCAGGATCAGACTTTTTCTTTTACCGACTGCACAAGCTTTGTCATCATGCGGGAATTCGGCATTGAAAAGGCGCTTACAACCGACCGCCATTTCACTGCCGCAGGCTTTGAAATTCTCCCGGGTGATCCATAAGCCCTTTTACAGGCCGGTGATTCAAAATAAAGGATTAAGACATGAGCAGGCGCATAATTGATCTTTCAATCACCCTGGAGTCCGGGCTCCCTTCCGACCCGGAGATGATGATCCCGGAAATAGATTATATCAACCACGCGCAGGGGGCCGATCAGATGACCCTGTTTTTCCCGGGATTAAAAAAGGAAGACCTCCCCAAAGGGCTTGGCTGGGCAGTTGAATTTGTCCGGCTTTCAACTCATTCGGGCACCCACCTGGACGCCCCGGCCCATTATCATCCCTTTATGGACAAGGGCAAACCCGCTCTGACAATTGATGAAATTCCCCTGGAGTGGTGTTTTAGCGACGGTGTTCTCCTCGATTTTTCACACAAGGCCGACGGCGAGGCGGTCACGGCCGATGATGTGCGCAAAAAACTTATCCAAATCGATTATACCTTAAAACCGCTGGATATCGTCCTTATCCGTACGGGCGCGGACGCGGCCTGGGGAAAACCGGAATACCTGTTTTCCGGCTGTGGCATGACCCGTGAATCAACACTTTATCTCCTGGACCAGGGGATTCGGGTCGTGGGCATCGACGCCTGGTCATGGGACCGGCCGCTGCCGTATCTGGCAAAGGAGTTTTCAGAAACCGGCGATCCCTCGGTGATCTGGGAGGCCCATTTCGCGGGCATAGAACAGGGTTACTGCCACATGGAAAAGCTTGCCAACCTGGATGCAATACCCGTTCCCCACGGGTTTAAGGTGGCCTGCTTCCCGGTAAAGATAAAATCTGCGTCCGCCGGGTGGTGCCGGCCGGTAGCCATTACGGACTCGTAAAAAACCCATCTGCGGTGTTGCGCTTCAGCGGGAAATGCTCGACGTACAAATTACTGAGAATCAAGCTTTATGTATGAATTGGCTAACTCTTTGTCGAATTTAAACGATTCGTTAAAGATTTCAAGAAGTTTGATGTTTTGCTTGGCCATCATGAGGCAGTTGCCCACAATGGCGTAAAACAGGATGCTCAGGCGCGTTTTGGATTCATCGCTCCGAATGCGTTCGATCTGTTCCTGGTTAAAACGGTCGGCCAGTTGCCTGAGGTATTTATATTGGTCAATTATATTTTGGTAATTCGTTATTTCTTTGTTTTTAAAGGATATCTCGACTTTTAGAAAAATGTCCATGATGCATATTTTTATTTTTTTAAGGTCTTCAATCTGAACATCCAAAAGCCCTTTGTGTTTGTTCCCGATATGCTTATAGGACCTGACCACCGTATCCCGGTGGCCGTCAGACAGCTTCTGCAAACGCCGGATCGTTTGGGCGTATTTATACGAAATTTTGGCGTCCTTTTTTTGTTGCAATCGTAATACCTTGAAAATATTAGCCATGATAACATTCGCCCCGAGCTGTATCTGTTTTACTTTTTTCCGTTCCTGGCTTAACCGGTCCAGATCTTCGTTAAACAATGCATCGAATGTCACATCAAACGATTCCCGAATCTCCTTGAGCAGATATGCCAGATGATCAAATGTGTTGGAAATGGCCATGCGGGCATCGCTGACCTGGGTTAAATTAAAAATTTTCAGGCTTTCTGTTTCCTCCACGCGGCCTTTGTGTTTTTGCTTATTTTTAAAAATAATGACGACGGCAAACAGAAGCAGGGCAATAAATCCGGGTATCCGGAAGTGGAAGATGACATTGGCAAAGATAAATGCCGTGATAAATGCGATCATTGCCGTCATAAACCATCCGCCGATAACCGTCAAAACCCCGGTAACCCGGTAAACCGCGCTTTCCCGTCCCCATGCCTTATCGGAAAAAGAAGAACCCATGGCCACCATAAAGGTAACATAGGTGGTGGACAGGGGCAGTTTCATGGACGTTGCAAACGAAACCACGGCAGTGGCCACCATGAGGTTGACCGATGCCCTGACCAAATCAAAAGACGGCCGGTCGGCCTGGGGTTCAACAGGCTTGTAATGGCCGGGATCAATCCGGCGGGCAATGAATTTTCGGACATTGTCCGGGAAAAAGATTCTGAAAATATTCATCATGGAAGCCACCATGTTGACAATGGTGCGTGAAAGCCAGATGGATTCAAAACGCTCGGTCCCTTCTTCCTGCTGCCCCAGATTGATCTCCGTTTCGGTTACGGTCTTTGCTTTTTTGGACAGCCACAGGGTCAGCACCATGATAGCGCCGGCAATGAGCAGCAGAGATGTTTGGGACTGTACTTTATGGCTCAGGGCTCCCATGCTAATGGTTAGCGGGTTGTCGGCGGCAATTGCGGTTTGATAGGCGTATAAGCCGGCCAAAGGGACACCGATAAAATTAACCAGGTCGTTGGCGGCAAACGCCATGGCCAGAGCGAAGGTGCCTGCCAGCACAATGGGTTTGAGAATATTGACGTTAAAAAAAGAAATCAGAGCCTGAAAAATTACGACAGTGATGATAAAGATCAAAAACATGATCAGCCATGTATGATTCATGATCCATAGGTTCACTTCGTCGGTTATAAAAGATGCGCCTTTAGCGCCTTTTATCAGGATAAAGAATGTAAAGACCGACATGGCGAAACCGCCCCAGATGGCGCCATATCGTTTGAGGGTTTTACGATAATCAAAGGTAAATATCAGGCGGGAAAAAAACTGCACGACCGCGCCGCTGATAAACGCTACGATAATGGATAAAAGAATGCCGAAAACAATGATCAGGGCTTTGCCGGTATTGATATATTCTCCCAATGTCATGGCATTGCCGTCGGCCGCCTTGATTTTAATCAAAGATACGGCCACCGCCGCCCCCAGGAGTTCAAAAACAATGGATACGGTGGTGGAAGTTGGAAGGCCGTATGTATTAAAAAAATCCAAAAGAAGAATATCTGTGACCATGACGGCAATAAATATCATTATCAACTCGGGCATGGTAAAAAACTGGGGATGAAAAATGCCTTTTCTGGCGACTTCCATCATGCCGTTTGAAAAGGTCACACCGGCCAGGATGCCCAGACTTGCAATGATCAGGATGACCTGGCGCGGGGCCACTTTTGAGCCGATCGATGAGTTGAGGAAATTAACCGCATCGTTGGACACACCGACAACCAGATCGATTACCGCAAAAGTAAGTAACAGCAAAACTGCTGTAAAAAAGATTTCAATTCCCATTATTGATTAATCCTATCTGTTTTTAACATATTGTAATATATAAATAATAAAATCGAGGGTCGCTTCAGTCCTTTTGGATGACTTGTCACATGTTTGGGGCGTTAAATCAAGCAATAATCCGTTAATTTAGATTGATTTACCTGTCAAAATTGATGATCTAGTAAAAGTCAGGTAACCCGGTTACGATGGCATCGTTGCAAGTTCCATATACAAGGCGTAGTGGTGTCGCGAAAGCGGAGGCATACATATAGTATTCCGAGCATTTATAGTATTCCGAGCATTTCGCGACCCGCTACAACGCAGTAGATGGAACTTGCAACGATGCCATCAAAATTACTATGATGGCAAATAGATATATGCTTTCACAGGAGAAAATTCATGGAAAAATTCATTTTAAACTGTGCGGTGACAGGAGCGATTCATACCCCGACCATGGCGCCGTATCTTCCGATCCGGCCCGAAGACATTGCGGACCAGGCGATTGCTGCCGCGAACGCCGGGGCGTCCACCGTGCATGTTCATGCGCGGGACCCGGAAACAGGGATTCCGACGCCGGACACGAATGTCATGGGGGAGATTGTTTCAAGGATTCACGCAAATTCGGACGTGGTGATCTGCATTACCACCGGCGGGGGGATGAACATGACCGTGGACGAGCGGATCGCGGCCGTCCCGATCTTTAAGCCCGAGCTTGCGTCCTGCAACCTGGGATCCATGAATTTTGCGCTTTTCCCGGTTGTTGAGCGGTTTGACCAATGGGACCATGAATGGGAGCCCGCCTACCTTGAAGGATCAAGGGATTTTATCTTCAGAAATACATTCGGCGATCTGGAAAAAATTATGGGGGTCTTTCGCGCGTCCGGGACAAAGCCGGAATTCGAGGCCTATGATATCGGGCATCTGCACAATGCGCGCCATTTTTATGAAAAAGGCGAAATCGCGTCTCCTTTCTACGTCCAGTTCGTCACCGGAATTCTTGGCGGGATCGCCTCGACCATACCGCATCTTGTTTACATGAAACAGACGGCTGATGGTCTGTTTGGAACCGACCTGGCCTTTTCCACCATAGGGGCCGGCAGAAACGAGTTCCCCCTTGCAACCACCTCTATCCTCCTGGGAGGGGGCGCGCGCGTGGGGCTTGAAGATAATCTCCGGCTTTCGGCCGGGAAAATGGCGAAAAGCAATGCCGAACTGGTTGAAAAGATGGTGAGAATCGCGGCGGAGTTCGGATATGAGCCCTATAGCCCGGATGAAACCCGCGCGGTTTTGGGCCTTTCGGGGCGGGCCGGGGTTAGCATGTGACGGTCGGATAGTATTCGTTTTTCACTGCGTATAATATTTATTCTATGCTTTCTGATATCTTTTTAATGGTTTCTGCTAATATTAATATTTTGTTTTCACATATGTCGTAAATAGCTTCGGCATTAATGTCAGCATAATGATGGGTAATAATATCCCTTAATCCTTTCGCTCTTTTCCATTCAACTTGAGGATATTTCGGTAATTCTGATTTCTCAGTGACTTTATCAAAATTTTTTAATCCCTCACCAATCACTATAAGTTGCATACAAATAGAATCCAATTTCTCCATTCCAGCAGGGCTATTTGTAAAATCAGAAACATTATGAATTGATTCAAACCGTTGCGAAATAAGCTCTGTTGCATGATATATTTGTTTTAGTATTTCCACAGCAAGTTCTTTATCATACATAAACAGCCTCTTCATTGATACGCTTTTTAAGGAAAGAATTCATAGTTTCTCGATAACTAACAATGTCAATTGGATATTTCAGCCTTTCTTCTAAATCTTGCTTAATTCCAATCAATTCAAATAAATCTTGTCTTGTTAAATTTACAACAATGTCAATATCACTTTCCTCTTTCATTCTATTTTTAGCAACTGATCCAAAAATTCCAAGTTTTGTTATATGATATTTATTTTTATTTTCTTCTTTAAATATTTTCAATAATTGAATAATTTCTTCACGGTCCATGGAATCTTCCTTTTATTTAATTATGATTATATATTATGAAATTGGTGACATCATACCTGTTTTTTCTTTTTCCGACCTGCTTTTTGTAATTTTAAAGGACGGCTCAAAAGGGCTTCAAGTTTTTCAATAAAATGATCCGGACCCAATGGACGCCCAGTTCGTTCGTGTCTTCGAAGTATTTCAATATCTGCTTCCTGCGGATATTTTGACAGAAATTCATTCCACTCTTTTTGAACCATCAGCAATAACGGTTCTGTTTTCACAAGAATATCGTTTTCCCCCCGGATATGCGGCAAGGCGCTGCTCCATGGCCAGTCTTCAGGTTTTTTCACCAGCCCGGCACGTACAGGATTCAACTCTATATATCTTGTACATGCCAAAAGATAATTTTCATCCATAATAAACGATGAAAAACGCCCCTGCCATAAATGACCACGCCATCCTTTGCGAAAATTTATCCGCCTTGTATAACGCCGGTGGGCTTCACCAATTGCAAGTTTTAAACTATCCTTTGTTTTTGGTACCGCTATTAAATGAATATGATTTGGCATGAGGCAGTATGCCCAGATGTCCACATCGTAAGTATTGCACCATTGGGACATTAAAGCCAGATAGAACCTGTAATCGTCACCATTAAAAAATGTTTGTTGTCGTCTGTTGCCCCGCTGTGTCACATGGTGTGGCATACCGGGCGCAACAACTCTTGCTATTCGTGCCATATGATTTCTTAACTCTATTTAATGCCTATTGTCAATTGATAAATAGGTACGATGTCCCCCAATTTCCCTCCGTTTTTTCACCGCGTATACTCCATTGACATTTCACGTCGTTGCTGGTAGCCATAGGTCTAAGACTTTGATGCTTTTCCATGATATCATAAAATCACCGGGAATTTTTTGAGCCGATACATGCGCGGCCGGATTTCCGGCCTAAATCGAAGTCAGGCGAATCACAAAAAAACCGGCGTGTCCGGAACCGGTTTATAAATGGGCTTGTAAATGGCATCCCGAAATAATCCCTTTCATGACATGTCAATCAGTGAGCTTGAAGACAAGGCCGCCCTTTTCCTAAAGGAAGCCGGGGCCTTTACTTGGCACAGCTTCAGCGTGACTCGGGCGTTTTTGCCCCTGGTGTCCCTTCTGGCCTCGTCGGATGATATCACCCAAGACGAGTTGTCCGACGTGATTGATGAAATTTTTGTAACCCTGTACAAGCATCCCCTCACGCGCCACAGCCGGTATTTAACCGAGTTTTTACGCCGTAAAAACATCCTCCCCAATGAAAAGTCAACTGACGGGCTCATCCGTTACGTGGTGGAGCAGGTCCTTTTGCGAAGCCCGGTCAAGGTGCCGGAGGTTGTGGTAAACGAGTTCTGGACCTTTTTTAATGAATTGTTTTCAGAGCCCGAGCTCAAGGGACTCGCCGAGCTTAACCTGGATATTATACGTATAATTTTAAGATGTTATGAGCCGCTTTTTACGGATATCATAAATCTGTTCAAGGAGGGGTGCAGGTTAAACAAGAGCCTTATTTCGGATTTTTTAGGCCAGATGCATATGGTGCGGGGGGATATTGCGATTATCAGGCGTCAGGCAGGGGCGCTACGCTATATCAAACCCTTTTTTCAGACTGATCCAAAGGATTTTAAGACCCAGGCCCGGATCGTCGCTAAAATGGTCAGGGAGTTCGGTCCTTTTTTCATCAAGATGGCGCAAGTCGCGGCGGCCAATGCGGATTTCCTGCCGGAGGAGATTGCCCGGGAACTCATGGTCTTCCAAGAGGACGTGCCCCCCATGACGGCCCGGGAGGTCTATGAGGCGTTCGATGCGTGCATTGGAAAAAAGCCCCATGAGTGTTATTTTGATTTCAATGTGGATAAACCCCTTAAATCCGGGTCCATCGGCTCCGTATACCTGGCCAAGAAACCTGTGGTGTCAAACGGCCGCGAGGTTTTAAAGCCCGTGATCATCAAGGTGGCCCGGGGCAGCATTGAACGCGAATTTCTGCTCGGCCGTACGGTGCTGGGCGTTGCCATCATCAGCAGCCATTACTGGGCGCCCCATTCCAAGCTCGCGCCTTTTCTGGAAGCCATGCAGCAGCAGGCAGAGGAGTTTGTGAAGGGCTTCCAGAGGGAGCTTGATTTTGTTCGGGAGGCTGAAAGCCAGAAACGGTTTGCAAAAAGGTGCGGAAATTCACTCATCTGGAACGTGCCCGAGGTTTATTCCGTTTCAAAGCGGATCATCGAAATGGAGTATATCGAGAACGCGGCTTCGATCTCAAAGGTCCTGGATTTTATTCCCGAGAAAAAGCGGGAGAAAAACGCGCGTCTCATTGCATCCCGGTTCCTTTATACCATATTGCTGCATGCCTTTGTCCACCAGGAGTTTCACGGTGATCTTCATCCGGGAAACGTGCTGTTTAACGCGCACGGGGATATGTATTTTATCGACTGGGGCAATTGCGTAGACCTGCGGGGTAAGTGGAAACCACTGTGGGACTATGTTTCAGGCGCCTTGATTGCCGACGTGAACCTGTTGACCACAGCCCTGATCAATCTCAGCTCCGATCCCGAAAAAAATCTGAAGCGTAAGGACGAAATCCGGGCCACCCTGGCCCGGACCCTTGAAAAAAAGGCCGTCACCCCTTTGGGCAGAAAGTTTTTGTTTCAGCTCAGGCGCGAGGGGTTTGAGGGCATCCGCCGCAGGATACAGGTGACCCTTCACCTGATGTCCAACACCCAGCACCTGGGTCTGGTGGTTAAGAGCGAGTACCTCCATCTTTCCCGTTCAATCGCTGCGATCGTCGGAACCTATCTCCAGTTGTACAGGGGCCTCCCGCGCATGCTCCTGCTGGTGGATTCATTGAGGACCCTGGCCCAGCTTCCGCTCTCCCTGATGCTCGACAGGATCGCGGACAGGCGGTCCGCCATATACATCCGTATGATTTTAAAGTTTCCGCTTCTGGCGGGCATGAAAAATCCATCCCCTTTGTATCTTACCGGGGACTACAGGTTTTCCTCTGATTCGCTTCCCGTTGTGCGCGATGCCCGGCAAGAGCGGGCGAATCGGCATAGGGAGGGAACGGCGTGGAGATAAAGGATAATATCCGGGCGGTTTCCGTGTTTTTGAAAAACGGGGTGTGGATCGATCCAAAAGGGGCCGGCCCCATACGCATGCTCATGCTCTACGCCATCCGCATTATATTGATTACCGTAAAAGGCCTGAACAACAAGATGCTTATGCTGCGCGCATCCGCCCTTGCCTACAGCACGATTCTGGCCGTTGTACCCCTTCTGGCCATCGGCTTTTCAATGATGAAGGGGCTCGGGTTTGAAAGCAGGATAGAGCACATCCTTTTAAAGTATCTCACCGCCGAGCAGGAGGGCCTGTCCCAGCGGATACTGGGCTATATTGCCAATACGGATTTCAAGGCCCTGGGCGCTTTCGGAACCGCCATTCTCATCTACGCCGTTATCATGATGCTGGGCAACGTGGAAAAAACGTTTAATGACCTCTGGGGCGTGACCCGGGCACGGCGATTTGTCCGAAAGGTCTCGGATTATATAAGCGTCCTTCTCCTCGGGCCGATCCTCATGGTCGTGGCTTCCGCAATGATCGCTTCGCTTTCTTCCAATACCGTGGTTGTGGCCCTGTCCCGCTATCCGGTCTTCAAGAATTTTTTTGTTCTTTTTCACACAGTGCTTCCTCACGCGGTGCTGTGGATTGCATTTACGGCCATGTACATGATGATGCCCAACACAAGAGTGAAATTTCTTCCGGCGTTCATCGCCGGGATGCTGTGTGGGTCGCTCTGGGAAGTGGCCTTTCGCGCATATACGTATTTTAATATCGGGGTGACCAATTATAACAAAATTTACGGAACATTCGCAGCGCTTCCCATCTTCATTATCTGGATTTATATAAGCTGGATCATCGTTCTCATAGGGGCGCAGCTCTCAAATGCGATTCAGCATATCCGGGCATACCAGCAGGAATTCGCATCAATAACGGCTAGCGCGAAGGAGCGCGAGACGATCGCCTTTTGTATCATGGCCCTGGTTGCAAAGCGTTTCCATGGCGGGCTTGCCCCGCTTCCCGTGGAAGAGCTTTCCAATGAATTATCGCTTCCTGCGCGGATCACCCGGGACCTGATGCGTTTGATGGCCGCAGCCGGGATACTGGTGGAGGTCTTTGGAGACGATTTTGCCTTTCAGCCCGCCAGGGCTCTGGGCACGATCCGTTTGTCCGAAATCGTCGATGCGGTGAGAAACGCGGGGCAAAGCGGCTGGCGGGTACCTTCGGCCATATCAAACGACCGGATAGAGCGGGTAATCGAAAGCCTGGACGCGAAGACCGCCGGGGAACTGGGCGCCATAACTCTGCAGGATATCGTTGCAGCTTCTTGACGGACCCGTAAAAAGTCCATCTGCGGCGTTGTGCGAGCCGAGAAAGAGCTCAACGTACAAAAAGTACGCCTTCGCCCTTTCCCGTCTCACACGCCTTGCATATGGAGCTTTTTACGAGCCCTCAGGTTCGAGTTCTAGTGGGCAGAGACCGCAAAATATCTGATTTTTTTACGAGTCCGTCTCTATTGATGGTCTCATAAAAAGTTTCTCAACATGGAAAAGATGGCTAAGTTAAAAGTTCCATATACAAGGCGCAGTGGTGTCGCGAAAGCGGAGGCATACATATAGTATTCCGAGCATTTCACGACCCGCTGCAACGCAGTAGATGGGGCTTTTTACGACGCCATCTCTATTGATTCAGGCGTTTTTCCAATGAAATATTCTCCTCGTTCCCGCGCTCCGGCAAGGGAACGCATACGGCGTTTTTTACGAAGTCGCCGGTCCTTTTTTATCTTTACCGCTATTTTCTGGGCAACCCTTCTGATTTGTCAGCCATTATGCCACGCACAACAATACCGGGTTTGCGGCGTTGCCCTGAACGGGGTCGGGTTCATGGAAAAGGCCGACCTGCTTCAAACCCTTGTCACCCGCTCGCGGCCTTCCTGGAAATTCTGGACACCGTGGCCGAAGGTGAATGAAAAAGACCTTGATGACGATGTGCTGCGGATATTGAAATTTTATCACGACAGGGGCTATTTTTTAGCATCCGCGCGATATGAAAAAAAAATTGTTGATTCGGAAAAATGTGCGTTACGGGCTGAATCCGGTGAGGAAAGCCCGGCTGCGCCGTGCCGGATAAAGGTGATTTTTCACGTTCAAAAGGGTCTGCCGGTGGCCGTTGGAACCATTGGCTGGGAGATTAGCGGGGAGTCTTTGACGATAAGCGCGGCCCGGCTCGAAAAAGAGATTAAGCTTAGTGTCGGCAAAATCTTTACCAGCGAGGATTACGAGGTATCAAAGGTTGCGGTGGGCAAATTTCTGGCCAACCGGGGTTACCCGTTTGCCGATATAACCGGCAAAGTCAGGATTGATTTAAAGGCCAGGCGCGCGGATGTTCTGTTTTACGTTAAAATGGGAAGGGTCCATACCTTCGGCGATATCAGGATCAAGGGGAACAATGGGTTTGTGAAAAAGAGCGTGTTTGACCGGGCCATGACCATTGTCCCGGGAAAACCCTATGACGGCCGGAAAATCGATGAGAGCCGGTCTGCCCTCTTTAATCTCGGGGTTTTTGACGCGGCGCTGATCCAGGCTGAAAAACCGGCGCCAAATAAAGAAGCGGTCCCCATCCGGGTCCGGGTCAAGCCCAAGAAACGACACAGCGTGGAAGCGGGCGTGGGCTACGGAACCGATGACGGGATAAGGCTTCGCGGCGCCTGGCGATACCGGAACCTCACCGGTCATGCGGACCGCTTCTCTATTTCGGCACGGCGCTCCAACAGGCTCGAGGCCGTGTCGGCCGATTATCGCTACCCGTATTTTTTAGACCGGAAAAACATACTCAAGGCCGGGGCCGGGCTTCAGACGGATGATGAAACATTTTACGACCTGCGGACAATCTATGGCGAAACATCGGTACGGCGGCGGTTTTCAGGTGTGTGGTCGGGGCTTGTCACCTGCCGTTTTTCGGTCCTTGACCCCAATAATGTATCTTCCGGGGCCACGGGCGTTTATACGGATACCCGGTCCCGCTTTCGTGTTTCGTCCGTGACTGCGGAACTTGATTTCAACCAAATGGATAACGAGCTGTCCCCCACCTCCGGGAGTTACGTCAATCTATCAATCGAAACTGCATCAAGCGCCATCGGTTCCGGGCTGTCTTATTACCGGCCCGAATTTGAAGGGGCTGCATACATCCCGGTTTTACCCGGAGTCGTTCTGGCCGGGCACGTCTTTTTCCGGACGATCCACGAAACCGAGGACACACCCGATATCCCCATTTTCCTCAAGTCCTTTATGGGCGGGAGCAAGACTGTCCGGGGCTATGGCTACCACCGGCTGAATGTATATGATAATGATATAATGGTGGCCCTGGGCGGACTTTCGGCGGCCCTGGCCAACCTGGAACTCAGGTATCCCGTGTTCGGCGATTTTTCCGGGGTCGTATTTGTGGACGCAGGCGCCCTGAGCAGCAAGACACTTGATATAGACTGGCGCAACGCCCGGTATACCTGCGGCGCGGGGCTGAGGTATCATACGGTTATCGGGCCGATCCAGGCAGATATCGGCTACAAGTTCAATCCGCCCAAAGGGAGCGCTCTTACCGGTGAAGCTGCGGAAACCACGCGCTGGCATTTTCATTTGAATATCGGGCATGCGTTTTAGGTCATGGACATTATGAATAAAGCTATTCTCAAAAAAATCATAAGCATATTTTTAAGAGCAGGTTTTTTGTTCGTGCTTCTGGGGATAATCGTTGTGGAGTGCGTATTTGTTTTGGCATCAACACCTGCCGGAAAAAGGGCCGCAAGCCATATGCTGGCATCCGCCATCACGGTGAATACCGGGGCACTAGTTAAAATCGGCGGGATTTCAGGTAACCTGATAGAATCTCTTGTTATCGATGATCTGCGGGTTTATGGGCCGGATGGAAAAAGCCCGGTGCTGTCCGCCGGCCGCATACGGGCCTCCTATGATATTTTTGCGCTTTTTTTCCGTAAAGTCTCGATCCGCAGCCTTGAACTCGACCGGATCTTTGCATGTCCGGATATGGGAAAAAACAAAGAACTCGCCATCCCCGGCATTAGATTTTCAGGCCGGGGCAATAAAAGGAAGATAGGCCAATGGCCTGGGTTTGATATCCACATCGCAGGGCTTGTCGTGAATGATTCTACGATATCGATTACGGATCGATCCGCAACCCAGCCGATTGTCCGTAAATTTTCCCATATCTCCGGCCAGGCCGAGGTCCGCATCGGAAAAAAGGTGTTTGTATCCATCAACTCACTTTGTTTTACCCCTGACCCGCCGTATCCAATGGTGTCGAATTTTTCCGGCCGCATGCTTTTTGATCCTGAAAAAAAACTGCTTACGATCTCTTCGGCAAAGATTGCGAGCCCCGGCTCCCGGGTTTCCATGAATGGCAGCCTTGGGTTTGGAAAAAAGGAGGCGGAGTTTAACCTCAAGGCGGATATCGATTCCCTGTCATTTGCCGTGATCAAAAAAGCCTTCGGGATTAGCTGGGGGGACGGTGATCTGTCCGGGACAATATCGGTTTCAGGCACGCAGAACCGGTTTTCGTTTGACCTGGGCCTTAAAAGCCGGGCCGCCCGGGCAACCCTTGCGGGCCGGGTCGTCCACGATGGAAAAGCCTGGGCCCTTCCCCATGTCTCGGGCCATGTCAAGCTTCTTGATTCCGGGGTCGCCGGAATTTCGTATATCACCGGCAAATTATCGGCAGTTTACGAAAATCACCGCCTGAACGTGGGAAGTTTCGAGCTGGCCTTGCCTGCGGCAAGGGCCGCTGGAACCGGTAGTATTGATCTTCAAACCCGGTCCTGTGCAGCCTCGTTTTCAGCAGACGTCTCCGATCTTGCCCCTTTTTCCGGGCTTATTGATGCGAAGGGGGCTGAAAATGTTTTGTCCGGCCGTGCCTCTGTTTCCGGGACCCTTTCAGGGACAATAGACCGGCCGATGGTCTCGGCCACGCTTGACGGGTCTGGTTTGAGCCTGAATTCAAGCAGCGTCCGGACAGTGCGGGCTTTTTTCAATTGGAACCCCGGGCCATCTTTTGGGGCGATTTCCTGCCGCGCCAGGGCATCCGGGGTTACATACGGGGCCATGCAATTTTCAAGCCTCTCATTCGAATCTTCGGTGGCAAGGGACACGATCCGGGTAAGCGGCACGGCCATGGCTTTTGATACGAGCATTCACGCAACAGCTGATCTTAAGGATTGGCGTTCAGAGAAAAAAACACTTACAATCACGCGCCTTGCCTTGGAGTCAATGGATGCAAAGGGGTATCCTTTGCTTACCAATACCAGCCCGGCTATTGCAATTATCGATGGCAGTCGGATCGAGATGCGTCCCGTCAAGCTTTCCTACGGCCAAGCGGAGCTTACCCTTTCCGGGAGCATGGATTTTAAGCCGGGTGGGAATATACTGCTGAATGCCGGTTGCCGCAATTTTGCGCTTGAGCGGCTCTCCCCGTTTTTTGAGGGACTAAAGGGTATTTCCGGGCGGGCTGAAGCCGAAATAAGGGTGGCAAACACACTCGAAGATCCGGCGATTGTTGCCGACATCCGTATTTTGCACCCTGTGGTCATGGGGATCGGATTTTCCGATGCCCACCTGTCTCTTGACGGTAAAAAAGGTGAATACAAGGTCCTTGCCGAGGCACAGCGGGATGGAAAAAAAGCGGTTGCGCTTTCGGGCGGCTTTTTTCTGCCGGTTTGCCTTTATCCCTTTTCGGCGCAAACCAAAGCAGGGCGCATGGATCTGTCCATGCGTGTATCTGATTTTTCACTTGCCGGAATAAATATACCCTTATCCGATGACGTTCAAGTCCTCGGCAAAGTCAATGCCGATGCCCGGATAACAGGTGGTTTTGCGTCGCCGTCTATCAAGGGAAACATCCGGTTTTCAGATGGGTCTTTGCTTGTAAAGTCTTTGGGCTTAAGCTACGAGACCTGCGATGCTGAACTCTTGTTTTCACAAAACCGGGTCCGGGTCGTGGGGGTAAATATAAAGGGAGATAAGGAAGGGAGCCTGTCGGCTTCGGGAACCTTAACATTTTCCGGCCGTTGCCTGGATGAAATCGATCTTTCGCTTTCCGGCAAAAATTTTTATGTCCCGTTTCAAAAAGCTGTATTTTTAAGGACCGAGCCTGAGCTTACGCTCACCGGGACCGCGATTTCACCGGTTTTAAAAGGCAAAATCAAGATTAAAAAGGGGAAGATCGATCTTTTACGGCTCTTTTCCCAAAGGCCCGCTGAAATCGAGGTGGTAAACGCCCCCGAAAACGGCGCCGACGTGCTGGAACTGCCTGAAAAAGCTAAACAGCCGGGATTCATGGAACCGCTGGCGGCCGATATCATTGTTACGGCTGAACGGGATCTCTGGGTTAAAGGAAAAGAGGAGAATATCGAGATCAAGGGCCGGGTGAACGTGAAAAAGCGGCCCGGTCATCGCTTTGTGGTCCTGGGCCAGGCAAACGCCGTGCGGGGCGCCTACATGTTCAGAAACCGGCTGTTTAAAATCAACGACGGGGACTTGACCTTCATGGGCGGAGAAGAGATCGACCCGGTATTAAACATTACCGGCCGGACAAGGATTCCGCCCGTAGATATACTAGCCCATCTCACCGGGACTTTTTCCAGGTTAAACCTGTCGCTGGACAGCGAACCTGCCATGGATCAGGTGGATATCGTATCCTACCTGATGTTTGGCCGCGCTTCTACCGACCTTTCTTCCGGGGAAAGCTTTAAGGCCGAGGACGCGGCCCTCTCCATGACCGGGCAGCTTGCCGCCGACCAGTTAAAGGATATCCTGGGAAAATCCTTTCATCTCGATGTGGTGCAGGTAAACGCCGGAAGCGGGGATATCCGCCAGGGGAGCATATCAATGGGAAAATACGTCGCACCAAAGGTGTTTGTCACCTACAGCCAGGGATTTTCCCGGGAGGCCGGAAGGAGCGTGGAGATAGATTACGAGATTAACAGGCATTTTTCCATCGAGGCCCAGGCCGGAGAAGAAACCACCTCGGCGATTGACCTGATATGGCGGCATGATTTTTGATGGTATCGTAAATACCATGTTGGCCCATAGGATGCGACCCTAAGTTGTGCCCGTTTTCCTTCTCTTATCGATGTCCGGCCCTGCCAGCCATGTCGTGCCAAATTCGTCTGAATGTAGGACAAACACCTACAAAAAAATCAGCTAAATCCTACAGGATATTTGAAAGAATTCTCTTTGTTTTCACTATTA
>JAADHK010000050.1 GCA_013151835.1 Deltaproteobacteria bacterium
TTTATTTGGCTTCAACAGGCGATACAGGAAAACATCAGGATATTCAAGAAAGATGGCTTCGTAAAAACTCCAAATTCTTTGTTGCGCTACATACTTCGTTTCTTCATAGTACGCTAAGTATGAATTATCACTCAGTATTTACGCGCCTTGAATTTGGAGCTTTTTTCTTTGCCATCTGAATCTGATTTTTTACGAGTTCGTCAAGAAATGATGGCGATAAAAAACGAACGAGCCGTGCGTTCATGCCGTCGGCCTGATTATCCCCGCCACTCGGTTTCATCCACGGTGGTTTTGAAATCGGGCTCAACCACTTCCAGCGCCTCGATATGGGCCGTTGCGGCAATATCCTCCGGGGAGGGCTTGCCCACAAAGACAAGGCGATGCCTGGGGCATTTTTCACAGGCCTTTAAAACTTCAAGCCCGCACTCCGGGGTATAGGCATCATAATTGATCGTGGAGAGATTGTCCTCCAGCTTGAACAGATCAGATATTCTGGCGCAGGCGCCGCATCCGAGGCACCCGATATTGCAGACCTTTTTTACATCCTTGCCCTTGTCCTTGTTTGAACAGGTGACAGCCAGCATGCGGTCCGCCTTAAAAGGCGTGATGGTGATGATATTTCTCGGGCAGGCCTTGGCACAGGCGCCGCACCCCACACATTTTTCATAATCGACCGTGGCAAGGCCGCCGATTACGTTAATGGCGTCATAATTGCAGGCTCGCTCACAGTCTCCAAACCCTAAGCATCCGTATGTGCACCCCTGGACGTCTGCCACGAGGTTTGCACCGGCACAGCGAGACTCACCCTTGTATGCACTCCTGCCAAGCCGATCTTCCAGATGCGCCCCGCAATGAACAATGGGACGGGCCGGGTAGGACTGGCCAATCTTAACTCCCATGATCTGCGCCAGGTCCTCGGCACAGCTTTCGCCGCCAACAACGCATTTGTCCACCGGCTCTCCTTCGACAACCGCCTCGGCGTATTCTCCACACCCGATAAATCCGCATCCCCCGCAGTTGGCTCCCGGAAGCGCCTCGGAAACGGCGTCGATCCTTGGATCGACCTCAACGTGAAAAGCCGTATTCGCCCATCCGAGCACATATGAAAAGACCAGCGCCATTGCCAGCATGGTGGCGGCCGCCAGACCCAGGGTTACAACAGACATGGGAATTCCTCGCTGTGTACATCAATTTTCTGTTTACTGTCCGTCACGCGCTGCATGGCGGAAATCCGCGTGCCGGCATCATCTGCGCGAACGGATACCTTTTGTGCCGCAGTATTCTTCAACGCTTTTTTCAGCCCGGAGTCAACACCCGTAAACCCCATGAACGCCATGGAGAGTATCCCGGCGACAACAAGAGTTATGGCCGCGCCTTTCATGCATTCCGGGATATCGCAGAAATCTAGCTCCTCCCTTATACCCGCCATGATGACGATCGCCAGGGTAAAACCGATACCCCCGAAAAAAGCTAACGTCAACGCACGGCCGAGGTCCCAGGCGTCGGCCGGGTTGTCGACTCCGGCAACATGGCTCATGATGGTGAGGCAGGCAAACAGGATGGCGCAATTGGTGGTGATAAGCGGCAAAAAAACTCCGAACGACTTATAGAGTACGGGGAAAAATTTACGGACATACATTTCAACAAACTGCACGGAAGCCGCTATGGCGAAGATATAGACAATATAACTCAAAATGGTCAGATCCACACGTACGGCCGCAGCCTTTGGCATGAATAAGCCCGCGACCATGCTTGAAAGCGGCGCTCCGGGGATGAGGATAAAGGTCGTAACGGTCCAGCTCAGAAAGGCTGCTATAGTCATGACAAATGTCACGGCAAGCCCCATGCCGACGGCCATGTCAATCTGGCGTGACACCCCTATGAACGGGCATATCCCCACAAAATAGTAGAGTACGAAGTTGTTGATCAAGGCTGCGGATACCGCGATCAGCAGGATGTCGATAACATAATTCATTTCTTATCCCCTTGCCTTTTTTTCCACGGCCGAATGCCTTGCCACTAAATAATTAGCCAGCCCCATTAAAAGCCCCAGTGTTAAAAACGCGCCCGGAGGAAGCACCATAATCACCCAGTCCGGCCAGGCCGCCGGCAGGACCCGGAGTCCGAAAAGCATGCCGGTCCCCATGATCTCCCGCACCGAGGCTATGCTGGCAAGGGCCAGCGCGTAGCCGAGGGACTGGCCCGCAGCATCTGCGGCAGCGGTGAATACCGACTGCTTGGACGCACAGACTTCGCAGCGGCAGATAATAATACAATTGACGATGATCAAGGGGATATAAGGGCCCAGTTGCTTGCTCATCTGATACATATACGCCGCCAGGAACCTGTCCACTATGGTAACAAATGTTGCTATCGTCAACGTGAATACAACGATTCTCAAGTGGGGTTTCAGCAGGTTTCTGATCAGGCTGATGATAACATTCGCGCAAAGAAGAACAAAGAGGACCGCGCCGGCCATGGTCATGGCCCCTTTCAGGTTGTTGGTAACCGCAAGGGTCGGGCACATACCGAGTACCTGCCTGTAGACCGGGTTCTCCGGCAGGATTCCGTTTATAAACCGCTCGAGCGGTGTGGGCTGATCCGCCATTTTATTTGCTCCCGTGACCGTTTGAGGGTGAATTCGGCCCTTTGCCGGGTTTAGTCTTGTTCAGGTCGGATGGGATTGGGCCTGATGGAATTAGGCCGGATGCGAGCGGGCCCCTGACATCATGCACGGCCTGGTTGATGATGGCGCACAGGCTTCTGGAAGAAATCGTGGCCCCGGTAATGGCGTCTATTTCGTTTTCGGCATGGGCTTTTGTTTTGACTACCTTAAGGGGCTTATCCGTTAGCTTGCCAGTAAACTGTGCGCGCCAGGCAGGGTCGACCATCTTGGCTCCCAGGCCCGGGGTCTCTTTCTGGCCGAGTATAAAGATACCGGTAATCTTGTTAAGTGCACCATCAAGGCCGATCAATACATCGATTTTATCCGCATATCCCTGGCCGGTGGCCTTTACAACATAACCGACGGAACGACTCCCCACTCTGGCCGCAAAAACGCTGTAGGTTTTTTTCACGCCCCCGGCCCCGGCCGTAACTGATCGTTTGATGATCTTCATGGGGACGGCCGCCTGATCGCCCAGCAGAAGTCCCGGAACCTTATTTAAGGTCTCGTTCAACCTGTTGGCCGCTATTTTTGGCGATAACGTCAACTGAATGGCTGCCAGGGCAACCCCAAAAAAGGTCGAAAGAAAGATTACAAGCCAGGCCTGGACCAGAAAATTCTTTTTTACCCGCTTGTTGCCGGAATTTTCCGTATGCAAGGAGTCGTTCATTTTTCCCCCATCACGGTCGGGATCGTCCACCGGTTGATCAAAGGCGTTACCGCGTTCATCAAAAGGACTGCGAACATCACGCCCTCGGGATATCCGGAAAACAGCCGGAGAACCATGATGAAAAATCCGATGCCCGCCCCGAAAATAAATTTACCCACAGGCGCCATCGGACTGGTTACCGGATCAGTTGCAATAAAAAACGCGCCGAAAAGAAGGGCGCCGGAAAACAGGTGGTAGCCGACCGCCCACACGACTCCCTGCCCGGAAAGTCCGGACAGACCCGCAAGGATAACCACCATCGCAATCACGCCGGCCGGGATCTCCCAGGACGCCACCTTGCGGATACACAGGTAAAGACCGCCGATCAGGCATGCAAGCGCACTGATTTCGCCAGGACTGCCATTTACGAGTCCGAAGAAAAGATCGGAAAGAGGCGTACTTATCCCCATCTGCTTGAATGCGGTCAGGGGTGTCGCCTGTGTTATGGCGTCAATGCCGATCACCGGATTCACATAACCCGAAGCCGCCATGAGCCCGGCAAACGCGATCATGACAAAGGCCCGTCCCACCATGGCCGGGTTGAAGATATTCATGCCGAGCCCGCCGAAGATGACCTTGCCGATTCCAATGGCCACCACCGATGCGATGACACCCACATACCAGGGAGCCGTAACTGGGAGCGACAAGCCGAGAATAAGGCCGGTCACGGCTGCGGACAAATCCATTAAGGGGAACGGCCGCTGCCGCATCCGCGTGAAAGCGGCCTCAACGGCAAGGCAGGTAAAAAGGCAAATACCCATCTGCTTTACCGCGTAAAGACGGAACATGTAAACCGCCATGGCGATTACCGGCAAAAGGCCGATAATGACGTCCGCCATCATCTTCTTTGTCGCAAACGACGCGTCGGCTATATGGGGGGATGGAGCTACCTCTAACACCACATTATTACCTTTCATGGTTTTGTTGAGAAAAGGTAGAGAACTAATCAATTGACACCTATATGTCAATATTTTTTTCGGTTTTTTCAACCGGATTTTCTTTGTTAATGCATCAAAATATGGTAGGCGGGGTTGACGGACTGGTTAAAAGTCCATCAACCCCCTTTAGGAAAACCAGATAAAGGAATTTTTACGGTCATGGAATTTCAAAGCATAGAAGAAGTTATGAACCGGCTTGAAAAGGTCGGCTACATTGCGTCAAAACAAATCGCCACGGTTGTTTTTCTCGCCGCCGCCACGAAAAAACCGATTCTGGTTGAAGGGCCGGCCGGGTCGGGCAAGACCGAGCTGGCACGCGCACTTGCAAAATGCCTTAAGAGAAAAAAAATCCGGCTCCAGTGCTATGAGGGGCTTGACGAAGCCAAGGCACTGTATGAATGGGAATATGCCAAGCAGCTTCTTTACACGCAGATGATAAAGGAGAAGATTAACGACCTCCTGGCGGGCGCCACAAGCATTGCCGAGGCCGTGGAGCGGATCGCGGACCAGGAGGATGCATTTTTTTCCGAACGTTTTATCCTGGCCCGCCCGCTCCTACAGGCCATATCATCGGACAACCCCGTGGTGCTGCTCATAGACGAAATCGACAAGGCCGACCCTGAATTCGAGGCCTTTTTGCTGGAGCTTCTTTCGGATTTCCAGGTTTCCATTCCGGAACTCGGGGTTAAAAAGGCCGTACATATCCCCTTAGTGGTGCTGACATCGAACAATTACAGGGACATGAGCGATGCCCTCAAACGGCGCTGCATTCATCTTTATATAGACTATCCAAAGCCGGAACTGGAAAAACGGATCGTCGGCCTGAAAATTCCCGATATTGACTCCCGGCTTGTGGACAGGCTTGTTTCCGCCGTAAATAATATCCGAAACCTGGATTTAAAAAAACGGCCCTGTATTTCAGAGACCCTCGACTGGGCACAATCGCTAATGGTGCTCCAGATAGACGACCTTACGCCGCAGGTGATTTCAGATACATTAAACGTTATATGCAAGTACAAGGCCGATGCGGATCTGGTGCGCGCAGCAGCGGAAAAAATATTATGCTCGACCTGATCATACGTTTTTCCAAGGCATGCCGCTCGGCGGGGATGCGGGTATCCACTTCCGAGGTAATCGACAGCGTCAAACAGCTTGAATATATCGATGTGACCGACGAGAACCGGTTTAAATACCTTTTGCGGGCCAATTTCGCCAAGAGCAGACGGGAGCAGAAAAACTTCGACCGCCTCTATGACTTGTTTTTCCATGAAAAAGAGCCCGAAAAATCACCCGACCCCGCCCTGCAACGCCATGCTGAAATCCGGGAACTAATCGAGAGTTTTTCCGGGGATGCCGGACAAACGCCGATCGACGCGGCCCTTAAGGCCTTTCTCAAGGGCAATCCAATACCCTATATAACGGAAATGCAGAGACTGGAGACCAAAAACGAATATACGCCAAAGGGATTAAAATCAAACCTCGGCCAGCTTTCCAGCAGGCTTGAAGTCATGCTCAGGATAAACGCCATGCGCAACCGGCTGCTGAACCTTCCGGCCCAGAGCGGAGAAAATGCCCCGGAAGCCCGGCACCGGGCCGTGGATCATCTGTTAAAAAGGCTTGATGCGGCATACGGAATGCTCACAGAGGAAAGCACTCCATACAATGACGGTCTTAAGCAGATCCGGACGCATAAAAAGCATTACAGCGATATCGGAGAACGCCCGTTTTCATCCCTTTCCCCACGGGAAGTGGCTGAAATGAGGGACGTGATCAAACAGATGATCCGGAAACTGAAAGATCGCGCCTCCAGACGCTGGGCCGCCCGGAACAAAGGCGTAATCGATGTCAGGAAGACCCTGCGCTACGCCGGGCGATTCCAGGGCATCCCCATTGATATAAAATACAGGAACAAGCGCCTGCGCAAGGCAAAAATCGTAACGCTCTGTGATGTTTCCGGTTCGGTCTGGTCTGCGGCCAGGTTCATGCTCAACATGCTCTATTCCATGCAGGACTGTTTTTCATCGGTAAACAGCTTCGCCTTTGTATGCGCAACCACTGACGTGACGGAAATATTTGAAAAAAATGAGGTCAACCAGGCTATTGAAAAGGTGATGTCAAACGCGGACATAGACTTTAACGCATTGACCGACTATGGAGAGGTTTTTTTTCAATTCAAACGGGATCATATCCACCTGCTCAACAAAAAAACCACGATTATCATAGTCGGGGACGGCAGGTCCAACTACCATAACCCCAGACAGGACATCCTGGCTGAAATGCGGGAGAAATGCCGACGCATCATATGGCTCAACCCCGAACCGGAGGCTTTCTGGGGGACCGGGGACAGTGAAATGAACACCTTCAAGGCCTTCTGCCATGAGGTCCGGCCCTGCCGGAATTTAAACCAGCTAATAGACTTTGTGGAAGATTTGGTGATGTAAAACGCATGGCGACAAAATAGCAGTGCCTGAACGAAAACCTGAAAATTTTTTCAAGTTCAAGGCGGTCAAAAATTTTAACCGGAGGAATACATATGGTATTTTGAGGATTAAAATTTTAGACCAACACAGAAATTGGGAAAATTAGCGGTTTTCGTGCGGCACTAAATACGGCTGCCGCTCCATCTAAGCTTGGTCTTCAAAATATCAAAATAATGCTGGCCCGCAAGGCGGATGAGATTTAAGGGGGTTTGACTCTTTTCGATCACGAGCACATCATCCGCATCGATCTCCAATCCCGCCTGTCCGTCAAAGGTGACAAGGATATCGGATGCCTTTTCGCCGAGTTGCAATTGAATCTTCGATGAATCCGGAATGATCAGGGGACGGTTGGTCAGGGTAAAGGGATTGATGGGGGTGAGTATCACACCCTCGACCGCCGGATGGATCACCGGTCCCCCGGCTGCCAGGGAATAGGCCGTGGAGCCCGTGGGAGTGGCCACGATAAGACCGTCGCTGCGGTACGTCGTCAGGTAATGGCCGTTGATCTCGGCCCGGATTGTCGCCAGACGGGCGAGCGCGCCCTTGTTGATTACCACGTCGTTTAATACCGTTTCATCGGCCATGGTCGCGCCGTTCCTGACGATCTTCACATCCAGCCGCATTCGTGGCCTGATCTCAAATTCATGACGAAGTACCGATTCAGCCGCAGCAAAAAGGGACTCTTCCGCAATCTCGGCAAGAAAACCGACTTCCCCGAACTTGACACCGATCATAGGGGTGCCGGTGTCCCCGGCCCAACGGCTCGCATTCAGGAAGGTGCCGTCTCCGCCGAGGACAAAGAGGCAGTCCAGGTCGTCAGGAGCACTTTTTTTTTCAGTGGGTCTGCCGGGTTTAAGCTGGGGCCTGGTTGTCTCCTTGCGCAACACAGTAATTCCCCGGCGGCCAAGCCATTTTTCAAGATCATCGGCCTTATGGCGCGCCGCCCGGTCCTGCTTCACGTACAAGCCTATTTTTTTCACAATACCCCCAGATTATAAAACAGATTAAAAAATTTACTCCAGTATTTCACACAGGTCTATAAACGATTACCCCACCTGCTGGCAAGTATTTTAAGATGAATTCTGCTTGACATTAAAAACGCGGTTCTCTAAAGTAAATATGTTTTTTTATCTGCAAATCATGCCATATTTACGGAAAAGGAGCCTCAATGATCGCCCCTGCCGCAAAACATACCCGCTTTTTCTTCATATTTGCCGTATTGTTCGCAATGATGACGGCCTTCCTGGTACCGCATAACGCCTATGCACAGATGAAGGGGATGAACAATGCCCAGCTTTCGGAGGTATATGCCGAGGGGTTTTCCAAATTCACTATAACATCGACTGGCGGAATAGACACGACTTATGCATTGTTCAACATCATGACCAATTCATACATTGAAATAGATTCACTTAAATTAGGCTACCATAATAAATACGACTATAAAAATCCCACTCCTTCCTATGGTTGGGATGAAGACTGGACAAATGTTCAAATCGGCGGGGCTAAAACCGACGCGTCAAAAGACTTCCATACGAATTCCGGCAACACCGCCGGAGTTGTAACCGATGGGGTCTACTTTTCGGCTGATTTTACAAACATCAACACACCGGCCACCAGGGAACTCAAGGCGATCAGGATCGGCGCCACATCGGTTACAGGCGATATTTCGGCCACCTTTAACAGTTTTTCAGGAACAATAGACGACTCAAACGACAATACCCCGGAATACAACGGCCATGGCCTGAATCTGGGGACCAAGACCATAACCGCCACAGCTTCTAAATTCGAACTCTCCCTGTCTATCGACGGGTATGACAAGGGATATTGGGTGACATTCACCAACGCCACGGTTCACTAGACAACATTATATTACTCCAACCTGATTGCCGCGTTAAAACTGGTTCATCCGTTTTTACGCGGCTTTTTTTATTCCCGGCCGCCCAACTTTTCCGGGCCTTGACTTTAACGGCCGTTTATCCTACACATCTTATCCAAAAGACAGGCCGGTTCATGGCTTCGGGACCGGCCGGGTCCTTCACGGACTCATACCTTTTTCATGACAATTCAACAGGCGGAAATGCCTCATAAATAAATTCAATCAGGGAGAAAAGTATCATGGCACAACAGATTGCGGACAGAAGAGACATCGACTTTGTACTCCATGAACAGATGAAAGTGGCAGACCTTGCGAAAAACGACAAATTCGCGGATTTCACTAAAAAAACAGTGGACATGATCGTGTCCGAGGCGCGGAATCTGGCCATAAAGGAAATATTGCCCACATTCAAGGAGAGCGACGAAGGGTGTGTATTTGACAACGGCGCTGTAAAGGTGCCGGAATCCTTTCACAGAGTTTTTAAGCTGTACCGGGAAGGCGAATGGCTTGCCATGATCGATGAGCCCGAATGGGGAGGCCAGGGGATGCCCAAGACGGTTTCTCTTGCGGCGGATGAATATTTTTACGGCGCAAACTCCGCCTTCATGCTCTATCACGGCCTGACCCACGGGGCGGCAAACCTTGTCAGCATCCTGGGTGACGACACCCAGAAAAGGCTTTATCTTAAAAAACTCCTTTCGGGAGAGTGGTCGGGCACCATGCTTTTGACCGAGCCGGAAGCCGGTTCCGATGTGGGCGCCCTTACCACAAAGGCCGTCAAAAACCCGGACGGCACCTATAGCATCACCGGCACCAAGATATTTATTTCAGGCGGCGAGCACGACATGGTGGATAACATCATCCACCCGGTCCTTGCCAGGATCGAGGGGGCGCCAGCCGGCACAAAGGGGATTTCACTCTTTCTGGTGCCCAAAAACAGGGTTAACGACGACGGCACGTTAGGTGAGTGCAATGATGTTGTATGCACCGGCATCGAGGAAAAGATGGGGCTTCACGGAAACTGCACCTGCACGCTTACCCTCGGAAGCAGGGACAATTGTATCGGCACCCTGATAGGCCCTGAAAACAAGGGGATGCGGGCAATGTTCCTCATGATGAACGAGGCGCGCCAGCTCGTGGGGCTCCAGGGATTTGCCGTGGCCTCGGCTGCTTACATAAACGCCTTGAATTATGCCCGTGAAAGGGTCCAGGGAAATGATATAATGGCCGGAAAAAATCCGGATGCCGGGCCGGTGCCCATTGTCCGGCACCCGGACGTGCGCCGACAGCTTCTGACCATGAAGGCATATGTGGAGGGAATGCGTAGCCTTATCTATTACGGCGGGCTGATGCATGACATGGAAGGACTTGCACAAACAGAAGAAGAAAAGGCAAAATACGCGGACAGAACCGCAATCCTGACACCGATCATAAAGGGCTATATCACGGACAAGGCCCTTGAGGTCACCAGCCACGGGGTCCAGATTTTCGGCGGATACGGTTTTACCAAGGAATACCCTGCCGAGCAGCTCATGCGTGATTGCAGGATTTTCATGATCTACGAGGGAACCAACGGGATTCAGGCCATGGACCTCTTGGGCCGCAAGCTCGGCATGAAAAAGGGCAAGCCCTTTATCGAATACCTCGAAGAAATGCGAAAAACCGTTATCAATGCCCGGGGCGTGGCGGGACTCGAGAATATGTCCGCCCGTGTTGAGACAGCCATCAACAGCCTTGGACAAGCTGCGGCTCACCTCGGCAAAACAGCGGCATCCGGCAAGGTGCGCGAGGCGTATGCGTATGCCCATCCTTTGCTCGAGGTGACCGGTGATGTGACCATGGCATGGATGCTTTTGTGGCGCGCTTGCCTCGCGGCAAAAAAACTCCATAAATCAGCGGGTGGAAGCGAACCGGAAAAAATGATTGCCAGGGCGCAAAAGAATAAGGATGCGGCATATTATTACGGCGAGATCAAAACCGCCGAATTCTTTATCTCAAACATGCTTGCCGCCACCATGGGAAAATTTGCCGCAATCATAGACACGAACCCGGCGGCCGTTGAATTTCCGGAAGCAGGATTCGGCGCATAAAGAGAAAAAAAATGAACAAACAGGCAACGCCCTTAAAATCGGCTGTTTTTAAACGATACGCGGCCCATGTATCCTCGGGCAAGACCCGTTTTTTCGCTGATGTGGGTATCGAGTTTGTGCCAGGAAAGCGGGAAGGCCCTTTTGTATGGGACATTGACGGGGAAAAGAGGCTGATCAACTGTCACTCAAACGGCGGAGTATTCAACCTGGGCCACCGGAACCCGGAGATTATCGCCGCAATGACCGATGCCCTGCAATATCTTGATATCGGCAACCATCACCTGGTAAGCAGCCAAAAGGCGGAGCTTGCCGAAATGCTTTCAAAGGTATCGCCTGCCGGTATGGACTATGTAATCTTCGGGGTCAGCGGTGGCGAGGCAGTCGACACGGCCATAAAAATTGCGCGCAAAGCCACGGGCCGTCGAGGAATCATCTCGGCTACGGGCGGATTTCACGGGCATACCGGAATCGCCGTGGCAACCGGGGCCCCGAAGTTCAGCGTCCCCTTTTTGTCCGATTCACCCGACTTTAAGCAGGTGCCGTTTAATGACGTAAAGGCCCTGGCGGCCGCGCTGGGAAAAAACATTGCGGCCGTTATCCTGGAAACCATCCCGGCGACACTGGGCATGCCCATCCCGGATCACGATTATTTTTCAAAGGTGAAAACCCTTTGTGAACAAAACGGATCGCTTCTGATCATGGACGAGGTACAGACGGGTATAGGCCGGACCGGCCGGTTCTGGGGAATCGAGCATTTCGAAGTTGCTCCGGACATGATCGTCTCGGCAAAGGGCCTGGGTGGCGGCATCTACCCGGTCACGGCCACGATCATTCAAAAAAACCTTGAAAGCGTGTTCCACGATGACCCGTTTATCCATATCTCCACCACCGGAGGCGCGGATATAGGGTGCATGGTGGCAAAAAAAGTGATAGAGATTTCATCTGCCGACGATTTTTTGCGGCATGTGAATGATCTTGCGGAAATTTTTGCGCAAGATATCGGAAAACTTGCAAAAAAATACCCCGATGTTTTATCCGGGTTCCGCCAAAAAGGGCTCATGTGCGGAATTGTGACTAAGAGGGCTGATTTCGGTCCACTGATGACAAAGGCCTGCTATGATGCCGGCCTGTTGTGCATCTATGCGGGAAACGACACATCTGTTGTCCAGTTTCTGCCGCCCCTGATCATGGATTCCGTCCTTTGTGAAGAAATAATCCAGCGTCTTGACTACGCTCTTGAGATGGTAAATGCCTTTGTTTGACGGACTCGTAAAGTCCAACTTTTTACGAGCCCCTCAACTGAAGCAGGTTCCATGATATTTTAACCTTGACATCCCGATTACGGAAATATATACAAGATATGCTATATGTGATGTCAGACCTATACATTATAGACGAATTTATACCTGCCCGGCACGTATCCTATGGCCTATGAAAAGTCAGATAAAAAACCGGAAGAAAACGATATACCGGTTCGCCTTAAAGGCGTCGGCGACAGCCTGTGGGTCACCTTTGACCCCGGCCGGTCTCCCGATGTCCTGAAAGTCGCCCTGGCAAAGCCATTTGAACGGTTGGGCTACCTGGCCGTAAATGCACGTGTCATCCTGGATCCATGCGGCCGGGAGGTTGCTGAAAGCCTGGTAAAAATCCTGGAAAATTTTTTAAGGCAGGAGTTCCAGGTAGGCCAGGTCTCTCTTCCCCCGAGTCCCAGACCTGACAAAGCTAAAATAGAAAAACGGGAACAGGATACAAAATCGGGGTGGGGAAACGCCGATGGCGACACCGTTATTATTTCAGGCAGAGTCCGCTCCGGCCAGAAGGTCGAAGCCAAAAAACATCTGGTCATACTCGGGGACTTAAATCCCGGAGCCGAGGCCATTTCCGGCGGCGACATCATCGTGATGGGAAACCTTCTGGGAACTGCCCTGGCAGGCCAGCCCGACAATGAACAGGCTGTTATCATAGCCCTTGACTTCAGGCCGACCCAGGTTCAGATAGGCGGTTTTGTTGCAGCAGGCGTTCCGTCAACACCGGGCATACACCCCGAAATTGCACGGGTTGAAGACAATTGCGTGATTGTTGACGATTATGTGAAGGCAAGTCCTTTTAAAAGGCTTGCCTGGCCGAAAATAAGATAAAAAATTTACCATTTTTCTTACGAGGTGAACCGTGGAAGGTAAAATTATTGTAGTCACATCCGGGAAAGGCGGGGTCGGCAAAACGACCGTCACCGCTTCCATCGGCGCGGCCCTGGCGCTTCAGGGCAAACGTGTCGCAGTCGTCGACATGGACATCGGACTTCGCAACCTGGACGTTGTCATGGGGCTTGAAAACCGGATCGTCTTTAACATCGTGGACCTGATCAACGGCCGGTGCAAAATCAGGCAGGCAGCCATAAAAGACAGGAGAATCAACAACCTGTTTTTAATCCCCGCTTCCCAGAGCGATGATAAAAACGCCATAAAGCCGGAAGACATGAGTAAAATCTGCGAACAGCTCAAAAAGGAATTTGATTTCACGTTCCTGGACTGTCCGGCCGGGATTGAACAGGGATTCAAAAACGCGATCGAGGCGGCCGATGAAGCCCTGGTGGTCTGCACTCCTGAAGTTTCCGCAGTAAGGGACGCCGACCGTGTGATCGGCCTTCTTTACGCGCGCTCCATCACGCCTAAACTCATCGTAAACCGGATAATTCCCAAGATGGTCCAAAAAGGTGACATGCTAAGCCACGAGGATGTGGTTGAAGTCCTGTCCATCGACCTTGTGGGCCTTGTTGAAATGGACGATGCGGTGGTGATTGCAACCAACACGGGCACACCGCTTGTCATGCAGAAGGATTCCAAGGCCGGCAAGGCTTTTACCCGCATTGGAATGAGGCTCGACGGCCACCCGGATCTCCCGGTGGAAGACCCATCATCACAAAAATCCCTGTGGAAAAAACTCGGCATAACATTTTCCCGGAAAAACAGGATCGCCTCATGATAAATTCCCTGCTAAAAAAACTGATGAACCGCACCGACAGCAAGGATGTTGCAAAAAAACGGCTCAAATTCGCACTGGTCTATGACAAGCTGGAGGTCAGGGAGGACATTCTTACCGATCTGCAAAACGACCTTGTGGATGTCATTTCCCGCTATTTTGAAATAGACCGCTGCGGTCTTGTGCTGGACCTGGATCGTTCGGACGGCTGCTCCGCTCTGGTATTAAATACGCCCATACTATCGGCCAGGAGGCAATGAACCTTCCGGCATGATCTCCCGCTTGATATACGCCAGCAGTTCCCTGCCGATAAAAAGGCCCATGTCGATAAACTGAGGTCCGTAAGCCCTGCCCGTGGCAGTCCTGAAAGTGCTTCCGATCCTTTCAATATGCTCCATTCCTGCGGGATAATGAGCCAGAAAGGTTTCGAACGAAGGTCCCAGGCCTTCAACCATACCCCACACGGTCGAGGTAAAATTATCCGGACCCCACCTGAACTTGTCCGAATCGTAAAGGCATCCTGAAACTATACGGTCCGTGCGGGTTAGGCACCGCGTATATCCGCCAAAGGCTTCATGATTATATATGGCGGTGCATATGGAGTCCGAATCCCGGCCTGAAAGCGGGTAGTCGCGCAACACTTTTTTCGCAAACACGGCCCCTTTGCTTGCATGGTCTTTATTTTTGCGTCTGATATCGTGTAAAAGCCCGGCAAACTGGGCCAGCCGGATCAGGTCCGCGAGTACATTCCCCTCCAATCCAACGGATAAGCCCTCTATGTATGCAAGTGCGCCGGCATCCACGGCGACCTTTTCGCAGTGATCAATTCCATGTCCGTAATCGTTTTCGGACGCATCCACTACATAAGCCCGTAATCGGCCCACAAGGGGATCTGTTTTGAAAAAATTACAGGAAACCTCTATTTCATCCGTAAAATCGAGATAAAAATCAGGGAGCGGAAGGTTTTTTGCAATTCGCCGCGCCTCCTTTTTGAGACGACGGAACATGGGATTCAACATTCAGTATTCCTCAGGCACAAACGCCACAACATCGTCGATACGATCAGCCCCGTAAAGAAGCATGACCAGACGGTCCACGCCAAGTGCGCACCCGGCCGCATCCGGCATCAATTCCAGGGCGGATAAAAATTTATCCGGCAAAGGATAAACCGGCTCACCCGCCGCCTCGCGCCGGATCAGCTCATCCTTAAAACGCCGGGTCTGTTCGGCTACATCTGTAAGCTCCGAAAAGCCGTTACAGAGCTCGAGCCCGCCGATATAGAGTTCGAACCGCTCGGCGACTCCGCTTTTTGTGGCCGAAAGCCTTGCCAGCGCCGCCTTTGCCAACGGATAGTCACACAAAAATGACGGGGCCACGAGCGCGGGCTCTATGTCAAAGGCCATAACCTCATCATAGGAACCATCGGCCAGGGCATCTTTCACGTCTTTTTTCGCAAATCGTAAAAACGCATCGGCTACCCCTATCCTTGGCCAGCCCGGCTTTATAGATATCTCTTTTCCATTGTAAAGGAATTTTTCTTCACCAAGAACCTCACGGCAGATAAAACGGATCATCTCCTCGCATTGCTCCATGAGCCGGGTATAATCCCATCCTGCGGCATACCATTCAAGGAGAGTGAACTCGGGGAGGTGCCGCTGGCCACGCTCTGCCTGCCGAAAACACCTGCATACCTGGAAAATCCGTTCATGCCCGCCTGCGAGTAGGCGCTTCATATATAGTTCAGGTGATGTCTGAAGAAACCATCCATCCGAAGGCAGGGCGTTTATATGCGGTTCCGGGGCCGGGGCGGGAACCCTTACCGGTGTTTCCACCTCGATAAAACCGTCGAGCGAAAAAAAATGCCGTATGGCCGCGATGACACGAGCCCGGAATTCCAGATTTTTAATGTGTCGCGGCATGTATATTTACGAAGCCGTCCGTACAAGGAAGCGGTCTTCGGGCCGATCCTGCATCATAATCATTTCATAGCGGCCGGTGTCGGCGGTCTCATACCATTGCCGCCCGGTTTTTTTGCATTTATCACATGCCTTTTTCGGGATATGAATTGCAAGAATATGGGAACCGGTATCCGCAGATGAATCTATTTTTAATACCCCGCCACATTTGGAGCAGATATTTAAGGTTTCGTGCTGGAACTCGTTTATTCCGGCCGTGTCATAGAAAACGTTGCGCCTTCGCTCAGCCGTATCCTGGTTGCTGCACATCTGCTTTCGAATGGCGTGCCGGTTGTTCCATACATCCATGACTTCGCCGCAAATCTTCTTAATGGCGCCGGTCACCTCCGCCGACTGCCGCAAACGCTCAAAGTCATAATCCGGTTCCTTCACATTGCTGTAATCAATGCCGGCCATGGCGAGAATGAGGCCGAGATTCACATAGGGGAGCGCCCCTTCTATGGAATATCCCCCTTCAAGAACGGCGATATCAGGATTTAAAAGCCGGGTCAGGTCGGCATATCCCTGGGCGGAAAAATTCATGTTGGTAAGTGGATCGGTAAAATGGTTGTCCTGTCCTGCCGAGTTGACGATAAGATCGGGCTTGAACTCCTCTAATACCGGGAGAACCACGTTATTTACCACATACAAAAACCCCTCTTCCGAAGTATAGGGGGGAAGCGGAATGTTTAAGGTAGCCCCGGCCGCAGTGGGCCCGCCGAATTCATCTACAAAACCCGAACCGGGATAAAGGGTTCGGCCGTCCTGATGAATGGATATGCAGAGGGTGTCGGGATCATGCCAGTAAATATCCTGGGTGCCGTCTCCGTGATGGCAGTCGGTATCGACTATGGCGACCCTGTCTATGCCGTACGCGGCCCGTAACTGCTCGATCATTATGGCCTCGTTGTTGACGTTGCAAAACCCCCTCCCCCCGTGGGCCACGCGCATGGAATGATGTCCCGGAGGCCGGACCAGGGCAAACCCTTTTTCTATTTTCTTCTCCATAACGGCGCATCCCACGGTCTTGGCGCCGCCGGCGCTGATAAAATGGGATTCGGTCATGATGCTCCCGATGTCGGGAACACAGAAATGGACCCGCTGGACGTCAATGGGATCAATCACGCCGGCCTTTAATTCCACAATTCCGTCGATATCGAGCAGCCCTTCCTCGACAATCTGGTCCCGGGTATAAAGAAGCCGCTCTTCCCTCTCGGGATGGGTGGGGCTGATGGCCCAGTCGAATGCCGGAAAAAAGACAAGGCCTGTTTTATGTTTTGCTTTCAGCATCTTATCTCTCCAAATGCCTGACAATGGCCTCATGGTTATGCACCAGGCCCGGCCTCACCTGTACCCTGACCCGGATAGTCTTGCCGACCAGATGAAAATTCCTGACCTGGTTGAAGGCCAGGGATTCAAGAAGATCGGTTTCAAGGTCCTTTACATCCGCCCCCTGGGAAAGAGCCTTGTCCTTCAGCAGGGTCAGGGCCATGTCGGTTGCGGCCCTGAGATCAAATCCCGAGCCAATGCTTTCCGAAAACCTTTCGGCAGGAGCGGTCGCCACTCTCTTTGACGTATCCGCAAACAGTGTCACCTCGCAGGTCGTCCTTGACAAGGCCGTTCCAATGGCGTTTGCCACGTCCCAGTGGGGCACCGTCTTTACCTTGTAATCAGATATGGACTGGATATGATCCGCAAAATACGGGGCCGGACCTCCCAGCATAAGGAGTCTGTCCGGATTGATCCTGCGCCCTTTAAGGGCTTCCCTGACCGTGTATACCGGCCGGCTGTTGATCATATCAACCATCTGCCGCGCATTTTCAAGGATTTGACGACAGGTTTGGTCAAAGACCCTGTATGCTGCGGCCGTAACCGATACGCCCAGCTTTTCCGCTATCCCGTTGATCCCCCTTGCGGCCGCGTCTTTGTCTCCTCCTGCGGCCTTGCCCAGGACAAAAAGAGCGTCCGTGGGCGTGGTGGGTGCATCCCCGCCGTAGGCCATGGCCGGGCCCCGCCGTTCCGGCCCTATGATGATATTCTCCCCGTCAACCCTGACGAAACTGTCGCCGCCCAGGCCCACGGACATGGTTTTGAGCGCCCTGATAAGCGTCTTGTAACCATTCAGCTCAATTCCTTCGGGCGCAAGCAGAGGGACACCGTTTACCAGAACGGCCATATCGGTGGTGGTACCGCCGATATCGAGCACCAGTGTTTCCGCATCAGTATCCGCGAACGGAACAGACCCCATCACGCTGGCGGCCGGTCCCGAAAGGATCGACTGACCGGGAAAATCAATGGAAGTCTTGAAATCCATGGTCCCGCCGTCCGCCTTTAAAATATAAATCGGCATGGTCAGCCCTCTTTTTACCAGAGAGGACTGCACGGCGTTGAAGAATGCCTTGTGAACCGGATATACCGAGGCGTTCAGAAAGGTTGTGGCAATGCGGCGGGGAAAGTTGAAATTGCCGCTTATCCTGTGCCCGATAAAAACCCGTTCAAACATAGGGCTTATAATCTCGGCGATTTTCAACTCGTGAGCGGGATTGCGGGTGGAAAACTTACAGGCCACGCCCACGCAGTCTATCCCCTTTTCCTGTAGTTGGCTGGCCGCAGCCCTGATCTGCCCCTCGTTTAACCCCTTAATTTCACGGCCGCTATGATCAATGGCACCGTCAACAACGTGAAAATCATCGCAGATTTTAAAGGCATCAACAGAAATTCCGGGCCCGGCGCAGACGATCATACCGGCACGATGCAAATTGTTCGTCACGATTGCGTTGGTGGTCAGGGTCGTGCTTAAAACCGCGTGGGAAATATCCTCTGGCCGGACATCCGCAGTTATTCGATCGAGACCGGTTAAAATTGTGCCGAAAAGATCGGAGGTGTCCGTTAACACCTTGGCCCTGTTCACAAGGCCGTTTTCACCGGCAAGTATTACGTCAGTGTGGGTACCGCCCACATCGAGTCCAATAATCATAGACGCCATCACAGCATGACGATCTTGTAAAGCTTGTTGAAAAGCTCGGTGGCCGCCCTGACCTGGTCGTCGGACATCCCGGTCCGGATGATATCCCGCTGATGCGCGGCAACACGCTTTCCCTGGGTTGCGGTGAGCATCATCCATGCATAGGCTGCAACATCATCCTTTTTAACGCCTTCGCCGTTATGGTAAAGGACGGCCAGATTATACTGGGCCGCCACGTCACCCTGGCGAGCCGCCACCTCAAACCATTTTGCGGCCAAAGAAAAATCACGGGAAACGCCGAGGCCCCTGTAATACATCCCCCCGAGACGGTAACAGGCAAACCGGTCCTCGCGAATGGCCGCCTTTTCATAGAGGGCCGCAGCCTTTTTCATATCCCGGCCAACGCCGATGCCGTTATCATACATGACGGCAAGACGGACAAGACCTTCGGTATTGCCCCCAGCAGCGGATTTTTTATACCAGTCCATTGCCTTTGCATAATCTACGCTAACGCCGACCCCCTTTTCATACATGACGCCCAGGGCGCACTGGGCCGGGGCATATTCCTTTTGAGCGGCAATTGTGCAGAGCTTAAACGCCGCTGACTGATCCTTTTTCTTGCCGAAACTCCCCATGAGATACATCATGGCCACCCGGTAGGTCGCAGGCGCGTATCCGGAATCGTGGGCCTTTTGATACCACGTGAGCGCGGCATCCGGGTCCGCTCCCATGCCCTCGCCTTTTTCCAGCATCACGGCGAGGGCATATTGCGCCGGAGCAAAGCCTTCTTCTTCGGCCAGGGGGATGAACCGCTCGGCGGCCTCGTTGAAATCCCGTTTAAGTCCGCCCGAGCCGTTATAATACATCATGGCAAGTGAAAAACCGGATTGAGGAAAACCCTGGTCCGCAGCCTGTTTGAATAAGGGGATCGCCTTTGCCTCGTCTTTTACAACACCCGTGCCTGTAAAATAAAAATATCCAAGGCAGTGACTTGCAAGACCGTATCCGCCGTCAGCCGACTTCTCATACCATTTTGCGGCTTTGGCCAGGTCTTTTTCAACCCCGTCCCCGGACTCGTAGAAAGCGCCTGCCGCATACTGGTTTACCGGCTGGGCGTCGGGATTTGCCGCGGCCTTTAAATACCATTTCCCGGCAAGCACGTGATCCGCCTTGATTCCCACCCCGTGATAGACCATGTCCGCATACCTGTACTGGGCCAGAACATCATCGGCTTCGGCCGACTCGCCATACCATTTAAGCGCCCGCCTTGCGTCCTGGGCCACCCCCTGGCCATGCTGGTACATATAGCCCAGGCTGTATGCCGCAACGCTGCCCCCTTTTTTGGCGCCCTTTTCAAAGAGCTCTGCCGCCTGTTTGTAATCCTGCTCAACTTCCTGGCCCTTATAAAAACGGATAGCCTCGTCGGTTGCCTTCATTGCGTCCGGATCGGGCGGGGTTACCTGCAAGAGATCTTCTTCCGTGTCTTCGGAAACAGGTGCGGCGGCCTCGTCCTTCACGGTCGCGGATGATGCCTGCCGGTCCTGAGACATCGGGGGCACCGGGGATACCGCTGCTTTTACGGGCTGATCCCCATCGGCGCACCATGCGGTTGCAGGCATGATACACCATAGGGCCACAAACAGAAGAACAAGGAGGGTGCCTGTTAAATAACGGGACAAATCGAGAAATTTCATCGTTTTCTCCATATACGCGGGTTTATATGTGAGCGTGAACGTGGAATATTATGAATAAAAATGGCGCAAATACAATTATTTGTCAAGGCTTATATGCAAAGAATGGCAGATGTTCAGGCCATTTGAATGCTTCAGGCCGGCGCCCCTGCATCCTTTGCGTTCCCGGCCTGATCTCTTGACGATCGGGGCTCTGTTTCCTGTTGACCCTGCCAGGTCCCGCAGATATACTTTCAATTAAAATCATGGAGAAAAGCATATGCACACATTCGGCGCGGTTGCATTTATAATAACACTTGCAGCGGTCTTCGCCTATATAAATAAAAAATTCCTTGGCCTTCCCACGGTAATCGGGCTTATGCTGATTTCGCTTGTGGTTTCACTTGTCATCACGGGCATGGGCATGCTCGGTGTAAACCTTGCCCTTTTATCCCGGATCGGGACCGAAATAAACGCCATCGACTTCAACAAGACCCTCATGCACGGGATGCTGAGCTTCCTTTTGTTTGCGGGCGCGCTCACCATAGACATAAACGACCTTGCAGGGAGCAAATGGATCATCAGCCTCCTTGCGACCCTTGGCGTGATTACCGCAACGCTCCTCGTGGGGTATGCCGGATTCTTCATACTCTCCCTGGCAGGCTTTGGAGTTCCCCTCATATACTGCCTGTTATTCGGAGCCCTTATCTCTCCAACCGACCCGGTTGCGGTCCTGGCCGTGATACGTTCCGCAGGCGCACCGAAATCTCTTGAAACAATTATTGCAGGTGAATCTCTTTTCAACGACGGCGTGGGCGTGGTGGTTTTCCTGGTTTTATCTGAAATTGCCGCAAAAGGCGGCCCGGTCAGCATGGCCCACATATTTTCAATCTTTGCCAGGGAGGCCGGCGGCGGAATAGTATTCGGCCTGTGCGCCGGTTATGCGGCCTTTTTAATGATACGCAGGATAGACGACTACCAGACAGAGATTCTACTCACCCTTGCCCTTGTGATGGGCGGGTATGCGCTCGCCTCGGCCCTTCATATTTCAGGGCCCATTGCAATTGTCGTGGCCGGGCTTTTAATCGGCAACCACGGCCGTCTTCTGGGCATGTCCGAAAAAACCCGCCTTCATCTCGACAACTTCTGGGAACTCATAGACGAAATATTAAATGCGGCCCTTTTCGTACTCATAGGGCTCGAGTTGCTGTTTATCCCGGTTATCTCCGGTTATGCATGGGCAGGACTTGCCATGATACCCGTGGTGCTGGCCGCGAGGTTCATCTCCGTTTCAGCGCCGATCTCGATTCTTGACAGATGGAAAAAATTTCCGCCCGGCACTGTAAAAATCCTGACCTGGGCCGGGCTCCGGGGAGGCATATCAATCGCCCTTGCTCTTTCGCTACCCGCCGGCCACACCCGGGACGCCATTGTCGCCATGACCTATGTGGTGGTGGTATTTTCCATACTCGTACAGGGGACTACTCTCGGTCGTATGCTTGCAAAAAAATGACGAACCCGTAGCCCCTTCTAACTCAACAGGGAACAATCGTATGAAAAAATCATATCCAAAGGTTCTCTTTCTTGCCGCCCTTTGCTGTGCGCTTGTGTACATCGGCATGTATGTGCCGGGGTGCAAAAAAGCCCCGGAACGCGCCGAATTTAAAAACCTTTCCACAGTTGCGGGGCTGCAAAAACACAGCCTTGAGTTTACAAAACGGGTGGAAAAGGTATCTGACAAGATTTATGTGGCCATAGGGTTCGGGCTCGCCAACTCTATTATGATTGAAGGCGATGACGGGGTTATAATAGTAGACACGCTTGAATCCATGGAATCGGCACAAGCCGTTTACCGTGAATTTAAAAAAATCACGAAAAAACCTGTGGCGGCAATCATCTATACCCATTTTCACCCGGACCATGTATTCGGAGCCGGGGTATTTGCGGATCATCGCCAGATCCCGGTCTATGCCCATAACTCCACGTCGGCGCTCATAGACAAGGTCGTCTCCGTGATCCGTCCAATCATTACGAAACGGAGCATGAGGATGTTCGGATGCTTTCTTCCCGATGACGCCATTGTAAACGCAGGAATCGGCATGAGGCTGAATATTGATAAAAACAGCCACGTGGGCGTTGTCCGGCCGAACCATACCTTTGCCGATACCCTTTCCGACACTGTCGCGGGAATCCGGTTTACCCTGGTTCATGCACCGGGTGAAACACCGGACCAGATATTCGTCTGGCTCCCGGACGAAAAAACCATCCTGTCCGGGGACAATATCTACAAGACCTTTCCAAACCTTTATACTATCCGGGGCACGTCTTTCCGCGACGTAAAAAAATGGGTGGCAAGCCTCGATAAAATGCGCGCCTATCATCCGGACTTTCTGGTCCCTTCGCATACCGAACCGATCCGGGGAGCGGACAGGATTTACAGGACTCTTACCGACTACAGGGACGCCATCGAATATGTACACGACCAGACCGTGCGCGGCATGAACATGGGCATGACTCCGGATGAGCTGGTGGGATACGTAAAGCTTCCCGAAAGGCTTGCGGCATCTCCGTATTTAAAAGAATATTACGGGACTATGGCCTGGTCCGTCCGGTCGGTCTTTGACGGCTACCTCGGCTGGTTTGACGGAAATCCCACAAACCTGTTCCCCCTTTCCCCAAAGGATACGGCGCAACACATGGCAGACCTCGCGGGCGGAGCGGACGTTCTTGAAAAAAAAGCCGAAGAAGCGGATAGAAAAGGGGACTTCCAGTGGGTGTTAAATTTGACCGACCAGCTTCTTGCGCTTGATCCGAAAAACAGCCGCGCAAGAAAACTGCGCATACGCGCCCTGACCGCGCTAGGGGAAAAATCAGCCAATCCCAATGCCCGGCACTATTACCTGACCCGGGCAGCCGAACTTGGGCAGGGGCTTGTTATTGGTGAACTTGGGCATCCCACGCCAGAAATGGTCCACTCCCTTCCCCTGAACCGTTTTTTCGATTCCATGGCGGTAAACCTGGATCCGGAAAAAAGCGCTGATGTGGATATGAAAGTAGGCTTTATCTTTCCCGACACGGGCGAGAAATACACCATTGCTGTAAGGCACGGGGTTTGCGAAATCACACCCGACCTTGTCTCAAAACCGGATATTACGGTAACCGTCGAGTCTGTGATCTGGAAGGAGATGCTGGCAAAGCTCAGGAGGCCGCTTGTAACTATTGCCACGGAGTTTGACATCAGCGGAGGGAAGGTAGCCTTCCTGAAATTCATGGCCATGTTCGACCCGGTGTATGATAAACCGGCCACGAGTTAAAATTCTTTATCCTGATCGAAAAGACGCCCCTTTTTAACGGCATCGTCTCCGAAGCGCTCAAGTATCTCAT
>JAADHK010000130.1 GCA_013151835.1 Deltaproteobacteria bacterium
CCGCCCGTTTTTTCAAAAAGGAAAGCAAAGGGCCGTCTCCCACAAAAAGGCAGGTAATATCCGGGAATCTCCGCATAAGTTCCGGCAGGGCGTCAATCAGATACACCTGCCCCTTTTCAGTGACCATGCGGCCCACGGTTCCGATTACCGGCCCGCTTTTGCTTATTCCCAGTCGATGCGCAAAGGCCCGGTTCCGCTTTCCGGGACAAAACCGCTTCAGATCGACCCCGTTATGAATAATGGAAATCTTCTGCCGTGAAACGCCAAGGCGTCCTGTATCTTTTGCCATGGCCGGAGATATGCAGATAAATCGGCTGGTAACCGGGGACGTGGCCTTTTCCACAGCCATGTAAAGCCATTTTTTCCATGCGGGAGTATCAATATAATCATAAAGCATAATCATAAAGCGAGACATGAACCGTGCACACGCTCGCGGCACCGGTTACAAGGGCTGCGGCACGGGCGTAAATGTTCGCCCGATAGCCGTGAGAATGGATGATATCAGCCCGCCGGGCGCTGATCATGTGAACAATGCGGGACACGGCCAACGGTGAAAACCACGCCGGCATTTTTGTAACCGCAAAAACCGCGCCCATATCCGCAAACTCCCGTGCAAGCGGGCCGTAAAAGGGAATTATTGCCGCATGCCGTATCCCGCTTGACGCGTGCCGTATAAGATCGGCAAGATACCGCTCTCCCCCGCCGAATCCGCCCGAGTCGATCACATGGACAACCGAAATGCCGGATGCATTACTTTTCCTCATGGACTCACCACTTTTTCCCCGCACACAATGGATTTGGGGGCGGATACACAGGTCCGCCCCTACGCGACAATCTTTTTTCTCGGCCTTGATCATGATTCCGGCCATTGTAGGGGAGGGCTTTATGCCCTCCTGTTTCGGGCGGGGATGAACCCCGCCCCTACAAGGCAGAGATTCTCAAAAAATGGCCGAAACGATGATCAACGCCCTTTTTTCTTCCCGTACGCAGGGGATTTTGCAGTGCGCGCCACCATCCCCGCCATCATCCGCCTGGAAAAATTTTGGCACACCCAGTCCCGGCCGGACGTTCCCATGCGAAGGGGTCATCGTTTACTCAAAAAAGAAAAGGGCGCGACACAGGCGGGCATATAACATGGGGACTTGATAAGATTCAGGCAAATTGGCCTGTTCTTGAGTTCTCCGGTTTCATATTGAAGAGCTTCTCGATAATTAATGACTCTTCTATGTCATTACTGGATAATAGAGATTCCCAATCAAATGGATTCGAGTGACAGTTTTGTGAGTATAAATAAATTTGGCATCCGATTGTTCCGTGAATATAATACGATACGAAATGTGTTTTGTCAATCATGATGGCATCGTAAAAAGTCGAAAACTAGCACGACCGTCATTCCGGCCTACGCCGGGATGACGAACTTGGGACTTTTTACGGCACCGTCTATTTTAACTGTGACCAATGGGATTTTATCAAAAGCTTGACAATATACAAAGTTTGTATGATATTTGAAGCAGGAGGTGAAACATGAGCACCGTCACAGTAAATATATCATTTCAGGATAGACTCCTTGTAAATATCGACCGAATTGCCCGGCGTGAGTCCCGTTCCCGCTCGGAACTTCTTCGTGAAGCGGCTCGCTCTTATATCGAAAGAAAGGAGCGGTGGAATAAAATTTTTAATGAAACATCAATCCAATCAGACAAAAAATCTCTCACTGAAAAGGATGTGCTGGAAGAAATCAGTCGATATCGGAGTGAGAAAAGTAGATAGAAATGCCAAAAACAAAGGTGGTTCTTGATACAAATGTACTGATATCCGGCATTTTATTCGGTGGTAATCCGCGCCAAATTCTTGAATTAGTAATTCAAGGCAAGATTGACGCTTATATCTCTCCCGCGATATTAACTGAATTTAGAGAAGTTCTGATAAGGCCGAAATTTGGCTTATCGCAAGAGAAGTGTTTTTCAATCGCCAAAGAGATCGAAGATATATTTTGCATTGTGTTCCCTCACATTACAGTTGATTTAATCAAAGATGACCCTGATGACAACATCATCCTTGAATGTGCTTTAGCAGCAGATGTACAATTTATCGTAACGGGAGATTCGCATTTATTAAGCTTGAGGTTATTTGAAAAAATCAAAATCATTTCACCTGCAATGTTTGTTGATAAATTTTCAAATAGTTAGTGTGGCCCGATCCCAAGTCACAAGGCAAGCGCCTATCCCCCGGAATACCGGATGCAGTGTTTCCGCTCATCAAACAGCCCCTTTTCCCCCGCGCGTTTTCCCGTACGCAAGGGATTTTGCAGTGCGCGCCACCATCCCCGCCATCATCCGTCTGGAAAAATTCGCGCACACCCAGGCCCGGCCGGCCGCTCCCATGCGCATTCGCAATTTTCGGTTCTCAAGCAGGGAGACAATGGCCCGCGCGAGCATGGCCGGATCCCCGGGCGTAACCGGCACGACGGCATCAAGGCCTTTAAAAATACCGGTCGTGCCGGGCACGTCCGATGCCACCACCGGCTTTCCACAGGCAAGATAATCAAAAATCTTTACCGGCGACCGCAACCCCGCATCCGGCAGGTACGGGGCCACGCACAGGTCGGCCGCTCGTATTCGGTCCGGCGCCTGATCATAGGGGATCTGGCCGGTGAAGATAAAATTTTCACAAAGCCCGAGGGCCGCGACTTCCGCTTCCCATTCTCCCCTCATGGGGCCTTCTCCGATGACAAGAAACCGGCACCCGGGCCGCACCTTTAATATCAGGGGTGCGGCATGAATCAGCGCCCCGACCCCCTGGTGGGCAAGAAGGCTCCCCATGAAACAAACATATTCCCGTCCGGGATCAAGGCCGCACCGCGCGCGCGCTCTCTCGTGATCCCCGGGTGAAAAAAGGTCTGTATTGGCCCCGCTCGCCATGAGGACAAGGCTTTCCCGCTCTAGACCCGCAAGGTTGTTCCCGATCTTTTCCATGATATCGCGCGAGATCACAAATACCCGGTCCGCGGATCTGATATTTACTTCATCCATCTTAACGGACAGAAAGTTCCTGAGCCTTGCGGTAAACGGTATTTTTTTGCGCCCCGCGCCATAATAGGGATCATCGTTTACCTCGAAAAAAAACAGCGCGTGGACCAGACGCGCGTATAAGATGGGGACAATACTCGTGGTGCGCCTCAGGTAAACAACACCCGGCCGGACGGCAAATCCGCCTGAAAAGAGGCGCAACGCGAGAAACAGATTAAATGAGAGCATGCGCAGACCGGGAAGGTCTATGACCGGAATTTCAACAACCTCAAAGTCAAAACCGCTTTTATCAATTCCGCAGCGCGGCACGAACAAGACAACCTCATGCCCCATGGCGGAAAGGTTTACGGCCAGGTCCCGGATTTTGACCGTTGCACCCACAAATCCCTTCCACCCGGGTTCGTGCCAGTAGGCAAACAGGAAGAAAACGCGCGGAATCAGCATCTTATCTCTCATGAACCAATGGATTCAAATCATTGCCTGTTTCTTTATCAGGCGGGGATCGAAAAAATAAATAGTGCGTGAACGAAAATCTGAAAATTTTTTCAAGTTCAAGGCGGGCGAAAATTTTAACCGCAGGAATACAT
>JAADHK010000094.1 GCA_013151835.1 Deltaproteobacteria bacterium
TTCCCGTTTTTTCTCCCGATTCCAAAACAATCGCCTACGCATATACCAAAAACCATTCCTGGCACATGGTGATAAACGGTAAAACCAGCGCGGGGTATCAATCCCTTGGGAAATTTTATTACAGCTTCGACTCCAGGCATTATGCCTACTTTGCAAAAGACAACGATAAATGGTTTTGCGTTGTTGACGGGAAAAAAGAAAAATTAACCTTTAAAGAAGGTATGAATGTCTTTAAATTCAGTCCTGATTCATCACGTTATACTTATGCCGGAATCGATGAAAAGGGCGGAAAAATTATCGTGGGCGGTAAGGCGGGACCTTTGTACAAATCAGTTGGGGAAGCGTATTTCAGCTTGGATTCAAAACATGTTGTATACAGGGCAAGAAGGGAAAAAGACGGCAAATGGCTGACTAACCTGGATGGGGAAATAGTATCAAAGGCATATAACGCCATCGGCAAGTATTATTTCTCCGATGATTCAAGCCACCTCGCATACAATGCCCTGATCAGTTTAAATAAATCGGTGATGGTGGTCGATGGAACCGAGCAATGTTCACAAAATAATTTTAAAATAATATCCCATCCCTGTTTCAGCCCGGATTCAAAGCACCTGGTCTATTATATCCGGGTGGGAAAAAATATCTGGAAACTGATGGTGGATGGAAAGATACTGCCTCAGGTCTACGCCGGTTTTATGAAAGGAACGCCTATTATTTTTGATACTCCATCCAAGTTCCACACCCTCGGGTTCAGAATGCCCGGGCCGGAATTCATACGGGTGGAAGTCGAAATTCCAGAGTCCTCGCGTCTGACAACCGAATTAAAACAGGAAATTTCCCGATGAAAAAAATATTAACTGCGCTGATCATGCTTTTTCTTATGTCTACCGCCGCCTATGCCGCGCCGAAAATCGTCAAATTCGCGGGCCAGTGGCCGTTTCACCCCACGAAAATGGTGACAGTCGATTCTAATTCCGGGATCGTGTTTTGCGGAAACGGCGATACTCTGGAAATCTTGGATTCGGGGTTAAACCTTATTTCCTCCATGCGCGTCACCGAAAAAGGGGCAATCACATCCCTGTTTTACGATCCCAACCGGCCCGGCTCACACAAGGAGGTATTTGTCACGTGCAGAAATGACGGACTTCGCGTAATTAACGTGGATGACACCGTGAATCCGTTTAAAAGCGGGGAATACCATCCCGATGGATTCGGAGAGTTAAACGGCGTGTGGGTTGCTGGAAACCTTGCCTATGTTGCCGGCCATCTTGCAATCAACAATGACGGCGGCGGGCAGGATATTTTTGATATGCAGATAATCGATCTCGCGGAATCGCCGTTGTCGCCGGTCCTTTCAGTACACCTGGTGGGGGCTTACGGCATCACCTACGGGATTGATGTCGTGGTATCCGGGACCGGTGATTATGCTTATGTCTCCGACCTGTATACCGGTATCCACGTGATCGACATATCCGATCCCGCAGATACGGCTAAACAGCGGGACAAAAGGCTCATGGTTCTGCCCGGGGCAAGAGACCTTTTTTTGTCCGGAAACTATCTTTACACTGGATCCGAAGGGGCCGGCATGATGATAGTGGATGTCACAGACCCCCTGGATCCAAAGGCGGCCGGGTATGACCCGGAACATCCTGATCTTCAGACCGGAGTCTATGCCCCGGATAACCCGGTGCGGGCCGTGCGGGTTGATGGTGACAAGGCATATCTCGCCGAAACCGCTGGCGGGCTCGAGGCCATTGATATCTCCGACAAGGGCGCGCCCGTCCCCTATGATCCGCCTGTAACCTACACGTACACCGGCGTGCGCAGCCTTGCCCTGTATCAGGGCGATAATACGATCTTTATCACCGACTACAAACTGGGACTTCAGAAGATCGACACATCGACTCCCGGGGCACTTTCCAGGACGGCGTCCTATGATCTCCCGGCGGACGCGGTTGCCATAGACATGTTAAACGGATACGCCTATGTGATCGACAATACCACCGGGAATGATCCCTCGAAAGAAGGATTGCGCATACTCGCAGTCTCGGTATCAAACAAAGTAATGACCCTGGGCCTCACCGGATTTTGCGCGACACCCGGAACAGCCACCGATGTTGCCGCAACTGACGGAGCGGCATACGTTGCGGACGGCAACCAGGGGCTTCAGATCATAGACACTACCGACAAAGCCGCTCCCCAAAAGGCCGGAGCGATTTCAACCGGGGGATTTGCCGCCGGAGTGGTCGTAATCGGAAATTATGCGTATGTGGCCGACCGCACGGCAGGCCTTGTTATCGTGGATGTATCGGATAAAAACAAACCCGTGATCAAAACCACGCTTTCCATTTCCGGAATACCGAACCGACTTGCCATAAACAAAGATCATGCCTTTATCGCATCGGGAGATGCGGGCATGGTCAGCGTGGACATATCCGATCCCGAAGCCCCGAAGATCGATGCCACGCTTGATACGGGCGGGACTGCAAACGGGATAGCCGTAGACGCCTTCCGAAACCTCGTCTTTGTGGCGAACGGCGATAGCGGGCTCGTAACCGTGGACAACAGCGATCCCACGGCGCCCGTGTTCGGCAATCATCTTGATTTAGGCGCGGACGCAAAAAACGCGATGCTCGGCGGCGGCGGAGCCTTTGTCTACATCAGCGCGGGCGAAAAAGGCATCATTGCCGTTGATACCACCAATCCTTCCGCGCCCGTCATTGACACGCTATGGTCCTATGATACGGCAGGATACTGCCGGGACGCAGCATTTTACTCGTCGGGAGACGAGATTTATATTTTGGCCGCAGATTCCGGCGCAGGCGTGACCGTCATAAACCCGACTTATGACACCAGCCAGGTGACATCCGCGCCAAGCACCAGCAATGCCGGGTGTTTTATCTCTGTGGTGCGATAAATAAATCGTGAAAGCGGGCGGGGATAAACCCCGCCCCTACACGTGCCATGCGATATTTTCGTCATGTACCGGATACGGATATCGGGGAGTATGGCCGGATAAATGTTCCGCAGTATATCAAATCCCGGGAGTAATGTAGGGGTGGGGTTTATCCCCGCCCATGGAAAATTCGCCCATAATGAGAATATCCGTCTATCCCACATCCCTCTTGTCATATCTCTGTTTTTATACTAACAGACAGAACAGGCATCAACACAATTGGCAGGCGGATCAGGTGTTTCGCACGTAGCCACCAGCCTCCGTCCTTTCACAACACCTTAGAGCCCGGGCAAGTAAAAATGAAACAAAACCATCTTGTAGTTCCGATTGTTTTTGCCACCCTCATAACAACAATCCTTATTGGCTGCATTGGCGAGCACAAACGAAAAACAGACTATATAAGCGAAGCGAAAACCTGCTTTACCAACAGGAATTACATTTGCGCCAAAAAGGCGCTTACAGCCGCGATCTCGATCGATCCCGATGACGTGGAAGCATATGCCAACCTGGGCGAAACCTGCCTGCGCCTTGGCGATGTCTCCTCGGCATTTACGGCATTGAAAAAAGCCGCGAAAATCTCTCCTGATGTTACCCCGGTTCAGATCAAGCTCGCCACGCTTTACCTCCTCAAGGGTGAGCCAAAATCCGCCGGAAAAATCCTGGAAAAAATCCTGGAAAAATCCCCGGAAAACATCCCCGCACTCTATCTGACTGCGGGGATATATTTCCGTACAAACGATTTCGACAATGCAGCCAGAACCTTTAAAAAGATACTTTCAGCCGACCCGAAACAGGAACGCGCCCTCATTGCGCTTGCGGATATAACAGCCAGGAATCGTGATATTGCCGGAGCCGTTCGCGTTCTTGAAAACGGCCTTACGCTTAACCCAAACTCAACGAATATACAACTTGCGCTCTACACATTTTACATTAAAGCCCGCCGGATCGCCATGGCTGAAAAACTTGTTTCGTCCATGATCGCAAGCCATCCCGGCAGCCCGAGGCTTTATATTATTAAAGGCAATTTCCTTGCGGGCCAGAACCGATTTCTTGATGCCGAAGCGGCATTTCACAGGGCTATCCGGATCAACCCGGAAAACACGGAGCCATACCTTAGCGCGGCCATGTTTTACGATCAATTAAATCGCCCGGACAAGGCACTTTCCATGTACAGATTCGCCCTGTCCCTCCAGCCGGACAACCCCGGTATTTTTCTTAAACTCGGTGATTTTTACCTGCGTCATAACAATGTACTCGCTGCGGCAAAATACGCGGATAAAATAAGAAAAATCCGTCCGGACGATCCCTTTGCCATGACACTTACCGCAAGGATTCTGATCGCCAAAAAAGACTACGCCAAAGCCTTATCCATATTAGCAAGGCTCATTTCAAAACATCCGGAAATGGATCAGCCTCATTATCTGAACGCGCTTGCGTATATCGAATCCGGGCAATCCGATGCCGCGAAAACAGCACTTGTAAAAATCAGCCCCAAAAATCGCTTTTTTGCTCGCTCTCACCTATTGCTTGCAGGAATTCTTTTGCGGGAAAGGAATTTTACCGGGGCAACAGATGCCTGCAACCAGGTTATTTCCCTGTTTCCGAACAATTTACAGGCCCGTAAAATGCTCGGAAGCATTTATATGGCAAAACATGACCTTAAATCCGCCGCAAGCCAGTATAAAGACATGGTCCGTATTGACCCGAAAAATTCCGACGGATATTATCTTTCAGGCATGGTCGAACAGCTATCCGGCAAATCAGATGACGCGCTTAAAAACTATAAAAAAGCCCTTGCCTTAAATCCGGATCACATGGACGCCTTTTTACATCTTGTCTCGCTGCTTGCGGCAAAAGGGAACTTTATGGCCGCGCTTAAAATGTGCGATGACCGGATACGGGCCATGAAGGGACGCCCCTCACTTCTCGCCGTTGTGTATCATCTCAAGGGAAAACTGCTGGTTGCTGAAAAAAAATCCATTCAGGCCGAGCGCGTATTCAAGGAGGCGATGATCTTGAATCCGGATTATCTCCCGCCCTACTATTCACTTGCCATGCTCTATATTTCGGAAAAACGGACGCAAAAGGCAATCGACCATTTTCTTATCGCCCTGGACCGGGATGCACACCAGGAAATTCCCAACATGATGCTGGGGCTCCTCTATTCTCTGGAAAACCGGCCAACGGACGCAATCCTTCATTACAAAAAGGCAATTGAGATCAACCCGGGATTCTTTCCCGCAACAAACAATCTTGCATACCTTCTTGCCGAAAAAGGCGACGATCTTGCACTGGCTCTCGATCTTGCAAAAAAAGCAAAGGGCCATCTTCCGGATGATCCAAGGATCGCCGACACTCTGGGCTGGGTATACTTCCGCCTGGGGCTCTATGATGACGCTCTGGGCGAATTTTCACAAAGCCTTTCAAAATTGCCGGAAAACGCCACCGTCTACTTTCACCTGGGAATGACCTATTTTAAAAAGAACGATCATATCCGCGCAAAGGACGCGCTTAAAAAAGCGCTTGATCTCAATAACGATTTTAAACATGCGGATGAGGCGCGGCGGGTATTGTCAACCATGGGATGACACGACAATCCGCTCGTATAGAGTAGGCCGGGTTTCTTACCCGGAGATTAACATGACAATTTATGAGCCCGTCGAACTTAAATGAGATATATTTCCTTTAAAATCATAATAATCTGCATATTTCTTCCACCCGTGCTGTACCTTGCCACGATCAACCGGCTGGAGCCTTTTTACAACAGCTATTTTCTTCAGAAAATCAAAAACACCTACCTTGAAGAGTCAAACTCAATATTAAACGGTTCCGTCACCGTTAAAGACGCCGTAAACACTTCCATTTCCGAATTTATAAAAAAAAATCCCTTGATCAGGCTCGGCATCCGGACCGACATTATCGTAACCACGCGCGACGGTATCATAATCTATCCCTCCATCGGCCCTGATATCGGCGAGCCGGTAACAGAGGCGCCCATTGAGGTGGCCCGCAAAAACTTTCTCATACTTCAAAACGGCCTTAATGTTGATGTCAAATCGGCAATCCGGCCGTTTTCCGCCCTTGCCGCCGGTATCATGGGAATATATCTCCTGCTGACGGCAATCCTGTTCTTCATTTACTACAGGCGCGCAACCAGAAAAATTCATAAGGAAGACAGGGAAAAAGAAGCGGAAATCACGAGGCTCCGTGGCCTTGAAACCGATTATACGAACCGGATAAACCTTATTTCAACTGAACGGGAATGCCTGCTTTTAGAATACGAAAATTTGAAAACCGCTCTTGATGAACAGAAAAAAAAGGCCGAGAGAAACGAAGAAGACATGTTCGGGGAAATGGAACATCTGGAGCAAAAGCTTAAGGAAAACCTGTCCGAACAGGAAGAACAGATAATGGAGATCGAGACGTTAAAAGAACAGATCAACGGACTCGAAAAGATCCATACAATCGCTGATCGTCAGAAGGCAAAAGCCGTGGACCGCATGTCACGCCGGTTTAAAACACTATACAAAAACACGGTAGTATCGCAAAGGGCCTGCTCCGGGTTTGTCGAGCTTGACGAGGACATGGCCTTAAAGGCCGAGGAGATTATCCACCAGTTAAACGAGGATTCCACCCTTGTGCCGGTCAAACGAAAAGTCTTTTCAAAAAAGAGCCGCAAAACCATCTTCGAGGTGGTATTTGCCTATCGCGGGCGCCTCTATTTCAGCCGCACGAAGAACCAGAGAGTCGAAATCGTCACCATCGGCAACAAGAACAGCCAAAACAAGGACCTTGCGTATATCGATACACTGTAGCCCTTGCCGCAGCTCACCTCCATGTTAATCGTTTCAAACGTTCGATGTTGTTTTTCGCGCTTGCGTATCCGGGAGAAAGCTCAAGCGCCTTTTGAAAAGCCGCCTTTGCGTCGGAAAACCGTTTTTCATAAACATACACGGTCCCAAGATTATTGAACGCCTCGGCATTGTGGGGCGCTATCCGGACTGCGGCGAGAAGGTGCTTTTCGGCATCTTTTATCCTGTTCATGCGCATGAAAACAGCTCCCAGGTTCACCCGCGCCTCGAGGCTCATGGAGTCGGCTAAAACCGCCTTTTCCAGCACGCCGGCAGCTTCGGCAAACCTGCCCAGCTTGTAAAGAGTGCTCCCGAGATTTGTCATGGCTTTTATATACCCGGGCGCAAGATCTGTTGCTTTTTTGTAAAACGCGACTGACTGCTCGATGTTTCCTATGGCTGCAAGTGCGTTTCCCATGTTGTTTAAGGCATCCAGGTTATTGGGCTTTAATTGCAGGGCCAGTTGATACTGACGGATCGCTGCCTTGTATTTTCCCGAATCATAGAGGGCCACGCCAAGGTCATTGTGGGGCCTGAATTTTGCCGGGGATTTTATTGAATTATCTTGCCATAAGGCCACGCGGTCGGTCCAGACACGGTTGCGCTGGAACGTCCAGACCCCACACAATGCCGCGATAATGCAAAGAAAGACGGCTGCCGCTCTCCTTGTTTTAATCCATCCATAAACCAGGTACGTAAATAAAAGAAAAACCATAGCCGACGGCAGGTAATTCCGATGCTCGTAGATGATCTCGATGCCGACCACCGACGATTCGATCAACAGGTTGCCCATGTACCAGAAGAGGCAGAATGATATGAGCCGGTTTCTCCTTGCCGAATGTAATGCAGCAACAAGAATCGCTATCCACGCGACCAGGCAAAAGATAGTTGTCGGAGGACTGAACAATGAAAAGGAAAGCGGATAATCATAATCCAATGTCAGGCGGGACGGAGCCGGGAAAAAAATCAGGCTGATGTACCAGACCACCACCCGCCATTCGGTCATGACCCTTTGTGCCAGAGTAAAATCACGGTGCGCATAGGAGCTTAAAATCCGGTGAAATGGATTTTCACCCAGGTAAAAAAACGCGATGCCCCCAAAAAGCACAGCCGCCGCGCCTATCCATAAAAGCCTTTTCTTGATCCATTCCGTGTCCAAGTCCTGGAAAAAGAACCATTCATACAGGAAAATAAACAGCGGCAACGTCGCGGCATTTTCCTTGCTGATCACGGCAAGCAGGCCTGATGCCGCCGCCCCGGCGTAGCAGAGGATAACCCCCATCCCCCATGGCCTGCCTGACCTGGCCTTCATCCTTCCTGTCACGTAAAGGAGCATGGACAGAAAGTAGAACAGAGCCACAAGGCTTGTCATGCGCTGGACAACGTATGTGACCGCCTGGGAATTTAAGGGATGAACCAGCCAGACAAGGGCCGCGAAAAATGCCGGCCATATCGCATCTATTGTATTGTTTCCGAATGCCGAAGGGTCGCGGCCGGTGCCGCCATATGTCAGGATAAGAGTATACTTGAAGAGAAAAAAGAGGATAAGTCCGCATGCCAGGTGAATTAAAAGATTTACCACGTGATATCCGAACACGTGGTATCGGCCGAAATAATAGTTTAACGCAAAAGTGAGGTTTGGGATCAGGCGGTGCCTTGGTTTGCCGTTTACAGCGGCTGAAATAAGGCTTTCCGGTGTCAGCGAAGTAATCCGGATGGCCGTATCGCTGGTTATATAACCGTTGTCATCAAAATAAAAGGGGACGTGAAAGGTATTGGAATAGACTAAAAAACCTGCGGTCAAAAGAAAAGCCAACATTGCCGCCTGAATTATCCCATGGGGAACCCCGCCAGATGTCCGCTTTTCTGCCATTACATGTACTCCCACGGTAAAATATCAGGCGATAACTATTATTTTTCACATCGTCGACGTCGACGATGTGAAATCCCGGTAATTTTCCAAAACCCCTCGTTCCCACACGCCAGCGCGGGAACGAGAAACAGTCCATAGTCCATGGTCCCCAATCACCAGTTTCTATTCCGTGGTCACTTGTTTCTTGAACCCGCATGCCTCATTCAAACACTTCAATATCCTGCCTTCCCGCTTGGTCTCTTTTTCCACCATAAAATCGGCGTCGCATTGCGGGCATTTTTCAGCAACAGGCCTGTCCCAGAGCGCATAGCTGCATTCCGGATATTTATTGCACCCGTAAAAGACCTTGCCCCGCCGGGATTTTTTTTCAACAATTTCCCCATTGCACCCTTTTTCCGGGCATTTCACGCCCGTGGAAGGCCCTTTTCCGTTTGACTGCAACGAGCGGGTATTCTTACATTCCGGATAACCGGAACAGGATAAAAACCCGCCGTATTTCCCCTGCCTGACCTGCATGGGCATGCCGCACTTTTCGCAAACCTGGCCCTCTGCCTCGGCAACAGCCGGCTCTTCAATCGTAACACGGCCCTTTTCATCCCGGGTATAATTTCTGGTATACCTGCATTCAGGATACCCCTCGCACGCAAGAAACGGACCGTTTTTGCCTACCTTGATCCTGAGTTTCTTGCCGCATTCGGGACAATCAAGCCCTGAAACAAGACCCAGCCCCTTGACGCTCTGCATCTTTTCTGCGGCGGTTTCAATCCGTTTTCCAAACACCTCATAAAATTTGCCCAAAAGCTTTTGTGCATTTATCTTTCCCGCTTCCACAAAGTCCAGGTCGTTTTCCATATTGGCAGTAAAATCGACATCCAGGATATCCGGAAAATTTTCCACCAGAAGATCCGTCACGATAAAGCCGAGTTCACTGGGCTTAAAATACGCCTTCACAACCTCCACATAACCCTTTTCGCGGATTGTGGTAAGTATGTTCGCATAGGTGCTTGGCCTGCCTATGCCATTTTCCTCCAGGGCCTTGACAAGGGACGCCTCGGAATATCTGGGAGGCGGCTGGGTGAAATGCTGTTTCGGCTCCAGGCGTATGAGGTCAAGCGCCTCGCCTGTTTCAAGATCGGGAAGTCTGGCTTTATTGTTTTCCCCTTTTGCGGCATCCAGGTCATCGGCGCTCTGGTACAGGGTTAAAAACCCGGGAAAGCGGACGGTCGATCCGGTTGCGGAAAAAGTGTATTTTCCGGCCGCGATCAATATGGATTTCTGGTCGATCAGGGCCTGGGCCATCTGGGAGGCCACAAACCGCTTCCAGATAAGCGTGTACAATGCAAGCTGATCCCTCGACAAAAATGGAGTTACGGATTCCGGGGTATTAAATACCGAAGTGGGCCGTATGGCCTCATGGGCGTCCTGGGTCCGGTTCTTATTCTTAAAAAACCGGGGCCGTTCCAGGGCGTATTCAGGACCAAACCGCTTGGCAATCAGGTTCTGCGCTTCTCCTGCAGCCTCGGCTGAAATCCGGATGGAGTCCGTACGCATGTAGGTTATCAGGCCAACGGCCCCCTGTGCGCCCAACTCAACACCTTCATAGAGCTGCTGGGCCACACTCATGGCCTTTTTGGCGGAAAACCGTAGTTTTCGGATCGCCTCCTGCTGAAGCTTGCTGGTGGTAAACGGTGGATAGGGATTTTTTTTAATGGTTTTTTTATTTATCTTTTCAACGATATATTTAGCAACGGACAGGGTTTTAACAATATCGCCGGATTCAGTTCCATTTTTAATCGATATTTTCTTGCCCTTGTGTTTTACAAGCTTTGCGGGAAATTGAGGCGGATTTTTTCCGGAAAGCAACGCTGTAATCGACCAGTATTCCTCGGGTTCAAACGCGTAAATGGCCCGCTCCCGGTCGCAGATCATACGCACGGCAACCGACTGGACCCGGCCTGCGGAAAGACCGTATTTTATCTTTTTCCATAATATCGGCGATATCTGGTAGCCCACGAGCCTGTCTAAAATCCGCCGTGTCTGCTGTGCGCGATACTTGTTTTCATCCAGATCCATGGACTGTTTAAGTGATGTAAGCACGGCCTTTTTGGTCAGCTCGTGAAACAGAACCCGATGGAATTTGCGCCCCTTTTTTTTCAGCACTTCGGCGGTGTGCCATGCAATGGCCTCACCCTCGCGGTCCGGGTCGGGCGCAAGAAAAATTTCATCCGCATTGGCCGCAGCTGTCTTCAATGCCCGGATCACCTTCTGCTTGCCCGGCACGGTGACATATTTAGGGGCAAAGCCGTCTTCAATGTCAATTCCTATTTCCCGCTGGGGGAGATCTTTTATATGGCCCACGGTCGCGGCGACGTTATACCCCGACCCGACGTATTTTTTTATGGTCTTCACCTTGGTGGGTGATTCCACCACAATCAAAGGTTTGCTCACGCTTTATCTCCGCTTGAAGAAAAATATTTACCGGGCGTCTGGACTGCCAGCCCCTTTAATTCCAGGTCGAAAAGAAGGGCCGAAAGACCGGCCGTATCCATGGAAAGTTTGCGGCCCAGTTCGTCTATTTGAATCGGATACGGGTCGAGCGCAGCAAGAACCTTTTGTTCGGATTCGTTAAGTGCGCTCGTATCGCCCGATTCCTGCCGGTGATCCCGGCCATGATCTTTTGCAGAGCTTACGGAAAATCCGGACGGAAGAAACTGGCCCAGCTCCTCCATGATGTCCCCTGCCCGCTCAACGAGTTTTGCGCCCTGCTTTAAAAGCAGGTGGGTGCCTGCGCTTTTAAATGAATTAATGTTTCCGGGTACGGCAAAAACCTCGCGCCCCTGCTCGGCCGCAAGCCTTGCCGTAATAAGGGAACCGCTTCGGACCGCTGCTTCCACCACCACCACGCCCATGCTCATCCCCGAAATAATCCGGTTCCTGGCCGGGAAATTATAGGAATTGGGCTCCTCTGTGATCGGAAACTCGGACAGCACGGCCCCGCTTTTTGAAATATCTCCGTAGAGCCCCCTGTTCTCGGGCGGATAAACCACCGAAAGGCCGGAGCCCAGCACCGCAATAGTTTTCCCTTCCGCCGACAGCGCCCCGCCGTGCGCTGCGGAGTCGATCCCCCGGGCCATTCCGGAAACAATAGTAATGCCCATTTTCGTAAGATCCGCTGCAAGACGCCGGGCCATGGTTATTCCGTAGCGGGTGGGATTTCGGGTGCCTACAATGGCCAAAGGGAAAAAATCGGTCGGAAGTTGTCCTGATACATAGAGGAATGGCGGAGGATCGGCAATTTCCCGCAAAAGGGTCGGATAATTCCGGTCCGTATACGTTATAATCGTAAATCCTTTTTCCGCAGCCGAATCTATTTCTTGGAGTATGTCGTCATGGACCCGGGCCTTTAAAATCCCTGAAACAACCCGCAGGCTTATCCCCTCTATGGCGGCAAGCTCGGATTTTTTCGCGTGCAAAACCGCGTCCGGGCTGCCGAAACAATCAATAAGCCGCTTGCAGGCGAGGTTCCCCGCACCCGGAACACCCTTTAATACAAACCAGGAGCAAAGCCTTTTTCTGTCTTCAGCTCCGATCATCGCCCCGCCCGCCATGGTTGGAAAATTACGTGGAAGCGACCGCCCCGGCCTTTTCAGGCGCAGCGCCAGTTGAAGTCCCCTCAAGAAACAAAAGGACCGGACTGGCCACGTAAACAGAGGAATAGGTGCCGACCACGATGCCTATAATCAATGCGAATGAAAAGTCGTGAATAATGTCGCCGCCCAGGAAAAAGAGACATATCAACACCACCAGGGTCGTGGCTGATGTAAGGATGGTCCGGCTCAGAGTCTCGTTTATGCTCCTGTTGATGTTGACATCAAGGGGCCGCCGGCTATAGCGGTTCGTATTTTCCCTGATACGGTCAAACACGATGATGGTGTCGTTTAAGGAATACCCGACAATCGTAAGCAGCGCGGCGATAATCGGCAGAGTGAACTCCTTTCCCAAAAGGGAAAAAATACCCACAGTGATGGTCACGTCATGGATCAGGGCGACAATGGCCCCCATGGCGAACTTGAGCCGTAATTGCCAAAAAAGCAAAAGACTCACAAGAAGCGCCACCGCTATCAGGAGGGGAATACTCACGGAAAAAAGGGAGAAAAAATAGACCACGCCGATCAAAAGGCCCGCCATGACGGCGCTTACCATCCACTTCTGTTCAAAGCGGCCTGATATATAGATGGTTATAAAAAGGAGCGCGTAAAAGAGCGCGAAAAGCGCCTTTTCCCTCAGGGTCTGTCCGACCTTTGGGCCCACCATCTCGATGCGCCTGATGTCCACTTTCGCGCCGGTTGATTTTGAAATAGCGGACGAGACCTCTTCCTTGAAATTCTCGTCATTGGTGAGCGCCTGATTCGTGCGGATCAGGTATTCATGATGGGAGGCATCACCGAACTGCTGCACGGCGGATCCTTTGAGCCGGATTGTTTCAAGCCCGTTCTTGATTTTGTCGATGGCCACGGGCTGTTTGAATTTTACCTGAACAATGGTGCCGCCCTTGAAATCAATACCGAATTTCGGACCGTGATGGATGACAAGCGAGATAATACCCACGAGGATCAGAATCAGGGAGCAGGTGATCGCAATATACCGTTTCCCTACAAAATCCAAATCGATTCCTGGTTTTATAAACTCCATGGAAAAATACCCTTTCTATATACTTAAGGTTTTCATGCCCTTTATATCATAGAGATATTCGAAGATCACCTTGCAAACGACAAGTGCGGTAAAAAGGCTTGCAATCACACCGAGGCTCAAGGTTACCGCAAAGCCCTTTATCGGGCCGGTGCCGAACTGGTAAAGAACCAGAGCCGCGATCAGGGTCGTGACATTCGCATCCAGAACAGTCACGGTCGCCCGGTCAAACCCGGCGGCAATGGAGGCCATGGGGGTCTTGCCCAGCCTCCTCTCCTCTCTTATCCTCTCGAAAATAATTACATTGGCGTCGACCGCCATGCCGATGGTAAGGATAATACCGGCCATGCCGGGGAGCGTGAGTGTTGCCTGGAATGCCGCAAGTCCGGCCCCGATCAAAACAATGTTAAGCAGTAACGCGATATCCGCGATTAAGCCTGCCAGCATGTAATAAACCGCCATAAACACGACCACCAGCACGCCGCCCACGGCCATGGAAATAATCCCCTTGTTTATGGAATCCTTTCCAAGGGAGGGGCCCACGGTCCGCTCCTCTATGATTTTAACGGGCGCGGGCAATGCGCCCGCCCGCAGGACAATGGCAAGGTCATGGGCCTCGTCCATGGAAAAGCTGCCTGTGATACGGGCCGAACCACCGGAAATCCGCTCCTGAATAACAGGGGCCGAATAGACCTTTTTATCAAGCACGATTGCCAGCCGCTTTTTTACATTCGCTCCCGTGACCTGCTCGAAAATCCTCCCCCCCACCTTGTCGAACTCAATGGAGACATAAGGCTCGTTGTACTGGGACTCAATCGAAACACGGGCGTCTTTTAAATGCTCGCCTGAAAGCAGGACACGCTTATGTACGAGATATGCCTTTTTTTGGCCTTTTGAACGCTTGTCGCTCTCATAAAGGATCTCGTCCCCGGGCGGCACATGCCCCTCAAGGGCCTTTTGCAGATCACCGGTTTCGTCTAAAAGCTTGAATTCAAGCTGCGCTGTCTTGCCGATCAGGGCCTTGGCCCTACGGGTGTCTTTTACGCCCGGGAGCTGGATGAGAATCCTCCGGTCACCCTGGAGCCTTATATCCGGTTCGCTCACCCCGAACTGGTCGATCCGGTTCCGTATGGTTTCAAGGGCCTGCTGTACTGTATCGGCTTCCATTTTCCGCACGGCGCTGTCCTTTAAGGCCGCCTTGATCATGATCTTTCCGTTCTCACGGCTCATGGACAAAACAGACATGTCCGGATAATTTTTCTCCAATAGCGATTTAAACGTATCCACATCATCTTCGCCGAAAAGCTCGACCGAAATCAAGTTGTTGCCGGTACCGGTAATCCCGCCGTGCCTGATTTTGTTTTCACGGAGCAGCGTCTTTAACTCGCTGCGGGTCCGGTCCATCGTGTTTAAAACCGCCTTTTCAGCCTGGACCTCAAGGGCAAGGTGCATCCCTCCCTGGAGATCCAGCCCGAGGTTTATCTGTTTATGCGGCCATAAACCGGGCTTGAACGTCGGGATCACATAGACAACAGCGGCTATCACCACTGCGGCCACTATCAGCGCACGCCATACAATACTCTTCAAAACGCATTCCCTCTCATGTCGAAATATATGGTTAATCCGATATTTTTTACGGGTCGCCCGGTTTGTCCGGATAAAACGGGATTACTTGTAGCATCAGGCATTCCGGTAAATCAAGTGCTATTTATTTTTTCGCCCCTTGCGGCGGAGCCGGCCGGTTCAGATCGGCGATACTTCCGCGGGTTACCTTGATTTTGACCTTATCCGCCACCTCGATGGTCGCAATTCTTTCGTTTAAATTCGTGATCACCCCTATGATCCCGCCGTTTGTGATTACGGGGTCGCCTTTTTTCAGGTTGTTTATCATCTCCTGGTGGTCCTTTGCCTTTTTCTGCTGGGGCCGGATCAGGAGGAAATAGAAAATCACGAACATCAGGATAATGGGGATAAACGCCTCCAGGCCACCTCCCCCGCCTCCCTGGCCGGGCTGTGTACCCATTGCATGTGCTAAATCAGAAAACATAATTTCTCCTTATAAATAATCTATTCATATTCTATCCTGCTCTCGCCCGAAAGAAGCGAGGGATCGGATTCTATGTTCACAGAAATCTTTCGCCTGATTTCAAGATCTAAAAGTTCTCTTTTCTTCCGGTTTAAAAGATAGTTTGAAACCTCCGGCGAAAGCCGGCCTTTTACTGCGGTAATTTCATTTTTAAGCGTTTCAAGCCGAAGCCTGCGCAAAAAGCTCAGGCCCTGTGATTCCACGGACTGAACAACACCCTTGCCATGGCAATAACGGCAGTTTTCAAAATTAAGGGTCCGTATGGACGGATTGATCCGCTGCCTCGACATCTCAATAAGACCGAAACGGGACAGCCGGCCGACCTTGCTCCTGGCCCGGTCGGGCTTAAGATTGGCCTTTAACGCCTGTTCCACCTTTATTTTATTTTTACGGTCCCGCATATCAATAAAATCGATGACAATCAACCCCCCGAAATCTCTTAACCGTAATTGCCGGGCCACCTCCTCGGCAGCCTCGAGATTGGTTGAAAGGGCCGTTTCCTCTATGGATTTTTTCTTTGTGGACCGGCCGGAATTAACGTCAATGGAAACCAGCGCCTCGGTCTGTTCAATGACGATGGAACCGCCGGACTTGAGATTCACCCGATTTTCAAAAATGGAGGCGATCTGATCCTCAAGCTGATGTTTCGTAAAAATGGGCTTGTCGGACTGATATCTCTTGATACGCTTCGCCTGCTGAGGGGATACCAGTTTTACAAATTCGCGCACTTCCTGAAAGACCGCGTCATCGTCTATGAGCACCTCCGTCACATCCGTGGACAGGGAATCCCGTATGGACCTGACCGAAAGGCTCTTATCCTTATATAAAAGGCAGGGCGCTTTCTCTTTTACGGCCTTTTGCTTGATACTCTTCCACAGGCGCATCAACGCCTGGAAATCCTTGGATATGGCCGTCTTGGTGGCTCCGGACCCGGCGGTACGGAAAATCATCCCGAAGCCTTCCGGAATTTTTAACTTTGCCGCGATATCCTTCAGGCGTTTCCGCTCGGCCTCATCCTCTATCTTGCGCGATACACCAATTGTCTTGCTGCCCGGCATTAGCACAAGGTGTCGGCCCGGCAGGGAGATAAAAGTGGTCAGTTGGGAACCCTTTTCCATGATCGGATCATTTGTGATCTGGACAATGAGTTCCTGGCCCTTGCGCAAAATTGTCTTAAACCGCTGCTCTCCTGAAGGGTCATCCTGAAAATAATCGGGATGAACCTCCTGTTTCTGTAAAAATCCGTTCCGTTCGGCGCCGTAATCCACGAACAGAGCCTGGAGACTCGGCTCCACCCTGGATACAATCGCCTTGTAAATATTGCCCCGGGTAATCTCCCGTGCCGTGGTCTCTATATTAAACTCTTCAAGGCGGCCGTCGGTAACTTTTGCGATACGGCATTCATCGCTGTCCACCGCGTTTATCAATATTTTACTGCTCATTGTTCCTCTTGTCTTCAAATGAATTTTGCCCGCATTCCTCTCCCGAAAGCCGGACACAGCGCCCGACCGAACAAGCGGCTCTTTGCCAACCCGTCATGGCGAAAACCATAAGAACAGGATATTACGGAATCTTTTGCTCATGAGGTATAGAAAATCAACAAAGACAAGTCAATCGATTTCTATAACCCGCAATTTTAATTCCGGGCAAATTTCCACCACGGGCGGGGATAAACCCCGCCCCTACCGCGGAACATTTCCCGGCGGGTGCAATACAAATCGCAGGGGCGGGGGTTATCCCCGCCCATTTCCGCTTACACTTGATATTTGTTTTTTACTATGACATGAACAACAGAAACAAGAGACAAGAAACAAGAGACAAGATAAAATTTGATTTTTATAATTCATACAGGACACCTTTAAAATGGAAGAACAATACGATCCAAAAAAAATAGAGCCCGGATGGCAGAATGAATGGGCTACGTCCAATCGCTTTGCCGCGAATGAAACCCCGGACGCTGAAAAATATTACCTGCTTGAAATGTTTCCATACCCTTCCGGTAAAATTCATATCGGTCATGTACGGAACTACACCATCGGCGATGTTGTGGCCCGGTACAAACGGATGATGGGGTTTAATGTGCTTCATCCCATGGGATGGGACGCATTCGGCCTTCCGGCCGAAAACGCGGCTATTGCCAACAACACCCATCCGGCCAGGTGGACGCGTGAAAACGTAGAGGCCATGAAAAAGCAGCTCAAAAGACTCGGGTTCAGCTATGACTGGGACCGGGAACTTTCCACCTGCACACCGGAATATTACCGCTGGGAGCAATGGCTCTTTACCAGGATGTTTGCAAAAAAAATGGCCTATCAAAAAGAATCGCATGTCAACTGGTGTGATTCATGCCACACCGTTCTTGCAAACGAGCAGGTTGAAAACGGGGCATGCTGGCGATGCGGAAAGCAGGTCCGTCAAAAAAAGCTGAAACAATGGTTCTTTAAGATTACCGACTATGCGGAGGATCTTCTTTCCTGGTGTGAGAAAATACCCGGATGGCCCGAAAAGGTCACGACCATGCAGAAAAACTGGATCGGCAAAAGCGTCGGTGCACAGATCCGCTTTCCCATAGAAGGGTCAACCCGGGTAATCACGGTATTTACCACCCGGCCCGACACCCTTTATGGCGCGACGTTCATGTGTCTTGCCCCGGAACATCCGCTTGTCCGGTCTTTATCCAAAGGAACTGACCAGGAGGAGGCAATATCGGAATTCACCGAGCGGATGACACACGAGAACCGGTCTGACCGGTCCATGATAAATTTTGAAAAGGAAGGGGTGTTCACCGGCGCTTTTGCCGTAAACCCGATGAACGGGCGCAGAATGCCGATCTACACCGCGAATTTCGCGCTCATGGAATATGGGACCGGGGCCGTGATGTCCGTCCCGGCCCACGACCAGCGGGACTTTGAGTTTGCAAAAAAATATGAGCTCCCGATTATCCCGGTCATACGGCCCGATGGTGTCAGCATCGAGAACGTTGCCCTGACAGAGGCATATACCGGCGATGGGGAAATGATCAATTCAGGCCCGTTTTGCGGGCTTGAAAACCGGCGCGCAGCCGGCGAGATGGTCGAATATTTTGAAAAAAATAAAATCGGGAAAAAAACGATAAGCTACAGGCTCAGGGACTGGGGCATATCGCGGCAGCGATACTGGGGGGCGCCCATTCCCATGATTTTCTGCGATAAATGCGGGCCGGTTCCCGTGCCCGACGAAGATCTTCCGGTCCTTTTGCCCGAGGATGTGGATCTCCCGGTGGGAGGCGGCTCGCCCCTGCCCAATCTCGAGGAATTCGTCAAGACAACCTGCCCTGCCTGCGGTCTTCCCGCCAGGCGCGAAACCGACACCATGGATACGTTTGTGGAATCATCCTGGTATTTTGAACGCTATTGCAGCCCGGGATGCGACACGGCAATGTTCGAAAAAAAAGCAGTCGATTACTGGATGCCCGTTGACCAGTACATCGGCGGTGTCGAGCACGCGGTTCTCCATCTCCTTTATTCACGGTATTTTACCCGGGTACTCCACGACCTGGGGCTTGTGGAATTCAAAGAACCCTTTACCCGGCTTTTGACCCAGGGGATGGTCTGCAAGGAGACAACCTACTGCCCGGAGCACGGGTTTCTCTTTCCGGAAGAGGCCCGGAGCCGGAGCGAAAAACAATACTGCACCAAATGCGGCCATGAAGTCGTTGTCGGCCGCGTTGAAAAGATGTCCAAGTCAAAAAAGAACGTGATCGATCCCAATGCGCTCATAGACGCTTACGGCGCGGACACGGTGAGGCTTTTCTGCCTCTTTGCCGCTCCCCCCGAGCGTGACCTGGAATGGAGCGAACAGGGGGTTGAAGGCTGCTTCCGGTTCTTAAACCGGATATGGCGGATTGCCGGGCTCTGGATGCCGCTTATAAAAAATGTTGTCCCCTATGACGGCCAGGCCGATGCCCTTTTGGTTGAAGAACGTCGCCTGTATGTAAAGACTCATCAGACGATTCAAAAGGTTACGGCCGATATTGAGCAGCGCTTCCATTTTAACACGGCCATCAGCTCGGTGATGGAGCTTGTCAACATGATGACCGCAACGGATGCAAAAAAGGCCGGAGACCTGACTTGCCGGGTCATGCGCAGGGCCATGGATACGGTTATCCTCCTGCTTTCGCCCATGGTGCCCCATGTTGCCGAAGAGTTGTGGACCCGCATGGGCAATGGGCGTGAAACCATTTCAAAAATCGCATGGCCGTCATTTCGTGATGACTGCCTGGCCGAGGACGCCTGGCTTGTGGTGGTGCAGGTGAACGGTAAATTGAGGGGCAGGTTTGAAATCAACCGGGATGCGGATGACGATGCAATAAAAAACAGGGCCATGTCGGAAACGAATGTGGCCAGATTCATAGGGGATACGCCGATAAAAAAGGTTATCTGTATCAAGAAGAAACTAGTGAATATTGTGTTATAAAAAGACATAAAAACATTGTAACACCTGGGCGTATGGAACCTTACTTTCAAAAAACGCAATTGCTTATTGCCACCCTGCTTCTCATCCTTTGTGCCACAATGATGTCATGCGGTTATCGATTTTCAACCCAGGCAAGCCTTGCGGGCAATGTCAAACGCCTATGCATTGCAACGCTTGAAAACCGGACGGCAATCTCCGGGCTTGAAACCATAATGACAAACGACCTGATCTATGAATTTACACGTTCCGGGAGCGCGGCCATAACGGATAAAAAAACCGCCGATGCCGTGCTGACGGGGACGATCCGGTCGGCCACATCCGAGACCATCTCCCACCAGTCGTCCCATACATCTCTTGAACGGCGGATTACTATGGTCATGGACCTGCGCATGACGGGAAAAGACGGGAAAATATACTGGGCTGAAAACGGGCTTTCCGATTTCGAGGAATATAGAATGGCGTCAGACAAACTATCAACGGATAAACTCGCAACTGAACAAAACATAAAATCCGCTGTCAAAACCCTGTCAAAAAGGCTTGCGCAACGGATTTATTATCAAATGACGAATAATTTTTAAGCTTTTAATCTAAAGGGGTATTTTGCTCTATACCGCAACCGGTTTAGCGGCTCTTTTTACGAGGCGTGATATTTTTCGCGAGGCAGTCCGCCTGTGAATCGTGCCCTTTTTGGCGGCCTTGTCGATCACGGATTGGGCTTCGAGCAACATGGTCGTCGTATCCTCGCCGTTTTTACGGGCTGTTGCAACCGCATTGATGACGTTTTTAACCCGGGTCTTGACCGCCCTGTTCCTCATACGGCGGTTGATGCTCTGGGTATTTCTTTTAATTGCTGATTTATGGTTTGCCAATGTTCTGCTCCTTTTTCCTTTTAAGTAAGTCTCCGGCCATGACGCCGGCAATGTATCCAATAATGTATCAAAGCCAGATACCCTTTTCATCTTTGCCTGTCAAGGGATTTGTTGGACTGCTGTGCCAGGCCCGTTCCCTTCTTTTAAAAAAACACCAATCTCCCGCCGCTGCCCCATGAATGAAAACAAAAAAATAACACGGGCCGCCGGCGTCATTGGGATTGCAACCCTTGCCAGCCGGATTCTGGGCTTGGTCCGGGACATTGTCATTGCCCGGTTTTTCGGGGCCGGAACGGTTTCAGACGCCTTTTTCGTGGCATTCAGGATTCCCAACCTTCTGCGCAGGCTCTTTGCCGAAGGCACCCTTTCCATGGCCTTTGTTCCCGTCTTTACAGATTACATGGCAAAAGGCGGAAAAAAAGAGGCCTTTAAGATGGCCGGGGCGACCGTCCGGATGCTGTCGCTCATACTCGTGGTCATCACCTTAATCGGCATTACAATCGCCCCCGGCCTTATACGGGTGATCGCCCCCGGCTTTACGGGCGCGCAATTTACCCTGACAGTGACACTTACGCGGATCATGTTCCCATATATCATATTTATCTGCCTGGTGGCACTGTGTATGGGGATATTAAACGTCCTGGGGCATTTCGCGGCCCCTGCCCTTGCCCCGGTTTTTTTAAACCTTTCCATAATAACCGGCGCGCTCCTGCTCGCCCCTCATATGCGTCAGCCCGTATACGGGCTTGCGGCGGGTGTATTGATCGGGGGAGTGATCCAGCTCGCCCTTCAACTCCCGTTTCTTGCACAAAAGGGTTTTTTTTTAAAAAACAATGCCGGAATCTGGCATCCCGGGATCGCAAAGGTGGGACGGCTCATGGGCCCTGCGGTTTTCGGGGCCGCCGTCTACCAGATTAACATCCTTGTGGGGACCATGCTGGCATCCCTTCTGCCCAAAGGGAGCATATCGTATCTCTATTATGCCGACAGGCTCGTGCAATTCCCGCTTGGTCTCTTTGCCATATCAACTTCCGTTGCCGTACTCCCGAGCCTTGCACGCCAGGCAACCGCCGGGGACAAACAGGGACTTTCCGACACCTTCACCTTTTCCATGGATTTCATACTTTTTATTACCACTCCGGCCATGTTCGGCCTGATTCTTTTGCGCGAGCCCATAGTGGCCCTTCTCTTTCACGGAGGCGCCTTTGATGCAAACAGCACGCGCCAGACCGCATACGCCCTTTTGTTTTACGGCGTCGGCCTTTGGGCCTTTTCATCGGTGCGGATCGTGGTTTCCTTCTTTTATGCCATCCAGGATACCGTGACCCCGGTGAAAACCGCGACCATTTCAATTATCGCAAATATCGTTCTCGGCATCGCGCTCATGGGTCCGCTGGGCCACGGCGGGCTGGCGCTGGCCACATCCCTTGCCTCCATGCTTAATTTTTTTCTCCTTGCAATTGAGCTTCATTCACGCATCAGGGGGCTGAAATGGAAAAAGATAATTGAATCCGCAGCCAGATCCGTGATATGTTCCATAGCAATGGGCGCATTCCTTTTTTGGCTTATAAAGTCGCACCATGTGAGTGGACAGGGCCCGTTTTTTGTGCAAGCATTGCAACTGGCCTCCGCCATTTTCGGCGGCGTCCTTGTCTACGGCGTTTCAGCCTTTATTTTTCATAAAAAAGCACTCTTTTCGGTGTTTTCAACATTTAAACGGACATGACCTGAGATTTGATTTTTGATTTTATTCCAACAGAAAAGCACAAGGCTGTGTGGCTGGGCTTATGCGCCGTATTATGCATGCTGGCACTCTACCTGATCATGATCGTCACGGGAAAAAACGGCCTTATTGATCTGGGCGAAAACCGCGCGCGTTTAAAGACCTTAATGGAGAGAAACCAACGTCTTGAGCAGAAAAACATCGAATTATACCGGGTCATCGACCGGATGAAAAACGATCCTTCATATATGGAAGACCTGGCCCGGCAAGAATTAAAGATGATAGGCAAAGACGAGGTCATCTATAAGTTCGAAGGCAAAACAAAACAGGAAAAACATGGTAACAACAACGGCGGGGATAAAAAAAATGCCGGACGGGAAAAGCCAGGAAACAAAAAAACCGGAACCTGAAAAAATGGAACCGGATAAATTCGCGACTCCGACCCTGGCGAAATTATACGTTCAACAGGGCCACTATGACCGGGCCATGGCCATTTACCGTAACCTGGAAGATGAGGGGATGGCCGGTCCCGAGGTCAAAAAGGCAATCAAACGCCTCGGCGCCGTGCTCGGGAACATGGATGCAAAAAAAGAACAAGACCTGGCAAACCTTTTTCTTGAGTGGATCAGCCTTGTAAAACGACACCAATACCTGCACGGTTCGCACGGCCCACGTAGCGGAAGGCTTCAGCCTTCCATTTAAACATGACATATTGCTTCCGCTATAACAATATGCCCATTGTCGTCTGACTTAACCCTTGCCGCAGCGTTGTCCGGATCATGGCCGAAGCAAATCACCCAGTCATCGGCTGCCGCGCGGGAAAGGACCGCCTTTTTTTCCGAAATCAGGTCAAGGGGATTATTATCATAGGCCATGTGCCAGATAAGGGGGATGTGAGCAGAGGTTGGAACCAGATCCGATGCGAAAAAAAGAGCCGAGCCCTTAACCGATTCCAGGCCCGGAAGCAGGACATGCTGCTGGCCGGGGGTATGACCGTGAGATACCAGGATATCTATTCCGGGAAACAGGCCGTCCACGGGCCCGTCAATCAGGTTCAGCACCCCCGCATTTTCCAGGGGAAGAAAATTTTCCGGCAGATAGCTCCCCTCGTCCCGCAGGCACGGGGAGTGTGCAAATTCCCACTGGGCCTTTTGCACATGATAGATTGCATTGGGAAATGCGCAAACCGCGTTTCCGTCTTTGTCAAACCGGGTTGCCCCGCCGGTGTGATCAAAATGAAGGTGGGTCAGCACAACGTCTGTAATATCAGTAGCATCGATTCCGAGCCCGCCCAAAAGCTCAGATGGAGATCCTGACCGGGTTATTCCATACCGTTTGACCAGTTTGCCGGAAAGTTTATCCCCTATCCCGGCATCCACCAGGATATTTTTACCATTTCCCGAGATCAGCAGACAGCGGGTTGTCATTGGAATCCGGTTCTTTTCATCCGCCGGGATCAGCCTTTCCCAGAGAGGCTTGGGAATAATACCGAACATGGCGCCGCCATCTAAAAAAAACCGCTCAAATACCAGGTCAAAACAATCGTAATCCCCTATGCGCATATCTATCCAATTTGTCAAATTACAGGGGCGATTTTGCCCGTAATGATTTTAAAATATCACGGATGGATTCAGGATACCCTTGTGCCTGGATTTTCCTGACCATACCCAGGGCCTTTTTCCCCAAAATGGGTATCTTCCAGACATAGGGGATCGTTATATGGATATCCACAAGCCTGGATTCGCCGGGCTGAAGGTTTTTATCTTTTGCCGCACGGGTATCGCTGGCCGAGATAAGCGCGTCCAGCCCGAACCTCAGGCGCAGGCCTGAACCTCCGCCCTTTTTTTTGGGACTCCTTTCAGGGCCGGGGGCGGCGCGGCTCTTAGCAGTGCCCTTATCCCGGTAGTTGTCCAGGTTTTCAACGATCCTGAAGGCTTCCCGGACCTTTTTGCGCTGCTTTCTTTCCGATGATGCGGCATTCACGGTCTTGTCGTTATCTTTCTTCTTGCCCATAAAGCCCCTCCCAGGAATTGATAATGGTTTGCGACAATGCCTCAACGTCATTAACAGCCTTCTCAACCTGCCGTGTCAACTTTTGGTTGTTTTCAACCATCACGGCGTATTCATTCAGGTTAAGGCCCATCCTGTTGAAATTTTCATAAATCGACCGGCCGGGATAAACCGCCCGCAGGCAGGATACATGAGGGGGAAGTATATCGTCAAAATAGTCATAACAACGTTGATGGTTAGCCAGCGGGTGAACAAATACGGGCAGCACGCGAAAACACCCTCTTTTTTCAGGAACGGCCCGGATAATATCCCGGATAATCGGATAGAGGTTTTCCATAAATGCCGATTCATCATTTGTCGACATGCGCATGGGAATAATAACAAGGTCGGAAAAAGCACAGGCAAAGCGTGTATGCAGCTTTCCCGTCCCCTCACCGGGTATGTCCATGACCATGAGTTCGTTATGCCCGGCGATGGCCTCGATACCCTGCTGGAAAACCTCCTTCTGGGTGCTGGAAATATGATGAAATGAAACATGGCCATTAGCACGCTCCATCTCCTCCCGCTCTTGCCACCAGTTCTTTAAGGTACCCTGAGGGTCGAGTTCGACTATTGCAATGGAAGAAAACCGGCGATCCATTGCCTTGGAAAATGCGGCGCTGACGGTCAGCGTACTCTTTCCCGTACCGCCCTTTGTCTGCACGAATCCTATGATCATAGCAGTTTTCCTTGACGACTCCGTAAAAAATCCGTCTGCGGCGTTGCGCTAGTCGTGAAATGGCTCAACGTACAAAAAGTACGCCTTCGCCATTTCCCGGCGCGCGCGCCTTGCATATGGAGCTTTTTACGAGCCATTAGGCCCGAGTATTACGCTTTAGCTTGCGGCCTTTTCCAGGTTAAGAACATCCTTACCGGCCCGTGCCTCCCGTGCAAGACGGGCGACCTCAGCAATATCCGCATCCGAAAAAACACCATTTTGACCGGAAATCGCGGCGAGCTTCATGCCGTGCTTAAGGCCCATCTGGTAAATTTCCTTAACCTTCTGCCATTCGAGTTTACGACCGATGGTAAAGATTTCAAACCGGCCTTCAAGGGCAAGCACGATGGTCTCCGCAAGGCAGGCATACGCGACCTTGTTCGGGAGGCCGATATCCTTCATCTCGGGTTCGCCCGGAAGCAGAATTTCACCCGATTCGATCACCAGGACATCCGGCCGCTTTGCCACATCCGCAGGAGAGAGGTCCAGGGGTCTCGCCACATCGGTGATAACGCACCCCGGCTTAACGGCCATTATGTCCAGAACCTTCTTGCCGGCTGCGGACGTTGCGGTTACAATTACATCCATGTCCGCAAGATACTTATCAACACGCGTGGTAATCTCGATATTGGCATCGGGCGTATCGTCCAGCATCGATTCTCTTAACGCCAGGAGCCTGGAATGGCGGATATCCACCAGGTAAATATCGGTAAAAGCCATGGCCAGCAGGCGGCAGCATACTGAACCGATTGCGCCCGTGGCCCCGACCACCATGGCCTTTGCCTTTAATTTCTTTCCCTTTTCAACCTTGATAATGCCCATGCGGCGCACGGCGTCGGCTGCGGCCCACAGCGCACCGGACGCGCTGTAGCTGTTACCGGTGGTAATGGGGATATCGGCCAGCTTGGCCACGGTCACGCCGGCATCTCCGACAACCTTCGTAAAAGCCCCCAGACCCATTATCTGAGCGCCGAGCCTTTTAGACATCTTCGCAGCCTGAAGAAGCCGCTTGTATGTAAACTCGGCGTTGTGGGCAAGCATCTGCTTTGGCGTACCGCCCACGGTTATGAGCCATCCCTCGACCTCGACGCCGAGCGGGGACTTTATGCCCGTAACCTTTGAATAAATAAAGGGGGGCGAATATGCTATCGCCTTTTCAACCGCATCCATAAACACCGGCGGAGCAAAACGCGCGGCAAGCTCGATGGAAGGATCCTTTTTCAACTGCTCCTGGGAAAGCGGATGGATCACAAAGGAAAACCTGTTGATCCTCTTGAACTCTCCGGAAGGATATATCACTCTCGGGTTCATCCTGTATTCGCTGATGACTTCCAGGATGTCATCCTCGGTGAGTTCATCCAGAGGTATACCAAGAACAGCGCCAATCATGGCTTCGAGCACGTTGAAACCGACAACCTGCTCCATCATCTTGGGCGTACAGTCGATAATGACATTAACGCCCCTTTCCTTTAAGAACTGGATTCTGTCTTCATAAACCGTGGATGTAATCACCGTTTTTCCGCCCAACTCCTCTATGCCGCAATCCTTGAGGTATTCGTAAAAACCGGCTGCCGGGACTACAACCACGGGATTTTTCTGGATCGCCTTTCTTATAATAAATTCATTCCACTTCCTCAGCGGCGCCGCCGAGTCCACTATCCGCCGGCTCGGCACCCATTCGAGCACATCATGCACGCCTTTGGCATAAAGGTTGAAATCACCTAATGAATTTATAAATTTGGGAATCCCGTTTTCAAATATCGGGTCCGCGAATGTAAGGTTATCGGTGTACTCATTCAAGACCGAGGCAATATTGTAACAAAGCAATCCGGAGAGGAATAATACCTTATTATAATCAAAATAATTATTACCGTACATAAACTGGATGTGGCGAATAGCCCATTCAAACGACACCCGCCTCAATTTATGCCCGGTCGTGACCGGAGAGTCGACCTGGGCCCGGAGATTTTTTATTCTCTTCTCCTGTGCCTGGAGTTCACGGCTTGATCCGATTCCATATCTGAAATTCACACCCCCCAGCCCTATGGCATCGGCCTTGTTCTCCCAGTCCTTCAATATCTCCACCGCGACATCCGGGTCGCCGTCCGTGCCCATACGGCGGACATTAAATTTGTGCCCCAGAAACTCCGTTTCAAATTCATAGTCATAATCACTCGATCCCAGACTGACGCTCACGATCTGTTTCACAGCCTAATCCTCCTTTATCCTTATGTTAATTCGAATTCTTTAAACCATCATTATAAATAGCGCATGCAGGACAAATATCCATGACCTCCAGGCACAAAGCCTCTTCCTGCTTGTCGGCAGGTTGCTTTGATACATAACAATGCCCGAAATAAAGGCCCTCATCAAGATTTTCCACGAAATTCTCCGGCGCGATTTCAGCACAAAGATTACAGCCGATACAGACACTGGTCACATAATAACGGCCTTGTACGTTTTTTTCCAATTTTTGATTCACATCCGCCATGCAAAGCCTTTTACGCGGCAAGTAAACGATGTTTATGCCCGGAACCGGTGTTAATTATGCCTTAAACCATTAGCGGCATTAAAAAGATAAGTCAATACGAGTCCGTCATTCCTACGCGCAGCTTTGCTTTATGGCATGCAGCCACCCATCATAGAGGCGTTTTCTATCGTCTTCGGCCATTCCAGGATTCCACGTCTTGTCGATGGACCAATGGGACGAGAGTTCGGATTCGTCCTCCCAGTAATCCACGGCAAGCCCGGCGGCATAGGCGGCGCCCAGAACGGAGGTCTCCTTGTTTTTCGGCCGGATCACCGGGAGATCGAGGATGTCCGACTGAAACTGCATGAGAAGTTCATTCTTCGTCATCCCGCCGTCCACCTTCAGTGACTTAAGGCTTATGCCGGAGTCCTTTTCCATGGCCTCGAATATCTCCCGCGCCTGGTATGCGGATGCCTCGAGAACCGCGCGTGCAAAATGGCCTTTATTGATGTAATGGGTCAGCCCGGTAATTATTCCCCTTGCATGGCTTATCCAATGTGGCGCGAAAAGCCCTGAAAAAGCAGGCACAAAATAAAGACCACCGTTGTCTTCAACGCTTTTTGCCAGGGTTTCAATCTCATCTACGGATGAAATCATGAAAATATTGTCACGAAACCACTGGACCAGTGAACCGGCGATTGCGATGGATCCTTCAAGGGCGTACACGGGGTCCTGTTTTCCGATCCTGTAACCGACCGTGGTTAAAAGACCAAACCGGGACTGGACGGGTTTTGCCCCGGTGTTTAAAAGCATGAAACAACCGGTGCCATAGGTATTCTTGGCCTCGCCCGGCGTGAAACAGGTCTGGCCGAAAAGCGCGGCCTGCTGGTCCCCCAGATCCCCTGAAACAGGCACCTTTGCCTTGAACACACCATTTTCGGAAGTATACCCGTATATCTCGCTGGATGAACGAATGGCCGGCAGCATGGACTTACAAATCCCCATGCGGTCCAACATCTGCTCATCCCAGACCAGGGTATTGATATTCATGAGAAGGGTCCGGCTCGCATTTGTCACGTCAGTCACATGGACCCCGCCGTTCGGGCCGCCCGTAAGCCACCAGATCAGCCAGGTGTCCATGTTGCCGAATATGGCCTCCTTCGCCTCAACCGCCGCACGAACCCCTTCGACGTTATCCAGTATCCACCTGATCTTGGGGCCTGAAAAATATGTGGCAAGGGGAAGGCCCACACGCTCACGAAAGCAATTCATGTCGTTGTTTACCGCAAGGTTACGGCAGAGTTCGTCCGTCCGGGTATCCTGCCACACGATTGCATTGTAATATGGTCGGCCGGTTTTACGGTTCCACACGACCGTGGTTTCCCGCTGATTGGTGATGCCGATGGCGGCAAGGAGACCGGCGGATATCCCGGCCTTTTCCATGCCGGCGGCAATCACCTCAAAGGTGCGGTCCCGTATTTCCATGGGATCATGTTCAACCCAGCCGGGCCTTGGAAAAATCTGCCGGTGCTCAAGCTGGTGCATGGCCACCATCTTGGCATTATGGTTGAAGATAAAAAAACGTGTGCTGGTCGTACCCTGGTCAATTGCGCCGACATACCGATTTTCAGTGTCCATCCGTCCCCCGCTTTATAAAATGGTAAGCCTTTTTATATACCCATAATTTCTGAAACGTAAAGTCTTTTTTAAAGAGCAATCGCTCTATTTTCGCAAAAAACCGGCATGTTCCGACCCTGTGAATGCGCAGGAACGCACAAATATGCGGGCCTCACTGCAAAACCGGCACAACATATGGAAAAACCTTTAATTCACGTTAAATACTTCTTCCAAGCTTTGATGAGTTACATTTTTTAGGCAAGTTCGTTACATGACCATTGCTTTTTTTTTCGTCAGCTGATAGTGATTTAAAGCTTAGACTCTTTAATTTCGTGTACCGGACAATTTCAATCTGTTACATCAATTAATTAACCGGGGGGTTATGTTTACCGCAAACATTGTCATAAACAGGGGCGAAATGAACGATAACAGCGCAGAGGCCAGGAAAATAAAAACACAGTCGCCGTCGCGGGAAAACAACAGCGCCCGCTTTTCAGGCCTGTTGCACCGGGTTTCGCCCCGGCGTGTCAAAGTGCCGCATCCCGACTTGAGAACCCTTACGAATATATACAACCGGGGCCGGATGGTGCGTAAAAACGCCGTCCGATTCATGTTAAACGACCTGATCGCAAAATTTATCAACGTAAGCTATAATTCTTACAGCAGGTTTTACGAAGGACAGCTCCGCATCGGTCTTCCCGTGTCAAAGGAACTTATCCAGAGCCGCGAGGAAATCCGTTCCATTGCCGCAGGCAAGCTTGCACTGACGCTTTACCATATTTTTCTCGGCATAACCGGCATCCGGATTCCAAGGCATAAAATCAAAAACCTGTTGCTCGCCGAGCTGGAGGCCGGAACCATACGGCTGACGGAAAATGTTATTATCTTAAACAAAAAACAGCTCAAGGAGATGTCCTTAAGCCGCATGAAAATCCCGGCTTATTTCTATTCGGGGATATATGAGGAGGCGACGCGCAGGAGGATATTAAAAGAAACCCTGAAACAAAGCCGCGTACCGGCATATTTTGACAGCGAAATAGAAGAAAGCATTCAAAACGGTCGCGGAGATTATGAAACCGTATATTATCAGGACTATACTGAAGAAGGCAAGGACATCAAGTTCCGGAGGCTTGTGAGCATAGAGGATGTCACCGCCGGAGATAACCGGCCGTCGGTCATCATGCTCCCGGGTTTTGCCAATAACAGCAATTGCTTTGATCTTTCCAACCAACAGTCGTTTGCAAAGGACCTGGCCGATAACGGATGCTGGACATACCTTTTCGACCCGCGCGGCATGGGAATCAACAAGGGAAAATTCGATCCCATGTATACGGTCGATACATTAATCGATTATGACCTGCCCACGGTCCTCCACTTTATTTTCCAGCGGAGCGGTCATAAACCGTCCATCCTCATGGGCCATAGCATGGGCGGCATTATAGCGGAAAACATGGTTTTGACCTGGAATCTGCGCCGGCATCTGAACAGCCTTACCTCTCTTACCCCGGAACAGAAGGCCCATTTGAACCGAAAGCTCCCCAGCTCAGCCAAGGCCGACAAATATCTTAAGGAGGTCAGGGGCATAATAACCTTTGGGGCTCCCAAATTTTTTAAAAAACTTTCCCATGCCTTTTTCCCGGCTGTCCTCTGGCTCAACCACCTGTCCCGGATGCTCAGGCTTCGCCAGGTCCCGGTCAAGGATTCCCTGGAATTTATCATGCAGTTTCCGATCGTAAGCGACCTGATCCACTATCTGGCTTTCAGTAATGTCGCGGACCTGAATGTTTTGATGTGCCCTGAAAACCAGAAATTTTCAAAGGAATTCACAAATTTATACATTGAGAGAGTGATTGAATCGGTCCCCCTGGGGCTTGGTTTCCAGTTTTTAAAGGCAATATATAATGGTGAGGGTTTCAAGCGGATGGACGAAACACGGTTAAACTACACGGCCCATGTCGATTGTTTCCCGGAGGATATACCTGTTTTCCATTTCTGGGGTTCCAAGGACCCGCTGGCCCCTGCCGACAACCTTAATTTCAGCAAGCACTACCCACACCGGGTAAAACGGGTGTACCACATTGAAAACGGGCATGATGCGGAACGTATAAACATAACCGATGAACGCAGCCAGCTCGTTGATATCGTTGTTGAAGGGGCAAATCATCTTGACCTGCTCTACGGCAGGCTGGCCGAGGAAATTGTCAAACCCATGACCAGTCGGATAATTGAAAAAATATGGGGAGACTGGTCTTATAACTCCGGGGAATAGAAAATGGAACATATAATTTCCGGAAACGGCCGTATCCGGTTTGGCCGCTTTGACACACCGGTTGCTCCCATCGACATACGGCCATATTCCCTGAAGACGGCCATGGGAAAAAACCGGTCGAATTTCATCAAGAAACTTTCGTTCAAACAATTCGTCTTTATAGGCATCATAGGGCCGGACATCATTTTCGGCTCGGCCGTGGTAAACCTCAAATACATCACAAGCGGTTTTGTTTACGCATACGACCGCAGCACCCGCGCCCTTTACGACATCGAAAAGACAGGGCTCCCTTTGCCGGGAAAATGCCGCATATCAATAGACCCTGAAAACCCATCGGCACGGATTTCCACACGCGGCCTTCAAATTGAAATCAATAAAGACCGGCTGCAGGCCGAATCCGGCGATGTATCAATAGACGTCCGGCTTGACCGATCAAAAACGACCCCTTTGCGACTCTGTTCAAGGGCCGGATACACAGGATGGGTTTATACCCAGAAAACGACTCCTATCCCGGTTACCGGGGTAATAAAAATACCGGGAAAGGAAATAAAACTCGCCTTCGACAAACACATGGCCCTGATGGACTGGACTGCGGGATTCATGCGGCGTGAAACCTTCTGGAACTGGGCCGCATCGGCCGCTGTTTTAAACGACGGCCGACGCTTTGGCCTGAACCTGTCCGCCGGGGTGAACGAAACCGGTTTTACCGAAAACGCATTCTGGGTTGATGAAAAAATGACCAAGATAGATACGATCGAATTCCGTTTCGACCCGGACGACCTTTTAGCGCCCTGGCATATCCGGTCCTCGGACGCTCATGCCGACCTCACCTTCCAACCGGATTGTCAGCGGAATCAGCAAATAAACGCCGGCATCATCGCCAGCCGATTCACCCAGATGATCGGCCGGTTTTCAGGTACGCTTAAAACCGATGCCGGAGAAACGATCACAATCAAAGACATCCCCGGCTGGGCCGAAGACCATTTCGCCCGCTGGTAAATAGTGCCGAACGAAAACCGCCAATTTTCCCAATTTCTGTGTTGGGCTCAAATTTTAAGCCTCAAAATACCATATGTATTCCTGCGGTTAAAATTTTCGCCCGCCTTGAACTTGAAAAAATTTTCAGGTTTTCGTTCAGGCAATAAATAAATAAGGATATGAATACAATGGCAGGCAATACGCAAAAAGTCCTGATCAACCCGGGTGAAACAAAATCAATCTATAAAACCATGCAATTCTCCCAGGCCGTTCGGGTCGGCAACACCCTGTGGGTCTCCGGACAGGTGGGCATAAATGAAAATGGCGTGATGGGCGAGGATATCGAGGCCCAGGCGCGCATGGCCTTTCAAAACCTAAAACGTGTGCTGACCGAAGCCGGCGGGTCCATGGACGATGTGGTTGAACTTGTAACCTATCACAGATCCATGGCTGATATCAGGGGATTTGCAAAAGTAAAATCTGAATTTATCACACATGATTACCCGGCCTGGACAGCTGTCGGCGTAACTGAACTGCTCCTTCCGAATCTCATGGTTGAGATGAAGGCAACCGCAATTATCGGCAGCGGTAAAGCCGACGATAAAACCAGGTGATTGGTGTTTACACAATAATCATTCACTATTTTGTACGGGCTCGTAATAAGTCGAATATTTTGCCGTTTTTCCGGCAAAGACGTGGGCCTGAGGGCTCGTAAAAAGCTCCATATGTGAAGATAATCTTCTGAATGCGTCCCGCATTTCACACACAATTCATATTGCGGTTTTTGGATTGATTATTCGCCAGGCGGGGATTGATAGACACCATACTTTTCCCTGACCAACTCGCCATCCCCGCTTCTTTTGAAG
>JAADHK010000095.1 GCA_013151835.1 Deltaproteobacteria bacterium
TATTCGATCCATGATTTTCATATTGCCTCCTTCTAACTCATATAGTTAGGGAGAAAGAAATTATAAATTTACCGTTTTTGGATAGATTAATATATCCCACCAACGTAGAGAAGGGGATCGTTCCAGTCGTTGTTCGAGGTGTTTTTTTTCATCACCACAAAGCTTGACGCCTTTTTCATATGGTGCATCCAATAGCCGTGTTACAGTACGTATTCCCTTCCAAAAAAAATTCCCAGCTCTCTTTAGCACCGTATCCACAGTATCCAACAAATAACCGTTCCATGATTTCTCCAGTCCGGCCCAATATCGCTCAATGCTGTTATACTTGCTGTGATAAGGAGGGTAGTAAATAATTTGGATGCAAAGGCCGGTCATGTCGGCGAAGCCTGTTAAACGATGTAGAAACTGGGTGCGACGTCCGCTGCATTCTGGCCCATTATCTACATTAATGACAAGCTGCTTCAAACTGCAAAGCTCATGCTTTCTTTCCTCCCACCAAAGAAAAAGGCCGTCAACAATAAAATCACTGGTTTTGTAGCTGGTGCCGAAAAATATGAACGACTTTCCGGTAACCGGCTCCAAGATGCCACCCGGAACCAATTTTTCCTTGAAGCACATATCATGATCCAATGCCTTAATAGCCTCCAAGCTACGCGAACGCCCATTTCTTGAATATTCACCTATTTTGATTGTTGCCTTTGTGTCTATACTGATTCTCATGGTGTCAGGATCAGAATCCGCCAGCGCATTCATTTGCCAGACATTTTCAAAAATCATGTCAGTTTCCGCTGTTTTTTTTGGACCTTGGCTTTGGCCACAGTGCGTAATCGGTAATCATGTCGAATCAAGATGTTGGAAATTGTGCGCACGGTCGGCAATGATTCGGACGACCATCCTTTTTCCAAAAGAGCATTGTATACGGCTTTAGCTGTCATGTTTGTATACAACAACTTTGTACGCAAACGAGATTCAGTTTCACTATGTGGTTCCATAATTGTAAATATATCGGCAAGCAACTCAGGATTCTTCTCTTCTGTTTTAGGCTTACACCTCTTGGATAAATCGTTCATGCACGAGATACCGGTTTGAAATTCCTTAATTCCAACTTGCACAGCAGATCGGCCCCAACCGAATACATCCTCAGCCACACGCTTTTTGCCGTCAAGTAATAATAATGTCACATCTCCCATCGCAGATCGTCGCGAAGGCCAAGGGATTAAATCTACCAACCGCGAAATCAATTCCACCAATTCTGTCGATACTCCATTCCGGACCAAAGTCGATGTTTTCATAAGCACTCCTTATAATTTGAAAGTATGAAAGCATCATAACAGGTAATTTAGTATTTTCCAAGTCCCTAAACTCCCCTGACGGAAAAGCATCAACCCCAATGCCCGGTCAATGGCGGATAAAAGGACCCGATTGCGCGTTTTTTAATAAATATACTACGCATCCGGTTGCAGGAGTTTAAAACCGGTAACCGGATCAAACACGCGTTTGGCCGGGTTATCAGTCAATTCAAATAGAACAGCCTCCATCACATGCCATACCTTAACTCCGGTGCGGACGCAGCCGGTTATAGTTTTGTCATTTCTGCCGCAGGCCATGTGCATGTGAAGTATTGGTTTTCCTTTTTCATCAGGAAATATGGTCCCCGTGCCAGCCACCTCGCAAACATTTTTCAAATCATGGGTCATGGGAACGATTTTTTCAGCCCGGCCTTCATCCGGACCGACCACCAACCTGCTTTTGGTGTCCGCACCGCCGATGATAATCAGCGCGGCTGACTGGATTTCATGTTCCTGGGCAAACGCCTCAATGCACTCATGCACGACATCGCCGTCTTCCAGTCGGATAATAAAAGATCTCCCCAGCTTCGCCTCACAGTATTTCATAAATGCAACCTTTGCCCGATAACTCAAAACGGATAACTCAAAGATGATGATCTCGTAAAAAGTCAGGCACCCCGGTAAAGATGGCTAAGTAGAAAGTTCCATATACAAGGCGTAGTGGTGTCGCGAAAGCGGAGTACATATAGTATTCCGAGCATTTCGCGACCCGCTACAACGCAGTAGATGGGACTTTTACGACGCCATCAAAGATGAATAAGGCATTGTTTTTAACGCTTTGATCGTATTGCATAAAGCGTCTTGTATGTCAAGTTTTAACAGGTGGTTTGTAAGAAGCGCGTAAGTCTTGACAAATTATTGATCTATTGTACAGAGGCTAATCAGCCGATGAAAAAACTGCACGGCTGATTAGCGACGTTGGCGGTACATATTCATTTCAGGTGATATTCAATTGCATCCCCCTGAGTTATAGGGTATTCTGATGCGGTAAACATTGAAGAGGATGCGTTATGATTGAAAATACTAATATTAAGAGCTTAATATTTAATCGTATTTTAGATGAGCAAGAGCAGCTTGCAAGCTATGGCGTAAAAAATATTGGCTTATTTGGTTCCTTTGTCCGGGGTGACCATACGCCGTTGAGCGACATTGATATTCTTGTGGAATTCATGCCTGAAAAGCATACCTTTGATAATTTTATGGAAGTTGCGTTTCTGTTGGAAAATATCCTGGGACGAAAAGTAGAGTTGGTTACGCCGGAGGCTCTCAGTCCACACATAGGGCCGCATATTCTAAGGGAGGTTGAACGTGTCCCTATCGCCGCATGAATACATCCATCATATCCTGGATGAGATCAACTTCATCCTGGATCAGATATCAGATATCGACTATGACTCATTTGTAAGGGATCCAACGCTCAAAAGAGCATTTGTTCGAAGCCTCGAGATTATCGGCGAAGCTTCAAAAAAAATTCCAGAAGATGTCAGAGCGATGCAACCCAATAAGGATCAATCCATGAACGGAACAAACCGAAGCATGATAAAGCAGGGCGCGCACGTGGCCGTTGTCCAAAAACAGGATCAGCGGACCGGAAAGCTGACAGAAGGGGTGATTAAGGACATCCTGACCAAATCCCCGACCCATCCCCACGGCATCAAGGTACGCCTGGAAAGCGGCATCGTCGGCCGTGTAAAGGAAATCTCCCCGTCATAACGGCATTTGTTTGCCCGTCGCCTTTTTACAGGAAAAGACAGCCCCCCCCTAATCGATTCTGTTCTCCCGCTCCCTACAATTCCTGCCGTTTGACGATCCGGCCGTTTGAGATGACCGTGTTGATGTTTTCGGTCTGGGTGATATCGTTGCGAAAATCCTTATTTAAAATCACCAGGTCCGCCGGTCCGCCTGGTGTGATGCGGCCCAGGCCTTTGACGCCGGTGATTTTTTCTATCATTTCGCCGGATACCGAGGTTGCGGCCAGAACGGCTTCGGTCGGGGAGAATCCGCATTTTTCAACCAGCAGCCGCAATTCGGTGTGCAGGGATGATCCGGCCACTGTGGCCACATTGGGGCTGTCGGTGCCGGCAATGATCGTGATGCCGGCCGCCTTCATCCGGCGGACGTTTTCAAACTTGATCTCGCGGCAGGTCTCGAGGTCGTGGACCCAGCTTACGAGCCGGGGATCGCCGAAATCCAGTGCGCCGTTCGGGGGATTCAGATAGGCGTTCATGATTTGCGGATCAAGGATTTGCCGGTCCATGCCGGTAAAGGCCGTTGTATTTTTAAAGAAGTCGGCGGTCCGGTCAAAGACCACCAGTGTAGAGATGACGGAGACCTGATCGGCTTTCATCCGTTGGATCGTGGCATCCGAAAGCGAGGAGCGATAAGGGGCATGGGCGAAAAACCGGACCCCGGCGTTCATGCCGGTCAGGATATCGGATTCCGACCCGATATGGGCGCACAACGTCAATCCCTCTTTTTTTGATTGTGCAACGATTTCGCGGGTCAGGTCTTCATACAGGGAGGGTATGCCGAGGGGGAGCTGGTCGATTACGATCTTGGTCATGGTTGCCCCGTGGGCCTTGTTTTCCAGGATTGCGGGCCGGATATCATCTTTATCCGATATCTGGTCGACCACTTTCCGGATGGCGATCGCACCGCCGGGCCAGGGCATGAGGTTGTCGAGCATATAGCAGGGATGCCCCCCTTTTTTGGTCAGGATCTTGCCGACATAGAACAGGCGGGGATTGATTTTGTCTTCGGCGGCAATCCGTTTACCTGTGGATTCCATGTCATAGGGCGGCCCGCCCATGTCGAACACGCTCGTGATTCCGGCATAGACAAAGGCGGACAGATTCCTTTCGATCAGTTTCCGGTCCGGCATGACGGGATACCAGGGGGGCGTACCGGGACTCGTGATGTGGACGTGGTGGTCGATCAGGCCGGGGATTACCATTTTGCCTTTGCCGTCAATGACGAGGCAATCGGATTTTGCATCGGAAACATCGCCGATCCGTGCAATTTTTCCGTTTTCGATCAGGATATCGGCATTCCGGAGCACATCCTGTCCCGGAATCCCCGTGAAAACAGCGGCGCCTTTGATGATGATAGGTTTGCCCGGGTTGTATTTCTCAATCAGGGGCGGCAGTTTTGATGAATGGAAGCATCCCGATAACAGCCCCAATAACAGCACGGATAAAAAAAGAAAAAGGAAACAAATGCCGGATCTGGTTTTCATGGTTTTTCCCCCCTGTTTTGATTCATGTTTGATTGCGGCCGGTTCCCGATTTCATGGAAAGCGAAATCCGGTTTCGGGCCAGATCCACTTTAAGAACATTCACGGTCACTTTCTGCTGTACCTTGACGATTTGTGCGGGGTCTTTTACGAACCGGTCGGCCATCTGGCTCACATGAACCAGGCCGTCCTGGTGGACCCCGATGTCCACGAATGCGCCGAACGCGGTAATATTGGTCACGATGCCGGGGAGTTTCATTCCGGGCAGCAGATCCGCGATTTTTTCGATCCCCTCGGCAAAGGAAAATGCCTCGAATTTTTCCCTCGGGTCCCGTCCCGGCCTGGCCAGTTCGGCAAGGATATCCTTTAATGTGGGGATGCCCACGGATGGGGTTACATATTTTGCAATATCGATTTTTGCGCGCAGGCTCGGATTTTTCATGAGATCATCCACCGTGGCCCCGAGGTCTTTGGCCATGTCGTTCACGATGTGATAGCTTTCGGGATGCACGGCGCTTGCATCCAGGGGGTTTTTCCCGCCGGCGACCCGCAGGAATCCCGCGCATTGCTCAAAGGCCTTGGGGCCGAGGCGCGGCACCTTCATCAACGCTTTTCGTGAGGAAAACGCCCCGTTTTCATCCCGGTGCGCAACGATGTTTCTGGCGATTCTAACATTTAATCCGGATACATAGGTAAGGAGTTGCGCACTGGCCCGGTTGAGATCGACGCCAATGCCGTTGACGCAGCTCATGACCACGTCATCGAGGGTTTGTTTCAATGCCCGCTGGTCCACATCGTGCTGATACTGGCCCACGCCGATGGATTTCGGGTCGATCTTGACCAGCTCCGCAAGGGGGTCCATCAGGCGTCGGCCGATGGATACGGAGCCGCGCACCGTCAGGTCGAGGTCCGGAAATTCCTCGCGGGCAACCTCGGAGGCGGAATAGATGGACGCTCCGCTTTCATTGACCATGATGAGGGTCAATGGTTTTGAAAAGGGGATCGCCCGGACAAATGCCTCGGTTTCACGGCCGGCCGTGCCGTTTCCCACGGCGATGGCCTCGATTTCATATCGTTCGCACAGGGATTTGATTTTTTTGGCGTCTGCGGCCGCCTTTTTTTCCGACATGAACGGATAAACCGTATCATGGTGAAGAAGTTTCCCCTGGCGATCCAGGCAGACCACCTTGCAGCCGGTCCGAAATCCCGGATCGATCCCCATGACGCGCCTTGCGCCCAGGGGCGGGGAAAGCAGCAACTGGCGCAGGTTTTCGGCAAAGACCCGTATCGCTTCGCTATCCGCCTTTAACTTGGCATGGACACGGACCTCCGTTTCCATTGAATTGGACAACAGCCGCTTGTAGCCGTCTTTTACCGCAAGCCGGACCTGTGCGGCATCCGGCCCGTTTCCCTTGACGAACAGGTCTTCCAGTATGGTGAGCGCCGCCGCTTCATCCGGGAGTATCCGAAAGCTCAGGACGCCTTCGGTTTCCCCCCGCCGGATGGCCATGAGCCGGTGCGACGGGATGGTGGCCACCGCCTCCTCCCATTCGAAATAATCCCTGAATTTCGCCCCGAGTTCCTCCTTGTCCGGCAGGACCCGGCTTTTGACCGTCGCCTTTGTGAAAAAAAGGTGTCTGAGGCACGCCCGGGCCTCGTTATTTTCATTGACGATTTCCGCGATGATATCCCGGGCCCCGCTCAGTGCCGCTTCTAACGATTCGACCCCCTTTTCGGGATCGACAAATGGTGCGGCAGCGCTTTTTGGATCGGTTCCCTTCTGTTCGAAAATCAGCATGGCCAGCGGTTCAAGCCCTTTTTCCCGGGCAATGACCCCTTTGGTCCGGCGCTTGGGTTTGTAGGGGAGGTAGATGTCTTCGAGCACGGCCATGGATTCTGCGGCCAGGACTTTTGCCTTGAGTTCGTCGGTCAGATGGCCGTGTTTTTCAAGCGAATTGAGGATTGCTTCCCGGCGGTCGGCAAGCTCCCTCAACTGGTTGAGCCGGTCTCGGATGGCGGCGACCACGACTTCATCAAGGCTGCCCGTGACCTCTTTTCGGTAGCGGGCGATAAAGGGGATGGTCGCTCCGTCGGCCAGCAGGGCGGCGACGGCCTCGACCTGGGGCAGGCCGAGATTTTGTTCTTCTGCGATTTTTTTCAGTAATAATTTGTTTTCCATTGCATTCCGGTCTTTTTGGGATTGTTTGTATCCATAAGCACAGGCTTCAGGAACCGGCGTATGGCCGGGGAAGGGCAAGCACGTTCTCCTTTAACGCGGCAAAAACGGCTTCCCCTTCAAGGTCCGGGGCGGTTTCGCCAAAGGCAATGTCCTCAAATATTTCAGGACGCCCGATGGCCGGACCCGTCAGAGGCTCGTCGAAGCAGTTGAGCCGGTTTTCAGAAGCGATGTAAAGGATGACCGGTCCGTATTGCAGAGGAGCCCCCTGCGCGCGGATTTTTTGTCCGAAAACAAGGATGCCGGGGGGAGGCACGGGCGGCGGGGTGAGGCCCAGCAGTTCGGCGAACAACTCCAGGGCGACTTCAACGTCTTCAGGATTTTTCCAGTCGAGCGCAATGCATCCGTCCGCGTAAATTTTTTCAATATCTTCCGGCGTGTAGGAAAGGTCCAGGCCGGCAATGCCTTCGGTCCGGATCATCTCAACGGCGTCCGCGCGCTTTGCGATCACCACATCCGTGTCGTTTAAAATTTTTCTGATATTGCGGATATTGAGCATTTCCTTGATGATGGGGCTTTTGCGTACCAGCACATCGGAAAAGGATGTTTTAAAGATCTTGAGTTCGTTGTCGAGTACCAGGATGCTTGCCACAGGGGCATCGAAATCATGGGCGTACATCTCGGTGAACCGCTTCGTCCGGGCATGATAGCCGGCGATTTCAAGGAGTGTGCGCATGGCCGGCCGGTCGATCTTCTTTCCGCTCCCCACCGGGCCGAGGCTATGTATGACCCGCTCTGCCAGCCGGTCGATCATGATCTTTTTTTTCAGGTTTGCCATAAATGACATCGGCTGTTTTTATCCTTATTCTATCGAGTTATGGTGCTTCAAGCCCGGTGGACGGGCTGAGTGATGTGTTGAGAGTAAATGAGCCGGGGCGGGTTTACAAATCTTTTTTTAAGCGATAACACAACCGTTCATGGCGTTTCATCACATCACGTGATATTATAAAAAAACGCAATAGGAAAAGCGAGTGCGGTTAATTTTGATGGCGTCGTAAAAAGTCCCATCTACTGCGTTGTAGCGGGTCGCGAAATGCTCGGAATACTATATGTATGCCTCCGCTTTCGCGGACACCACTACGCCTTGTATATGGAACTTTCTACTTAGCCATCTTTACCGGGGTGCCTGACTTTTTACGAGATCATCAATTTTCAATGTATAGGTATTGCCATGACGACGGACAAAAAAACATTTGGAGAACGGATTTCAAAAAGCCGGATTTATGAGCAGGCAAAGGGAAAAGCATCTGAGATTATAAAAAATCCGGAAAAGTTTCGGGCGCTGCTGGAAAAAGCCGAGGACAAGGCGAGCGCCCAGGGCCGGGGCGTGCTCGGGGAGGTCTGGGACACACTGGCCACCTGTTTGCGCATGCTCAAGGCATATGCAGGCGGCCAATATCGGGAAATCCCCTGGAAAGGCCTTGTCGCCATTGTCGGCGCCGTGATCTATTTTGTTATGCCGCTTGATTTTATTCCGGATTTTATCCTTGGATTTGGGTTTGTTGATGATGTCGCCTTGATCGCATGGACCGTGAAGTCGATCCGGACCGATATCGACAGATTCGCCGCCTGGGAGTCGGACCCCCTGCCGCAGTCCGAAACCGGACCGGATGAAAACCCGGCAGGCAAAACGCAACCCGCCGAAACATGATGCGCTCGTAAAAAGCTGAAAACAACGCTAACGGAGAAAATAAGATGACATTTAATCTCAACCCCGTGGAAGCCCGTATCATAGGGGTGTTGATCGAAAAACAGGTGGCCACGCCGGATTACTATCCCCTGACATTAAAAGCACTGACCACGGCCTGCAACCAGAAGACCAACCGGCAGCCGGTCATGAATCTCGACGAGGCCGGCGTGACGGATGCCCTGGACAGCCTGCGAAAACAGCACCTGGTATGGCAGGTCGCAAGCCACGGGAGCCGCACCTATAAATACAGCCATAACCTGAAGGATGTGACCGATTTTTATAAAAGAGAGCTTGCTGTGTTGTGTGAACTGCTGCTGCGGGGACCGCAGACCCCAGGCGAGCTTCGATCCCGGACCGCAAGGCTGTATGAATTTGAGGAACGGTCTGATGTCGAGAGGATAATCGAGGGATTGATGGCGCATGAAAGCGGTCCGTTTATCGTCAAGCTCCCCCGCCAGCCGGGCCGTAAGGAACACCGCTATGCCCACCTGTTTTCAGAGGTGGATTTGTCTGAAACAGAGGATGTGTACGTCACATCGGCGCCGATGACGGATAAGGCCGTGCAAAAGGAGCTTATTGAGGCTCTGGAACAAAAAGTGACCGACTTGCAGGCGGATCTCGAACGCCTGCGCGAGGAGTTTATGGCTTTTAAGCAACAGTTTGAATAATATCTGGTGTCACATCTTGAATTGAATCATTGTTAAATGAAATGATTTAAGAAATGCTCATTAGCAAAGCTGCATGAAAAATTATTGGGAGATAACAAGCTGAAGAAACTGTAGATGAAATAATGGCTTAAATCAAGATGTGACACCAGGCTCTTATTAAAGGTTTGAGGCCAGGCGGAGCTGGTTCTTGTTCACGGCAAGGGGTATTTTTTTATGCACGAGTTCGTGATGTTTTTCTGAAAACGGGACGTAGACCAGCAGGGCATGTTTCGGGTGGATGGATATTTTCGGCAGGATGGAATCGAGTCCCTCCCTTGGATGCAGGAACTGCGCGAGAATCGGCAAAAGGCTCTGGACAGCCTCTTCGGCAGGCAGGTTTACCGCCGCAATCCTCCCTTCCGGGAGTCCGGACACCACCTTGTCTTCCAACTGGGCGCCCGTTACGCTGGAAGAAACGGTTAAAAAAGTCCGGGGCCGCATCTTGAACCCCAGGGACCAGAAATAAAACCGCCTTTTTTCCATCCCCTCCCGCACCACCTTTGGAAGGTTTGCAACCCTGATAAAATCCGCGTAATTTTCAAGCCCGATGCCGTCAATTTTCGCCGTTATTTTCCAGAAGGGGAGATAGACCGGATTATCGTCTTTTTTTTCCGGTATGCAGGCAAGAGAAATTTTCTTTAATCCATCCTTTGCGGGCTTCCAGGCGGTGTTGCAGTTTTTGCATATCAGCACAAAGGCGTCCCGGTCCCCGTCCAGATCCCACCCGCAGGAAGGGCAGAGCGTGGGAAGAAACCGAATCCCCCACTCAGGCTGGTTCAGTTTCAACGCATCGATGTTGAAACCGGATTCCGGCTGGGGGCCCGCTTTGTTTAAAATAGCGTCATAAACCTTACCCTTAACGTAAAAAGGGGAGTAAATCAGGCTTGTCGTGTCGCCGATAAAGGCGTTGTGCAGCACGCCTGTCCGGGCGTTTTTTTTCATCCGTGCAGCCGCGCCTTCCATCATGGTTGAAACCGGTATGGACGGCTCTATGAATTGCCCTTCGATTTCGCGGGTGACAAAAGAAAGTTTTAATGCCTGGCTACGGAATCCGACGTTGGGCGGGAAATAAATGGATGCGGCGGCCTGGTGGCTGATATCAAAAAAACGATTTATAACGCCGACGGAAGTGCAGGCAAACCCCATCCCCTTGAACCGCCAGTATGGGAAATAGATCAAAGGCTTTTCCGGCGGCGTTTTCGGGGAAAAACAATAGTGGAACACACCGCTTGAAATTAAATAGGATTTGACCCTGCAAAAGGCGCAGGTCACCAGGCGGTCTGTTTCGGCAAGCGTTGCCGGGGCTCCGCACTGGGGACACTGGAAATCTATCAGGTAGTCGATAGTTTTTCTCCGCACTGGTTGCAGAAGGTGGCTTCCGGCAGGTTTTCGCTACCGCACTTGTGGCAGGTCTTAGGCTCTAATTGTTCCTCCACCGGATGCCCGCAGCGGGGGCAGAACAGGGTGTTTGCGGCCAGGTTTTTACCGCATTTTACGCATTGGCGTATTACGAGCTGCTGGTGGCCGCAATAGGGGCAGAACTTGGCGTCCGTGGTGATGCCTTTCCCGCAATCCTGGCATATAACCGGCGCCGGCTGTGCGGCTCCGCCCTTGTCCGCTCCGGCCCCTGCCTTGGCAAAATACTGTGAGAACATGGCGGGCATCATCAGGCCCATGCCCATGCCCATTCCCTGGCCGCTGCCGCCTTCGCCCTCCGCTGCCTTTTCCATTGCCATGGCGGCCTTCATCTGCATGAGTTTGTTCATGTCGTTAAAAACGCCCATCCGGCTCCGGTCGTCAATGGCCTTCTGTACCTCGGGCGGCGGGGTAATGGCGTTGATGTAAAGCGCGGTCAGGCCCAGGCCGAACCGGCCGAAATCCTCCTGCAGGCGCTTGACAATGCCCTGTGAAAGCTCGTCGTACTTGGCGGGAAGGTTTAAAATCGAATCGATATTTTCGCCCATGTGGTCGTTAAAACGCGAAACAATCACCCGGTTTAAGTATTCCTCTACCTCTGCGGTGGTGAAAATTCCCTGTGTCCCCACCATGCGGTTTACAAACAATACCGGCTGCATCACCTGGAGGTTGAAGACCCCGAATGCCCGGAGCCGGATGAGGCCGAGTTCCGAGTCCTTGAAGGCAACCGGGTCCCGGGTGCCCCATTTCAGGTTGATGAAGACCTTCATGTTGACCATGTAGACCTCGGCCCGCAACGGGCTGTTCATGGCCCAGGGGAGGGAGAGTATCTTGGTCAGGACCGGGATATTGCCGGTTTTAAGGGTGTGACGGCCCGGGCCGAAAGCCTCTATGGCATGGCCCTTGTAGAAAAAGACGCCGGCCTGGCTGTCGCGAACCGTGAGCTGCGCCCCCCACTTGATTTCGCCGGAGCCCGACTCGGGTATGCGGTGAACAAAAGATTTGCCGGTATCATCAAACCACTCAATGTTTTCAAGAAAAATAAGGTTGTTTGTTCCCATCGGTATCCTCCCTTTCGATTACTGTGGTTCGGAACGTGGAAATACGCCCTCATCACGTGCAGACTTTCACGAGGCAAGACGGGCAAGGTTTACAAATCTTATTAAGAATATCCTAAACAGCGGCCGGGCGCAAATAAAATTTATTGAGAGCTATCCATAGCTGAAAATCCGGAGCATCTCGATTTGCTCCCGATTTAGCTTGAAATAATGTGGAATAAATGCCATTATGCCGGACGGCAGGAATTGAAAGATAAGAGGAGCACGGGAAAACATAGGGAAGGTAAAGGAGGTCTCATGAACAAACAGTTATTTTTATTATCAATCTCGCTTTTAGCCGGATTTATGATATGTGGAACATTTTCAAACGCAATGGCTGCGGAAGGAATAGTTGTAAGTGATATTAAGCCTGTTTATGTGGAAAAGGGGGCAACCAACGTTTCCGTTACCATGAAGGCTATTGTGACAAACAACACCGAAGCCCAAAATGTCGTCATTGAAATATCCGGGCTTGACAAGGATGGATATGTGGTTGAAAATATAACGTTAACCGGTAAGGTTAAGATGGGAAAAAAGAGGGTCGTCATGAAGATGGTGACCATGCAGAAAAACAAGTATGAAAAAATCGTTTCCTGGGAGGAAAAAAAATAAAAGGCCTGCCTTTCTTTTGCAACGACCTCCGGATGAAAAAAATAAAAACCGCCGCAGCCTGTCAGGTTGCGGCGGTTTTTTTATGGTGGCGCCGACCTTCAAATTTCCATTGCATCGGAACAAATATCTTGATAATCTAATCCCTCACCTTGAAGCTCCTGTAAATCTTTTCATATTATATGAATTTATATTTCGGAAGGCATTTATATCGTATCGTGAACAAACAGCCTGGTCGGGGATAACGCGTATAAAATTGAAGCGGGTTCGGCACGAAGGCAGAATCTGAATATGACGGAAGCCATGATCAAGACCAAAAATAAAAAGGACACCATAGTATTTTTAAAATAAAATAATCTAAACACCAATTAAACATAAATGCGGGAGGATAGCCATGACTATACAAACGATCTTAGTGCAGGTAAGACGGATGCCATTGGTAATTATTGGAATTTTTTTCCTCCTCCTGACCTGGTCAACAGCCTGGGGCGCTGACTATTTTGCTGACGACATGGAGGGTGCGTCCAACTGGACCGCCGATTCTCCCTGGGCGACAACGACTTCCGATTTTCACAGCTCAACCACGGCCTGGACCGACAGCCCGGCAACCTATTACGGCAATGATGTTAATGTTTCCCTTACGCTCACCACGCCCGTAGATCTTTCCAGCGCCACGGCTCCCCAACTGGTTTTTTGGCATACCTATCAACTTGAAACCACGTTTGATTACGGATATGTGGAAGTCTCCACGGATGGAGGCGCCACCTGGCCTGGCCAGCCGGCAATATTTACAGGCATTTCCGATGGCTGGACCAGAACACAGGTTGATCTTACCGCCTATGCCGGTGAGGCGTCCGTTCTTATTCGATTCCGGCTGGTCACCGACAAGACGATTACCTGGGACGGCTGGACCATTGATGATGTGGCCATTGATGAGGCTCCCGTCCAGATTGCCGACCTTAGCGTAACCAATCCAGGCTCAACCACGCTTGATCTTGGCTGGACCTCCTCACTCGATACGGATTTCGCCAGTTACCGGATTTACCGTTCCACCTCGGTGGGTGTGACCACGGAAGATACCCTGGTGACCACGGTCACCTCCCAGGCCACCGACGTCTATACCGACACCTCCCTCGATCCGGACACGACCTACTACTATAAGGTATTTGTCTTTGACACCAGTGACCTTGCAACAGGCAGCAAGGAAGCATCGGGCTCAACAAACCCGGCCCTGTTCCCCTATCCTTTTTTTGATGACATGGAAGGTACGGTCACGGCCTGGACCGCAGGCGCCCCCTGGGGCATAACCACGACCTACCAGCATTCGGGCAGCAATGCCTGGACCGATTCTCCGGGCACCACCTACGGGTCCGGGGCTGATGCCTCCCTGCAGATGACAATTGATATGGGCAACGCCGATATGCCCGTGCTCTCATTCTGGCAGCGGGCTACTTTTGATACAAACTCCGATTTCGGGTACGTTGAGGTCAGAAAAGACGGTTCAGCCACCTGGGAACGTATTTTCTTTGTCACCGGCACCATTGCGTCCTGGACAGAGGAAAGGGTGGACCTTTCAAATTATGCCGGCGGCAAGGTCGATATACGGTTCCGGCTGGTATCCGACGGCAACGGCGTCCAGTCGGACGGCTGGTACATCGATGATGTCAGGATTGACGAGACCGGCGCCTCGGCCCTTCCCTATCCTTTTTTTGATGACATGGACGGCGGCGCCACAACGGACGCCAACTGGCATACATCATCCTGGGGCCTGACGACAGACAAATACAGCGGCGCCTACGCGATGACCGACAGCCTCCAGGGAAACTATGGCAATCTTACCTGGTCGGAACTCAACATGGCCAGCACCATCAGCCTGTTAACCGCGGTGCATCCGCAGCTTTCCTTCTGGCATAAATATAACACCATAAGTTTGGCTAATAACGGTTGCAGCAGTTTTTATGCCACTGAATATGATTATGGCCGGGTATACCTTTCAACCTTTAACGGCCAGCCCGGCACCTGGAACCAGATAGGGAGTTTTCAGGGGAGCCAGGGGGCGTGGAGCCGGGTGGTTATTGACTTAAGTGCCTGGGCCGGTGTTCCCAATGTACGGATCAAATTTGTGATGAATGATAATAACAGCTCTTATGGCTGTTCCCTCACCCAGGCAGGGTGGACCATTGATGACGTAGCCGTTGAAGAGGCGCCAACAGAGGTGGCCTTATCCATAACCGATACCAGTATGCACTCCGTTGATCTTTCCTGGACTCAAAACAATGACGGCGACTTTTCCCATTATGAAATTTATCGGTCTTCGGCTTCCGGGGTGAGCCGCACAAACACTCTGATAGCTTCCATTTCCACTCAGGCGACCACGACATTTACGGACCCGGTGGCAATGATTCAGCCCGGCACCTATTTTTACCGGATTTGGGTTTTTGACCAGGCGGGTAATTATTCCCTGGCCAGCAATGAGGTGGAGGCCACCTATGCCGTGCCGAATAACAGCTATCCCTTTACCGAGGACGGGGAGAGTGGCACCGGGCAATGGGAATGGGGCGCACCCTGGGGATTGACATCTCTGCCGGGGACCGAGACGCGCACCGGAGCATCCTCCACGGTATGGACCGATTCGCCGGGCTCCGCCAATTATCCGCCCAATGCCAATACCAGCCTGACTACGTTTCTGGATCTCAGTTCTGCGGCAGCCGCCCCTGTGCTGAGCTTCTGGCATAAATATTCTCTGGAACAGGGCGTTGATTTTGTTAAGCTTGAAATATCCGTTGATGACGGTCAGTCCTGGACGGAACTCCGTTCTTTTACCGGTACCGAGACATCCTGGAATCAGGAGCGGGTCAACCTGACGGCGTATACGGGCAATGCCAACCTGGGGCTGCGTTTTCGCCTGATCTCCGACGGCGCCAACCAGCAGGACGGATGGTATATGGATGATCTGTCCGTTAAGGAAGAGCTGCTCCAGGCCGCGTATCCATTCGATGACGACATGGAATCGGGCATTATTCCCTGGTTTTACAGCTCCACATGGGGACAGGTGACGCTGGCGGCGGTTGACACCCACGAGCAGGTTTCCGATTCCATCGTGTGGACGGATTCACCCGAAGGCTCCTATGCCGCAAATGATGATACCTGGCTGCAGATGACCATTGATCTGGGCAGCGCGGACATGCCGGTACTGACCTTCTGGCATAAGTACGGCTTTGAGGCCAATGGTGATTTCGGTTATGTGGAGATCAAGGAGGTTGGGCCCTCTTCGTGGCAACGTATTTATTTTGTCACCGGCACCTCGCCGGACTGGCTTTCCGAACGGATCGATCTTTCGAATTATGCCGGCAAGCAGGTGGATATCCGGTTCCGGGTGGTCGCCAATGGCAGTATCCAGTCGGACGGCTGGTATATTGATGACCTGACCATTGCCGAGACCTCTGCCGCACCCGTTGCATTTCCGTTTGTCGACCCCATGGAAAGCCCTGCTTCCGAAGCCAACTGGCAGAGTTCCTCCTGGGACCTGGCGGCTGATCCATACAGCGGTTCTTTTGCCATGGCCGACAGTCCCCAGGGAAATTACGGACAATTGGTCAATTCAACACTGATCATGGCCAATACCATTGACCTGAACGGGACGATCCATCCAATGCTCTCTTTCCGGCATAAATATGATACGGTAAATCTGGCTAATAACGGTTGCAACAGTTTTTATGCCACTGAATATGATTATGGCCGGGTATACCTTTCCACCCAGAAAGGGCAGCCCGGGACATGGACCCAGTTAACCGCCTTTTCCGGTTCTTCCGACTGGACCTATACCCAGCTTGACTTAAGTCCGTGGGTCGGCCTGCCCCAGGTGCGCATCAAGTTTGTGATGAATGACAACAACAGCAGCTATGGCTGTTCTCTTACCCGGGCCGGCTGGACCATTGATGATGTAACCATTGAAGAAGCGCCCGTGGAAGTTTCATTGAGCATAGATGCTTCCTCAATGAACAGCGTATCCCTGTCGTGGAGCCAAAATACCGAGGGCGATTTTGACCGGTATGAACTGTATCGTTCCGATACTCCCAATGTCAGTCGTAATGACAGGCTGATTACAACCGTGTATGACCCTGCGGCCCTCACCCATGTTGATCCGGTTTCCTTAATCCAGCCCGGGGTCCATTATTATAAAATGTGGGTATGGGATACGGATGGCAATGTTTCCATGGCAAGCAATGAGGTGCAGGCGACCTATTCGGTTCCCCATAATGGATACCCGTTTATCGAGGATGGGGAGTCCGGTATGGGCCAATGGGAACACGGAACGCCATGGGGCCTGGAAACACTTGACGCTGCCGATTCATACAACGGCCAGGCTTCCACGGTGTGGACTGATTCTCCGGGCGGGGCTTCCTATCCTGCCGATGCAAACACCAGCATGACCACTTTTGTTAACCTTGGCAATTCTTCCATGCCGGTGCTGACCTTCTGGCATAAATATTTCCTTGAGGAAGGGGCCGATTTTGTCAAACTGGAGGTCTCGATAGACAACGGTCAGACCTGGCAGCAACTGCGTGCCATCACCGGTGTGGAGAGCAGTTGGAACTATGAAAGGATTAACCTGGCCAATTATGTGGGTAACACCAATCTGGGGCTGCGCTTCAGGTTGATCTCAGATAGCCAAACACAGAATGACGGCTGGTTTATGGATGATTTGAAGATTGATGAAGAATCGGTCCAGGCGTCGTATCCATTTTATGATGACATGGAAAATGGTGAGATTCCCTGGTTCTATGATTCCCCATGGGGCTTGATGACCCTGGATCCTGCCGATACCCATACCGGGACAACTTCCGTTGTGTGGGCCGATTCGCCGGGCGGCTCGTATGCTGCCGATGCAGACAGTTCCCTGCTGCTGGCCATTGATCTGGGGACCGCCAATATGCCGGTTTTAAATTTCTGGCATCGTTATACCTTTGAAGAAAACAGTGATTTTGGCTATATCGAAGTTGCCGAGCATGGCGTGGGCGCCTGGTTGAAGCTCTACTTTGTCACCGGCACCTCTCCTGCCTGGGTAAAAGAGCAGGTAGATCTTTCCAGTTATGCGGGCAAGCAGGTGGATATTCGTTTCAGGATAACGGCCAACAGTTCCATCCAGTCAGACGGATGGTTTATCGATGATGTATCCATTGATGAAACAACATCCGCCAAAATTGCATACCCGTTTTTCGATGATATGGAAGGGGGCGCAACTGCCACCAACTGGTATACTTCTTCCTGGAACCTTGTTCCTGACGCCAACAGCGGCACGTATGCCATGACCGACAGCCCCCTGGGCAATTACGGGTCGTTGACGAATTCTTCCCTGATCATGGCCAATACCATCAGTCTGCAGGGGGCGGTGCATCCGCAGCTCTCCTTCTGGCATAAATATAACACCGTCAGCCTGGCCAATAACGGTTGCAGCAGCTTTTATGCCAGTGAGTATGATTATGGCCGGGTATACCTTTCCACCTATAACGGCCAGCCCGGCACCTGGACCCAGGTGGCTTCTTTTCAGGGATCCCAGGCCGCCTGGACACAGCAGAGCGTTGATCTTTCCGCCTGGGCGGGGCTGCCTGATGTGCGGATCAAATTTGTAATGGAAGATAATAACAGCAGCTATGGCTGTTCTCTTACCCAGGCGGGATGGACCATTGATGACGTAAGACTTGGCGAGGATGAGTCCATCCCGAGTTTTATCCAGATGGTGGCCGGCAACAGCCAGTTGGGTCAAACGGGTGTGGCCATGGCGGATGATCTGCAGGCCCGGGTCTATGATTCCGATTCCATTCCACGGGCCGGGGTGCTGGTCAATTTTGTTATTACCGGCGGTGACGGCAGCCTGTCCGCTGCCTCGGCGACCAGTGATGCAAACGGCCGGGTCTCCACATCCTTGACCCTGGGCGCAACCCCCGGTGTTAACACGGTAACCGCCACAATTGACGGCACTTCCGAGACAATTACATTTAGCGCCACCGGTTATGATCCCGGGCAGGCCATGACCCTGGGAATGATTTCAGGAGACAACCAGGTCAATGAGGTCAACCTTGCCCTGGACAATCCGCTGGTGGTCAAGGTAACCGATATTCTGGGTCAGCCGGTGGCCGGTGTTGATGTTGGTTTTAACGTTATATCCGGTGACGGGGCGCTCGCCTCGTCCGCTCCGGTGGCCACCGACGCGAACGGGCTGGCATCCGATACCCTGACCCTGGGTGCTTCCACCGGCCCTACCACGGTGACGGCGGCATCAGCCGGCCTTATCGGTTCACCCGTTACCTTTGTGTCCCATGCCGTATTAACCGGCGGCTCTCTTGGAGACGATGACGGCGACGGTATGCCCAATGCGTGGGAAGACGCAAATGGCCTTGATTCCCAGTCTGCTGCCGATGCAATCGCAGATGGCGATATTGACGGACTGAGCAATCTTGAAGAGTATAGCCACGGGACTGATCCGGCTGTTGAGGATACGGATAACGATGGCATGCCGGATGGCTGGGAGGTGCAGTACGGCCTTGATCCGCTTAATCCTGCCGATGCCGCTAATGATAACGATAATGACGGCGCCGACAATCTGGCCGAGTATCTGGCCGGTACCGTGCCGACCCTGGTGAAACATTTTTCCATTGCCGGGGGTACCAGCGAGTCCATGGATTTTTACGGAGTCGTTACCATTGACGGTGTGCCGGCCGAGCCTGGCGATGAAATTGCCGTTGTTGATCCGGACGGTGTGATTTGCGGCCAGTTCACGGTGCAGACGACCGGCAGTTACGGGTTCATGCATGTTTATAAGGATGATCCCGATTCAGCACAGGATGAAGGCGCCGAGGTGAATGACGAGTTGACCTTCCTGGTCTGGGATGCCTCTGCCGGGGTTGAGATAAGTCCCACGGTAAGTGTTATCAGCGGAACTCAACCCCCCACCTGGACTTTTGACGGCGACAGCGCCAATGTTGATCTGGCCGGAGCCGGTGTCTATTCCGTGCCTCTTTCGGCCGGCTGGAACCTGATAAGCTTTCCGGTCAAGACCTGTTTTTACACCGGCACCCAGCCCTCGGAACCGATGCTGCCGGGCACCCTCTTCCAGCCTGCGGCATCAATCAACGACGTGCTTGCATCAATTGCCGGTCAATATGAGGTCGTCCGCTCCTTTGACAGCAGCGGCGCCCATACCTATGATCCGGCATTGCCCGGGTTTAGCGATCTTGAATATATTGCGGGAGGTTACGGGTACTGGATCAAGATGACAACCGCCGGAAACCTTGAAATCAGCGGTATCAAGGCGAAAGCGGGAGACTCCCTGGCTTTGAGAGGAGAGGGCGGTTGGAACCTGGTGGGATACTGGCATCCCGGAGTGAAATATTCGGGTATTCTGCCCCAGATCGCTTTCCCGGCTGAAGTCACGATCTTTACTCCGGTGGCATCCATTGATGATATTCTGGCCTCGATCAGCGGCAAGTATTCGGTAGTCCGTTCCTTTGATTCCACCGGCGCGCACACCTATGATCCCTGGCTTCCGGCAGGTTTTTCCGATCTTGATTATCTGGGACCGGGATATGGTCTGTGGATCAGAATGGATACCGTGGGGGGCTTGTCATATTGATGGCGTCGCAGAAATCTTTTCATGGTGAAGGATCACCACTATATGTGAAAACAACTTATCAATTATTTCAAGCTGTTAAAATTTAGTTGCATAGAAGTCCATAAATTATCAAATTAAACCATCCGACATGGAGGGAACTGGCCATGAAAAACCGAAGAAATCTTCAGCAAATTAAATTTATGGGAATGGTATTGGCGGTGGTCTTCTGCCTTGTATTGCCGTTGGCCGGCCATGCGGCGGCAGATGGCCCAGGCCCTGAAGTGACCGCGACTCCGATATCCATGGACTTTTACGGCTTTATTGCCTCGGCCCGGCCGGGTGACATCGTTACGGTTCAGGATGCCGATGGGGTGGTCTGTGGTGCTTTTGCAGTAAAAACGGACGGCCGTTACGGATTTGTACATGTATATGGCGATGACCCCACAACCGTTGCTGATGAAGGCGCAACAAGGGGGGATAAGCTTACCTTTCTGCTCAACGGCAAACCATTGCCCGGGGATGTCATCTGGAGCGGCGATGGCCGGCGGGAGCAGGCTGATTTTCCGGATCAAAGATAAAAAAACATACCAAGCTCCACGCGCTACGAGCTGAGGAGATTCTTATGGGGCCTGTGATCAATGTTAACAACTCACTGAAAAATAAGCTGATTATAATAATCGCTTTCTTTTTCTTAACTGCCTGGACAGCTACTGTTGCCCGGGCAGGCCATTTTACCGCACCGGTAGCCTCTCCTGCTTTCAGTGATTTCATGGGATATGTATTGATTGACAATATTGCCGCGCAGCCGGGTGATGAAGTGGCTTTTTACGATCCCGACAGCGTACTGTGTGGTCTCTACGTGGTTCAGACAGCCGGACAATATGGTGTTATGCATGTTTATGGTGATGATATCATCTCCCCCGGGCTGGACGAGGGGGCCGTGGCGGGTGACCCGTTAAGCGTGCGGGTATGGGACGCCGACAGGGGCGTTGAGCTGTCGGGGGCCGAACTGGTCTTGACCCCGGGTTTTCCGGCGCCAAACACCTCCTTTTCGCCATCTTCTGTCCCGCCCCTATGGCAGGACCAGCAGGGCTTTGCATTGAATATTAACACGGCCTCCCATTTCGGCGCCGCACCCTCAACACCCTATGAATGCAATTATATCGGCGACCTCTATATTATGGGCGACCCGGCTGAAACGGGTGATGAAGTGGGTGTTTTTGACAGCAACAATATCCTGCGCGGCTCATACCGGGTCACAACTGCGGGGCAGTACGGGATTGTGCATGTTTATGGAGATGATCCCGCAACTTCAGGCATTGTTGAGGGAGCGGTTGAGGGTGAAGCGCTGACCTTTAAGGTATGGGACAGGAGCCAGGGGCGGGAAGATATTCTGTCAACCGCACCCGGCGCAGCCAGCGGATCGTTTGTCCCGGCCGGCCGGCCGCCTGTATGGAGTGCTGATGCGGGATATGTTCTTGACCTGGAACTCTCAAACACCAGGACCCTGACGATAAATCTCTCGGGCAGCGGCTCCGGTACCGTAACCAGCGATGTTGGTAATATCAATTGCGGTTCAGTCTGTTCGGATACCTACGATAACGGCAAAACCGTTACGCTGGCCGAGGAGCCGGACTCTGATTCAGTTTTTTCCGGATGGTCTGGTGACTGCGATGCCGATGGCCGGGTGGCCATGGATGCGGATAAGACCTGCACTGCTGAATTTATCCTTTTCTCAGATAGTATTAATTCGGCGGTTGACACAACAGGGTTGAACTGGACCACGGGCGGCGATGCCTCTTTTTTTGATCAATCGGCGGTTACTCATGATGGTGAAGATGCAGTCCGGAGCGGATCGATATCCGACAATCAGGAAACCTGGATGGAAACCATCATTAACGGGCCCGTGACCCTGTCCTTTTACTGGAAAATCTCCGCCGATAATAATGATTTCCTTGCCTTGTTTATTGACGGCCTTGAACAGGCATCCGTTTCAGGAGAGACTGACTGGCGTCAGGGGGTCTTTCCCGTTTCCGCCGGTTCTCATTCCGTGAAATGGCAATATTCAAAGGGAGTCTGGGGAAGCGCCGGTTCAGATGCGGGCTGGATAGACATGGTTGTATTCAGCAATTGCGGCATTGAGCCCGCCGAGGTGATATATCCTTCCTCAGGGGGTGAAATGAGTATAGACATCACGGAATTGCAGTCTTCATGCACCTGGGTGGCGACAACAGATTCACCCTGGCTGACCATTACATCCGGGGCGGACGGCTCCGGTTCCGGTGTCGTGACGTATTTAGTTGACGCCAATGATGACGGTGTTACCCGGCAGGGCCTGCTTATCGTGGACGGAATTGAGATCCCGGTCTCGCAGTTCAATGCGGACCCCGCCGCCGTTTATGTTTCTAATATCGACAGTGATTCCGTTTCAGTTATCAGTCCTGCCGCGAATCGTGTCATCGCAACCGTCCCGGTTGAATATGAGCCGAGAAACCTGGCGGCGAATCCGAACGGGACCAGGGTTTATGTGCCCAACCGGCATGACGACAGTGTAAGCGTGATTGACACCGCCACCAATACAGTGGTTGAAACAATAAATGATATATCATTTGACGAACCCTATGCCCTCGCAGTGACACCGGATGGCCGGGAGGTATGGGTGGCAAACAAAGCCGGGAATTCGGTCACCATATTCAGGACAGCGGATAATACCGTAACCGGAGTGATCGATGATTCCTGCTTTTACTCACCAGAGGGGATCGCCATGAATCCCCTCTATCCGAGGGCCTATGTGGCTAATCGTGGAAACGGCACGGTGTGTATCGTGGATACCGATACCCGCACCGTTCTCAACCAGGTGGATACGGGAAGTGAATCGCGCTATGCAGTGGTCGGGCCTGATGGCCTTTTTGTTTATGAATCAAGTGGTTACAAAATCAATACGGTGGATAACACCGCAGTCTCCGTGGGTATCGGGGGAAGAAATATGGCCATTACCGCTGCCGGCGACAAGGTCTACGCCGCCGATCAATGGAGATCCCTTACAGTGCTTCATACGGCGGATGATTCCATTGGAAGCGTCAGTTTTTCAGGTGCTTCCAGCACCTATGGAGTGGCCATAGCGCCGGGAACGCATCTTGGCTATGTCAGTGACGAGGACAGAGATGCCGTATGGGTTTTTGATACGGCAACCGACACCCCGATAAGCGGTCCGCGTATTCCCATTGAAACGGAATCAACACCAAGGGGTATTACGGCGACATCGACCCCGATGTTTTCGCTTTCCGATCCAGCCATTGATTTTGGCACGCTGACTTCAGGTAATACTTCAACTCCCCGGACCCTTACGATTGCCAATAACAATACGGTTACAGCCGCCGCGGATTTGAATATCGGCTCAATAAGCACGGACAGCAATGAGTTTACAATTCAGAATGACGATTGCTCGAACATGACGCTTTCACCCTCCGAACTCTGCCGCCTGGAAATTGTTTTTTCTTCCGCCACTGCCGGTATAAAAAAAGCATCCCTGGAAGTTCCGTCAAACCAGACAAGCAATCCGGTGGTCATTCCGCTTGCAGGTAACAGGGACCAGGTTGTTCTCACGGTTGGCAAAAGCGGCGCCGGCTCGGGTACGGTGACCAGCGAGGAGATACCAACCCCTCGGATTGATTGTGGTTCTACATGTTCCGCCTTCTATGACGATAATGCAACCGTTACTTTGACAGCTGCTCCCGACGCCGCTTCTTTCTTTGTCGGCTGGTCGGGCGACTGCACGGATATCGGAAACAGCCAGGCCACGGTAACAATGGATGCGGATAAAACCTGCACAGCCGGGTTCCAGCCGAATCCGGATATCTCAGTCGATCCGCTTGAACATGATTTTGGCAGCGTGGATATCGGCTCAAGCAGCGCGATCCAGTCTTTTATGGTTTCCAACAATGGCGGCTCTGAGTTGATCCTTGGGACGATTGGCATTTCCGGAAACAATGCGGATGATTTTACTATTGTGGACAATACCTGCGATAACCGGACATTGACTCCGCTTCCCACACCTGCCCAGGCCATGCAGTGGCCGGCCGCTTCAGGCGGCAATGACCATTGGTACATGGCGGTGCTGATCCCGGAAGGTATAACCTGGGATAATGCCGATATCGCAGCGCAAAACGCGGCGGGATATCTTGCCACAATTACCTCGCCGGAGGAAAATGCCTTTGTTCACGGGCTGGTCGCAGGAGACGTGAGTTTCTGGTATGTTGACGCATTCAATAATACCCTGGGTCCGTGGCTTGGCGGTTTTCAACCGGACGGGTCCCCGGAACCCGACGGCGGATGGCAGTGGGTCAGCAATGAGCCATTTACCTATACCAACTGGGCGGCAAACGAGCCTACAAACGTCAACGGGATTGAAAACAGGATAGAGTTTTTCGGAAACGGCGTTGATAATTATGCCGCCACATGGAATGACCTGAGCAATACCGGCCGGGCAAATGGTTTTGTTATCGAGTTTGACAGCCAGCCCCAGCCCGGTTTCTGCACCGTTGATATTCAGTTCAGTCCAACGGAATTGGGCACTGGAAATGGCGTTCTGGAAATTCCCTCAAGTGATCCGGCCACCCCGGTTCTTTTTGCAGCGCTGACCGGCAACGCAATTGATTCCGAGCCGCCGGTCATCACCATCTTGGGCAATAATCCTGTATCTATGGCTGCGGGCAGTACCTATAACGATGCAGGCGCCACGGCGACGGATAATGTGGATGCAGCGGTTTCGGTCGTTGTTACCGCTAATACGGTTAATACGTCGGCCGTCGGTAGCTATGTTGTGACCTACAGCGCCACGGACACGGCAGGCAATATTGCAACTGCCACCCGCACGGTAAATGTCACGGACCAGACCGCCCCGGTGATTACCATCCTGGGCGATAATCCTGTAACTATGGCCGTGGGCGGTTCCTATACGGATGCGGGCGCCACGGCAACTGACAATGTGGATGCCACGGTTACAGTCGTTGTTACCGCTAATACGGTTAATACGTCGGCTGTTGGCAGTTATATTGTGACTTACAGCGCCACGGACACGGCAGGCAATATTGCAA